>NZ_JBLWIT010000089.1:0-6390 GCF_048381435.1 Rhodococcus mengyinensis | reverse complement strand
CCCGGATCCACCGATAGGGGCGGGTCGGCTGATGGGTTCGGTTGCGGCCGTTGATGGGCTGTCGGGGCGTGGGTGATCGCCCGACCGATGTGTCGGGTTGTTCCACTGGGTCTTTCGGGTCGGGGCCGGGGGTGGCCGGGCGGATTAGGTGACCTGGGGTCTTCGATGCCGGGTGTGGGTGAAGAGTTGGTTCCATTCGGATTCCCAGGGCCAGCGCCGCGGCAGGTGCAGGGTAAGGCGGCGGGCCGAGGACGCGATCCGCGCCGGGACCGAGATCAGGGTCCGGCGGATGGTGGCGGTCGTCGCCCGCACCAGGCGGGCCCCGGTGAGGGTGGCGGCGGCGCGGGTGAGATTGAACGCCATCACCGCAAGCACCAGCCAGGCACTATTGGCGGCGAACCGCCCCGACGGCAGGTGCGCGAGCGCGGAGTTCTTCAGGTCGGCGTGGACCTGCTCGATGATCGCGTGCCCGCGGTGGATCTTGTCCGCGGCCACGGTGTCCAGGACGGCGGGGTCGGTGGTGGTGAAGAACGCGTGGAACCGCCAGGCGTCGAACAACGTGCCCTGACCATCGGTGTGTTCCCGCAGGTCGGGGATGCGGCGCACCACCAACCGGCCCGGTGTCCGCTCGGAGGCGAGGCGGGTGAACGCGGTGAAGTCGATCTCGGCGACCTCGGCGCGGGAGATCCACCGGCCGGCCTGTTCGTCGTAGACGGCGTCGGTGTATTCGATCGGGGTCCACGCATCCTCGTCGATGGCGGCGATCGCCGCCTTCACCGTCGCGGTCATCCGCACCGTGACCGAGACGTCGGCGCCGGAGCGCAGTGCCGCGGACACGGTCGGGTGCCCGTAGAAGGCCGAGTCGGCCCGCACCAGCACAGACCCCGGTGACAGCTGCGGGCGCAGGCGGCCGAGTGTGGCGAGGGCGTCGCTGACCATCCGGGATGCCCCGCGTGGGGATCCGCAGCCGCCGCGGCGCAGGCGTTGGCCGACGATCACCGGTGCCCGCCCGTCGGTGGTGGCGGTGGCGATCAGCGCGTTCAACCCCCGGACCCCCGTATATCCGTAGCCCGAACCCTGCTTGGCGTGCCCGTGCACCGGGACGATGGTGTCGTCGAGGTCGACGAGGATCCGCCCACCGACTTCGGGCCCACCGACCAGCGGTGTTCGTTCGGCCAGGCCTTGCAGGAATCGGGCGGCGACGGCGTCGAGTTGGCGGACGTGCCCGAAGGAGAACGTCCGCAGGAAGGAGCCCAGCGTCGACGGGGCGTACGGGTGGTCGAATACCGTGGGCATGGCGCCGTGCCGCAGCAGCGCCATGTCGTCGATGCTGTCGGCGCCGGCGACCATGCCCGCTACCAGTGCGGTCACCTTCCGGCCCGCGTGTGCGCCCTTGTCGGTGGGCAGCGTCAGATGCTCGTCTGCCAGGTCATCGAGGCCGCAGTCCTGAGCCAACCCCAGGACCGGGATCAGTCCGGCCGCGGCGAGGAGATTGCGGTCGTCGAACGCCGAGGCCGTCACCGGGTGGGTGTGGGATAGTTGCACCCTAGAGATGCCCTTCGTGTCGATCGAACTGGTTCTGTGAGAAGTCCAATTCTTTCAGCACGCAAGGGCATCTCGCCGTTTCGACTCACCTACCCCGCACCACATCGGTGGATCCGGGTTAATAAGTACTCACGGGCGGCGAAGCCGCTCGAGGTGCGCGGTACTGACCCGGACGGCCTCCTCGGCGTCGCCGTCGGCGACCGCCTCCACCAGCCGTCGGTGGGCGTCCGCGTCGGGCTCGTTGCCCGCGCTCAGGTCCAGCGCCGCCGTCAGGTCGAGCATCGCTTCCCGCAGCCGGGGGACGAACGTCTCGAACAACTCGGTCAGCACCGGGTTGTGCGCGGCGACCACGACCGCGCGATGCAGCGCGATGTCTGCGTCGACGAACGCGGCAGCACCGGCCCCGGACGCCGCGGACCGTGCGTTCAGCGCCCGACGGAGCGCCGCGACATCGGCCTCGTCGCGCCGGGACGCCGCCAGTCGGGCCGCCTCGATCTCGACGGTGTGGCGCACCTCGACGACGTGCCGGATCTCCTCGGTCCGGAGCACCCGGTCCCAGTCCTGCCGCGGGGACGACCTGCGGAGGAACACGCCGGCCCCCTGCCGCGACTCGACCATGCCGAGGCCCGCGAGCATCCGGACGGCCTCACGCACCGTCGACCGTCCGACGCCCAGTTCGGCCGCCAGCGTGGTCTCGCCGGGGAGCTTGGCACCGACCTCCCATTCTCCGCTCGCGATCCGCGCGCGCAGCAGATCCGCCGCCTGGTCCGTCAGCAGGTGGCGTCGTATCGACGAAGTCACGCAGAACTCCTCAGGTTGTCTGATGAGTGAATTTCTCCTAGTCTAGCGCCGTGGCGATCCGTGGACTTCTCCTCCACTGCCGCGGCGGGGCCTGAAGGCCGGCACCCTGCCGCGGGGTTTCGCCGCGTCGGTCGTCTCGTGCATCCCATTTCCGAGGAGAAGACCGTCATGACCGGCACCGTCCCCACGTGGAACACCCAGCAACCCTCACCGATGCCCTCCGATCGCTACCGCGCGATCTGGGACCGCGTTCCCGTCCCCGACCTCGACCGCACCTGGCCGACACGACGCACCACCACCGCCCCGCTGTGGGTGCCCGTCGATCTGCGCGACGGCAACCAGGCCCTCGCCGAGCCGATGGATCCGGAGCGCAAACGCAGATTCTTCGAACTGCTGATCTCGATCGGCTACAAGGAGATCGAGGTCGGATACCCGTCAGCGAGCCAGACCGATTTCGACTTCGTCCGCGACCTCGTGCGTCTGGACCTGGTGCCCGAGGACGTGACGATCGTCGTCTTCACCGCGGCCCGCGACGATCTGATCGCCAGGACGTACGAGTCGGTCGTGGGACTGCGGAACGTCGTGGTGCACATGTACACCGCGACGGCGCCGACGTGGCGCTCCGTCGTTCTCGGCAAGGATCGGAAAGCGCTGCACCGGTTGATCTTCGATGCAGCGCAAGAGGTGGCACGCGGTGCCGGCGATCATTCGGGCCGGCGGTTCGAGTTCTCACCCGAGGTGTTCAACCTGACCGAGCCGGACTTCGTGCTCGACGTGTGCAACAGCCTGACCGGGCTGTGGGACGCGAGCCCCGACCGTCCGGTGATCCACAATCTGCCTGCCACGGTGGAGGTCTCGACGCCCAATGTGTATGCCGACCAGATCGAGTACATGCACCGGCATCTGGAGCGGAGGGATTCGGTCATCCTGTCGGTGCACCCGCACAACGACCGCGGCACCGGCGTCGCCTGCGCCGAACTGGCGGTACTGGCGGGTGCGCAGCGGGTCGAGGGCTGCCTGTTCGGCAACGGTGAGCGGACCGGCAACGTCGATCTGGTGACGCTGGCACTGAATCTGCACGCGCAGGGCGTCGACCCGATGATCGACCTCTCGGACATCGACACGGTACGGCGAACCGTGGAGTACTGCAACAGGATTCCCGTTCACGAGCGGCACCCCTACGGCGGCGACCTCGTGTACACGGCGTTCTCCGGCACCCATCAGGATGCGATCAAGAAGGGATTCGCGGAGCATCGGGCGTCCGCAGCGGCACTCGGGCTGGATGCGGGGAGCGCACCGTGGGCGGTGCCGTACCTGCCGATCGACCCGGCGGACGTGGGACGCGACTACCAGGCCGTCATCCGCATCAACAGTCAATCCGGCAAGGGCGGCATCGCGCACCTGCTGCAGAGCGAATACGGTGTCACGCTGCCACGGCGGCTCCAGATCGACTTCGCTGCGAAGGTGCAGGAGGCGGCGGACTCGTCGGGGCTCGAGATCACCGCCGAGGAACTGTGGACGCTGTTCTGCGCCGAGTACGGCTACCGGGGCGGCATCGGCCGCTGGTCCGTCGAGCACGGCCCCGACGGCGACCGGCTGTTCGTCGTGTTCGACGTCGACGGCGTGGAAGTGTCGGGCGAGGCGGTCGCCACCGGCCCCGTCGAGGCGATGACCCACGTCCTCACGTCGAAGGGCATGGACGTCGACGTCCTCTCCCTCACCCAGCACTCGCAGAGGTCGGGCAGCGACAGCGCGGCGATTACGTTGGCGGAGTGCCGCGTCGGGGATCGGACGGTGTGGGGCATGGGCTCACACCAGTCGGTGACGGCCTCCGCGATCCGGGCGGTGTATCGAGCCGTGAGTACTTGTTAACCTCCCGCGGTTAATAAGTACTCACGGGCGGCGAAGCCGCAAAGCCTCCGCGACCACGTCCGGGCGATCCTCGGGCATCAACGTGTAGCTGTCCTCGACCTCCTGCAGTTCGGCGTGCGGGTACAGCTCGGCCAGGCGCCGGCCGTGGTCGCGGGGCATCACCTTGTCCTCGACAGCCCACAGCACGAGGACCGGACGGTCGAAGCTGCGGTTCGCTTCCGCCCACTCCCGCAGCGTCGATTTCGGCGGCACCGAGGTCGTGTACTTGCGCAGATCTCGTCGCACCAGGCGGTCGGTGGTCGCGGGCCGGAACCAGCCGTCCATCACCGACTTCGGTACGGGTCGCTTGCTCATCCAGCCCCAGCCTGCGGGCGCCCGTCGCATCGCCCGGAATCGCAGCGCGTGCATGGCCAACGTGAGACCACCGGGGATCGCCACCGCGAGACCGATTGCGCGACCAGGAATTCCGGGTGGATAGTTGTCGAACGCCTCACACGGGGTGAGGACGAGAGCCCCGATGCGGCTCGAGTCGCCGAGGGCGATCAGCACCTGCGCGCCACCCCAGTCGTTCTGCACGAGGGTGACGTCGGCGAGATCGAGCCGTTCGAGGAATTCGCCGATGAGCAGTCCGAGCCCGCGTAACGAGAGGTCGGCGTCCTCGCGCATCGGAATGCGGTGCGCGCCGAGCGGGAGGTTCGGGACGATGCAGCGGAAGTCCGGGGCGAGTTGCTCCACCACGTGTCGCCACACGGTGCCGTCGATGGTCAGGCCGGAGATGAACACGAGGACGGGACCGTCGCCCCCGGTGTCCCGATACTCGACGGTGCCTGCGGAGAGCTCGATCTGCTTCATGGCCCTCACTCCATTTGATAGATCGTTCTACTGAGAATCAGGTTACGATGAGGTACGCACCGAGCGCAACGGTCGGAGGGCAGAAAAGTGAACGACACGAAGGCCCGGATCCTCGGCACCAGCAGCGACCTCTTCCGCCGCAACGGCTACACCGGGACCGGACTCAAGCAGGTCGCCGCGGAGGCCCGCGCACCGTTCGGGTCGATTTACCACTTCTTCCCCGGCGGCAAGCAGCAACTCGGCGAAGAGGTCATCCGCTCGTCGGGCGAGGAGTACGCCCGGCTGGTCTTCTCCATCCTCGACGCACATTCCGACATCCTCGAGGGGATCGAGGTCGGATTCCGGCTGGCGGGCGAGACCCTGGTGGCCACTGACTACGCGGACGCCTGCCCCATCGCCACGGTCGCACTCGAGGTCGCGAGCACCAACGAGGTGCTTCGCGTGGCCACGGCCGACGTGTTCACGAGCTGGATCGACTCGGGCAGCGCCCTGCTGCGCGAGCGCGGATTCGACGAGGCCGATGCGAGGCGCCTGATCCTGGGATTCGTCACCAGCCTGGAGGGGGCGTTCGTCCTCGCCCGTGCACTGCGCAGCACCGAACCGCTCGATGCCGCCGGCGCCATGGTCCTCGCCGCGGCACGCGCCTGCCTCCCCCCACGTGAGTGAGAAAGCGCCCCCGGGCACACCGTGCCACTCACGTGCGTCATGTGACAGGCAACACATTCGGGTTGCGGAAGAAATTCACCGGGTTCATAGTTGAGGATACAAGAACTTGAACATTCAACTACTTGAGTCGACGATCCGAGGAGTTCACATGACCACCGCCACCGCCACCCTGCCCAACCTCACCGCCGGAACCTGGGCCATCGACACCGTCCACTCCACCGTCGGCTTCTCCGTCCGCCACCTCATGGTCAGCAAGGTCCGCGGCACCTTCAACGACTTCACCGGCGCGATCACCGTCGCCGAGGACGGCACCGCCGCCGTCACCGCCGAAATCCAGGTCGCGTCCATCGACACCAAGAACACCGACCGCGACGCCCACATCAAGTCCGCCGACTTCTTCGACGCCGAGCAGTACCCCACCGCCACCTTCACCTCCACCGCGGTCCGCGCCAAGGGCGACGACTACGTGGTCGAAGGCGAATTCACCCTCCACGGCGTCACCCGCCCCGTCGAGCTCGCCCTCGAGTTCAACGGCGTCAACCCCGGCATGGGCAACGGCCCGGTCGCCGGCTTCGAAGCCACCACCGTCCTCAACCGCAAGGACTTCGGCATCACCATCGACATGCCCCTCGAAGGCGGCGGAGCCGTCGTCGG
>NZ_JBLWIT010000088.1:0-9062 GCF_048381435.1 Rhodococcus mengyinensis | reverse complement strand
CATGTCGTAGTCACGGGTCACGCCTGAAACGTGCGGATCGGGTCACAGGTTCCAGAGTCGGAGCAGCGCGGCCCGCAGGCTGGCGGAGACGATGCGGTGGTCGGTGCGCAGCCGGGGACCCGGGTGCCCGGCATCGGCGAGCCGTACTTCCGCGTCGGGCACCGCGATCGGCTCCAGGTCGACCCGCGTACGCAGGTGGTACGCCACCGCTGTGCGGGTGCGGGGGATCGCGATCGGGTCGGAGTCCACGACCGCCGGCGAGTAGAGCCATTCGTTGTCGGCGGTGACCTGCAACAGGACGTCACCCCGCTGGAGCCGGCCACGGCCGCGGCCGGCGGGGGCGTCGATACGGAACCATTCGAGCTGATACTTCGCCGCCGGACCCGCAGACGTACGGCGGGCGCTGGTCTGGGCTGCGCGCTCGTGTTCTTCCGCGGGGCCGGGTTGGTAATGGGTGATGTGCCACAGGAACATCCGGGTCACCGGGGTGGGGAGGAAGTCGGGTTCGGCACGCCGGTTGCGGTCGCCGATTCCGGGCAGGGGTACGGCCCGGCCGATCTGCCAGATGGCGGTGGCGTTGTCGAGGAACACCTGGTCGACCTCGGTGATCTCGTCGATACCGTCGATGAAGGCCCGGACGGCGGCCACGACCTCAGGATCATCGGTGACGACGATGGCCTCATCCGAGATGGTGGAGCTGTGGGAGGCGCCTGCGGAGCCGATGACCGCCCACCTGGCGGTGGCGATCACGCCTGCGTGCAGGTTCGGTGACGACAGCACCCGCACCCCGGCGGCCACGTAGTGCGCGAGCGCGGCCGGGGAGGTGGCGTGCGCGCGCACCGCGGCCCGCGAGGCGTTCACGACGAGGACATCCCCGGCACGCAGCGGCAGCAGGTCGGGGGCGTCCTGGCCGAGGTACGCGATCGCGGCGTGCCGAGGTCCGCGCGTGCGGATGGCGCGGGTGATGTGCGGCCAGGGGCTCGGCCCGTGGAAGGTGGTCCCCATACCCGGAAAGAGTAGTGGGATGGTTACTGCGGCCTGAACCCGTTTGGCTGCGCATCAACTGAAGGTCACCATCTCCCTCGAGGTACGGGTGACTGCTGGAGAAGGTTTCCGCAGCACTCGTCGAACGTCCTCGGGCACCACACGTGTCGTCTCGAGAGTGCAGCGAGCGAGTGCGGGATCCGGCTCGGCGCGCGGGAACCGGGGGTTCAGGCGGTGGGCTGGCGGCGGATGAAGTCGGCCATGCCGGGGACGGTGAACGCGATGCGACCGTGTTCGGGGGACCAGATCAGGCCCTTTTTGATGGCGGAATCCCGGACATCGCTGACCGCGGTGGTCGCCACCCCCATGGCTGCGGCGACCTTCCCGGACCGGGGTGTGAGTTCCCCGGTTTCGGCGATGGCGCGCAGGTACCGGCGTTCCCGATCGGTGGCGCGGGTCCACCGGGACGGGAAGAACCCGTCGTCCAACGCTCGACGGCCTTCCTCCACGGCGGTGTGGGCGTCCTCGGTATCGAAGGGGGAGGCGGGGGCGGTGTGCCAGATCGCCTTACCGAACTCTTGCAGGAAGTACGGGTAGCCGCCGCTGGCTTCGACGACGATCTCGAGGGCGTCCGGGGTGAACGCACCGCCATGTGCCTCGACCGGGACCCGGAGCGCGTCGGCGGCGTCGGTGGGGGAGAGCGGTCCGATGGTGCGGTAGGAGAATTGCCGTTCGGCGTAGGAGCGGCTGTCGGCGAGCACCGCCGACAGGCTGGGCAGTCCGGCGCCGATGACGAAGAACGGCCATTCTCGTTGGCTGGCGCGGTGTTGCACCGCGAGCAGGGCGCCGAGAAGATCGGGGTCGAGGTCTTGCATCTCGTCGATGAACAGTCCGAACGCGGCACCCTTCTTGCGCATGACGTCGCTGATCGCTTCGACCAGCTCCTCGAGGTCGAGGTCGATGTCGCCGCTGGCGGCCCGCCCGCCGAGGGCGAGTTCGATCTTGGCCGGGCCCAGACCGACACCGAGGGTGAAGCCGCGGGCGAGGGAGACGAGGTCGTCGATGACCTTGTGGAGTTGATGTTTGCGGCTGAAGCGGCGCAGACCCACGGCGAGTTCGTAGCCGAGGCGGGCGCGGACCGCGGCGATTCCGGCCTCGTTCGGTCGGGCCTCGATGGTGATCGCCAACCAGCCCTGCCGCTCGGCGTGCTCGGCGAGGTTGTTGAGCAGGGTGGTCTTGCCGACCCCGCGGAGCCCGGAGAGCACCATCCCGCGGTCGTAGTTGCCTGCCTTGCTGCGGGCGACGAGGAGTTCGAAATCCTGGCGTTCCCGGTCCCGGCCCTCCAGCGCCGGGGGCCGGAGGCCCGAGCCGGGTTTGAACGGGTTCAGCGCGGGGTCCATATCGACAACTATAGACATTTATGGGAAACATTCCATAAACTCCTATAACTTCCCATAGTGGCTGAAGGCGCCGGTCCGGTCTGGCTTCCTTGCAGCAGAAGTGTCGGCGGACTTCCTCCCTCGCAGGGGGCCGAGGGTCCCGTAGTTCTTCGGCGGAGACGGGGCGCGGTGCGCGTCGGGATCTCGGAATTCGCTCGAGGAGTGACATCGAGTGTGTGGGACTGGGCTGTAGATGATGCCGACGTTCGAACTCCTACACGTGCGAAGTGATCACCAGGGTGTCGCCGCCGTCGCGTCTCGGCATGTCCCCAGTACCGAGGCATCGTGCGCCACCCGGGTTAGAAACTGCGCCAACGCCGCGCCACCTGTGTGGGAAAACGCGCCGGATCGGCTGAGAACCGACACGGTCGGTCTGTCGCCGAACCTCGACGCACATTTTCGCGGCCCGGCGATTCTGGTGGGGAGTGGGGGAGTGGCAGCATAGTCGCAGTTCAAAGGGGATAAATAAGTTGTCGATGAGTGGGGAGTGGGGCGCCAGAAGCGGTACTGAATCGGGTTCAAAGACGCTCGATCAGGCCGGTGGTGCCGATGTCGGCGGTGCCGGTCGGTGGTCATCGGCACCGCAACGCCGCGGACACTCCCCTGACACCTCGGCCCGGAAATCGCGCATCCGCGCTCGGTCTCAACCCGCTGCCGGACGACCTGCTCTGACCCGAACCGCGACGTGGGGTCCCTGCGCATGCTGTTCTCGGACCGAAGAGCGTCGGGATGGTGATGCTCCGATCGATCGTCGGCCGCTTCTGCCCGGGCCGCCACGAGAGTGCCGGCCCCGGTTCGGTCGGCGCGCCTCAGGCGCCTCAGGCGTCTCAGGCGGCTATCGGCCTGAGACTGCCCGGCAGCGATTCAGCCGCCCCGGCGCCCGACTGGTGTTGCCGCGGTACACACAAGACCGCGCGGCGCCATCACTGCCAGGTGAAGAGTGCCTCGACGAGTACGGCGGCGGATGCGGTCTTCGCCGCGGTTTTCGTGGTCGCGTCGGCGGTGGCGGTGTGGCCGGCGAGGTGCACGGTGGCGGTGAAACGGGGTGCGTGTGCGGGTCCGTCGGTGCGGAAGTCCCACTCGGGTGGGGCCTGATTGCTGTTCTGGGCCAGGCTCATCAGCCACGCGACGGGGTTGGACAGCGCCTTGGACTTCTTCGCCCCGTCCAGATTCAGTGCGGCCGGCGTGGTCGTCCGATGCGGTTCGACGGTCTTGGCGGGCCCGGAATCCTGTGGCGTCGGTGGGGGAGTCGTGGGTTGCGGGGACGGCGCGGTGATGGGCCAGTCCGGTTCGGTGTCGGGGTGGTCGGTGCCGGTCAACTGCGCGCGCAGTGCCGCCCACAGGGCTGCTTGTTCGGCGGGCTTCTTCGCAGCCGCGGTGGTCCAGGGTCCGCGGATGCCGAGGTGAGTGGCGCGGGCGGCGAACAGTGGGTGGTGGTCGGCGCCGTTGCGTCGGGTCTCGAGGTCGGTGGGGGATTGGTCGGGGTGGGTTTGCCGCCACACCGACACCACACTGGGGCCCATCTCCGGATGGGTGTCGGCGAGGGTGTCGAGGACGCGGAGTTGGATCGGGCGCCAGGTGGGGTCGGCGGCGTCGATGAGGACCGCGACGTCCGGGGTGGTGAGCAGGTCGGCGTCGACGCGGCGGGCGAGTTCGGCGGCGATCTCGTCGCGACGTGGTGCGGTAGCCGCGGTCTTGAGGACCTTGTGGAAGGTGCGGGCATCGAGGGCGGTGAGATCGCGTGCCGCCTCTTGGGTGACGTGGCGGTGGTCGGCGTGTTTGAAGTGGTTCTTCTTCGCTTCCCGTGCCTGGCGGGTGCGCCGGTTCAGGTCGGCGCCGAGGGCAGCCAGTTGGTCCGGGGTGTAGGGGGCGGGGGTGTGGTCGAGGTGGGCGAGGATGATCCGCTGGTTGATCAGGTCGGCCACCCGCCGCAGCGGTGAGGTGACATGGGTGTAAGCACTCAGACGAAGACCGTAGTGGCCGTGCTTAGCGACTGATCCGGAGTCAGCTGCCACTATCTTTGCAGGTCACGGTATCGCGAACATGCTCTCGACAGTCCCCGCAACCGGGTACGAACAGCGAAACCATCGCCTTTGCGTTATGGGTTGTCGCCGAAGAGCTGCGTGACGTTGCGTTCCCTTTCGCGCTTCACGTTGGCCCGTGCGCCGTCGAGGGATCTCGTGAGTCTGGTTCGTTCCTTCTCCGACTCCGCCAGGCTTCGGGTGAGATTCCTGATCAGCTCGCGCAGTCGTGTGTTCTCCTCGACAAGGTGGACGCCGTCGGCGTCATAGAGCATCCCGGTGAGGGCGCTGACCTGCTCGTCACGCCGCTGAATCCCTGACCTGAGCGAGGTGACAACTGCCTCGGCGTTGAGTGCTCGTTCGCGCCAGGATGCGGTCTGCGTATCGAGCGACTCCTCGGCCCTTGTGGTCGCTGCCCGGACTGAATGCTTCCGTGCGTCGAGGACTGCCTGAGTGAGCTCGGGCCGCTTCTGGCTGTAGATGAACGTTCGTCCAACCCCGGCGAGAGTGCACACATCAGCAACGGTGAACGGAACCCCCGCCTTCACGAGTCGTGAAAGCGCCTGGCGCACCCTATCTTCACAAGCTTTCGACTGGGCAGTGCGCCGCGCAATTGCCTCAGCTGGCCGTCGCTCCGTGGCCATCGTCACCGCCTCCCACTTCGTTGGAATTCTGATCCAATTCTCCTGCCGTCCAGCCGATGGAGAACACCGGGCTGAAGTAGTCCTGGGCTGGACTTCTCAAGTCGAGTTGTTCTGCGGCCTCCAACAGGCCGGCGTCCTCGAGCGCTTCCCTGAGGCCGTCGATCACTGGTTCCCACTCGCGCCACTGGCTCAAGATGTACTCGCGCGCCTCCTCGGTGGGTGCTCCCTCCGCGAACTGGTAGTCGGCGTCTCGTTTCCGTTCCCAATACGCGAGATCCGCACCGGTGAGGGCGAAGTGCTCACACACGCCGCCAGGTCCGGTGGTGCAGTTCTTCTGCTTTGGACAGAGCGCGCCACCAACGACCGGGCCGTATCGGCAGAGGCCGTGCTCCACGGGCACAACCGCAAGGTCTATTCGAGCGGCAGTTGACGTGCTGTCGGCAAAATCGCTGGGTTGCGCCACGATGGCGCCAGGCTTACTGGTGCCTGGCCCGCCTGCCCAGAACATCTGGAGGTGGCGGACGGTGGTTTCGTCGCTGTACCTTCCGTAGAAGGCGAGAGCGGCATCGGAGAAGTGCCCGAGAATCTGCTGAACGAGCTTTGGTGGTGCCCCGTTGTCGAGGAGGGTGGTTGCCATCGTCGCACGTGTCCGGTGCGACGTCACACCTGCGACTCCGATCTGTTCCAGCCACGTCATCCACGAATCTTGAAAACCGCTGAAGGAGAATGGTATAACCAGGTCAGGGTTGCTGCTCGGGCGTGGAAACAGCGGCATCTCCCGGTCCCAATTGGTCTCCAACGCCGTCGCCTGGCGCTTTCCGAGCTTCGACAATTCCTTTGCATACCGTTGGCGCAGTAGTTGCCGGGTTTTCTCTTGCCGCTTCAGCAGTCTCTGATAGACGGGTTGGTGGCACGGAATGCCGTAGTCAAGTTGACCTGCTTTCGATATGTCCCGCCACAGGTAGGGCTGCATCGCGCCCACAAAGCCGATACATCCGAGGCGTAGCGTGAGTGTCTCATTGATTCGCCCGCCCTGGAATGCATGAGTTACCCAGATGTCGGCGATCCCAACGTCGTTTGTGTCCAAATCCTCGAGCTTCGTGATGCTCTCGTCCGATACCAGACGCATGAACTCCTCGTCGCTGAGCGGTCGTGGGCGAGGACTGGTCTTCGGCCTGGAGTACTCCGGAAAGCGGAGGATGAAGCTCTCCGTCTTACGCGCGATCGTATTGTGGTTCAACGCGTGAAGGAGAACGATTCGTGCGTTCGTGGTGAAGTTGAACCGTGCGCGAACCAAGGCGGTGCGCTCGTCCTTGACTGGGCGATTGGGCGGCTTGATGCACGGGACGTGAATATTTTCTGATACCCAGATATTCCAGAGATCGCCGAGTGCCGCCGAATCCTCGCTGGTGAGAATTTCTGCCACGTTGCCGCCGTCCTGACGGATTTGGCGGAGCATGAAGGACAGGACGATCACGCTGGTTATACGTAGTTGGATGGTTGGCAGCGTGGCACGCTTCCCGTTGGTTGCGAGTGCCTGGTCGGAAAGATAGTCCCACAGAACATCTCGAAGCCATCGCTGTGACACGTTTCGAAGATCAAACAGGTAGCGGCGGTGTCGCACCGACGATGATTGGAAGGGCTCGCCACCGACAAACACCGGGTCGAACACGCCAGCATCTTTCGCCGATTTGGCGTCGAGGAGTAGCGGCCGGGCCGCGATCGGCAGGTCCGTGAGTACTCGTTTGACCATGCTGCCGCGTTTCGCTGCGCCCGCGATGGCCTCGACACGTGGATCGGCCAAGGTCTCAATGCCCTCGGCTGCGAGTCGATTGAGTGCTTCCCTGATGTCGAGCGGACGCCACTGGGTCCGGTTCGGCGCCTTGGCGTGTCTATAGATGCCGTACCGGACCTCTCTTTGAACGTTGGCCGGAAGGTCCGAGAGTGAGAGCAGGCCACGACTCTCGTGCGGCTGCATTGCATCCCCGGCGTCTTCCCTGGAGAACCATTCCTCGGCTTGCCGCCGTGTGGGAGGCTTCGTCAATGACTTGCGCCAGCGTGACCACACGTGCTGGTGTCCGCGGCAAACCCGCCGACTGGCGGCGCCTACCCCAATCGTCATCGTAGCGTCACGCACACAAACCCCGAGTTCGCAGCAGGCGAAAGGAGGAAGTGGAACTGCAGTTGACAGCCAGTCGGGCCGCGGTATGCCGCACTCCGATGCCCTCATTCTCGCGTTGTTGTGCTGCACGCAGAGTCCTCGTGTCACTGCTTCACGATGGGACCCGCACACCTCGCAGTCCCTACCGCGTTCGAGGGCCCACCCGAACCGTAGACTCCGTTGTGGCTGAGCCTGTTCGGCGAACTCATCGAGCGTCAATCTGTCCTTCGCCTGAAGGTACTTGGTCGCGTGAGCCTCGCAGAGACGGAGCGTGTAGCTCCCGCACATCATTGCCGCGCAGTTTGGAACCCGGCACGCCCACCCAAACGTGTCGTGATCGGGCGGAAACTGGATCGGCTCGTTCTTCATCCACTCGGGGAAGAACTCGCTGGCGATGGTGTATCGCCGCTCGATGCTGAGGTTATCTATGTCCGAATCATGCGCTACTACTGTGAGTGTCGGATACCTGCTGGTAGTCGTTGCCACTGCGCCAGCCCTCACTTCCGGTCCGGCACGAGGTCGTGCTCTGCGCTCGGACGTGCAGTTGCTGTCCAGTACTGATCGAGGTGCAAAAGTACCGATGAGCTAGCCGACTTGCCGTAGAGCTCCGTGACCATTTCCGGTCTGGACCAGCCGAATTCCTCCGCCACTTCTTCGGCGTTAAAGTCCGTGACCGCATAGAAATCCGAGGCAGCCTTGTGGCGAAACGCGTGTGGCGTGACACGGGTCGGCAGCTCGGCTCGTTCCCCCGCTCTCCGAAGCATGCCTCGAACACCAGTTGTCGTGAGAGCAGCGCCCGGCGTTCGACCATCCGTGTGGACGAGTACTTGCTGGTGATCAATGAAGTGCTGGACGGTCTTGTATTCGTCGAGGAGGTACGCGTGGAAGGTGCTGATCATGTCGTCACTCACTGCACGAATGACACCATCAATGACATACCCTTCGGAATTCAGCTGAACCCGGCTCAACGCACCTGGGATCTTGGCGCGAGCACCGTTCGGATTGTCGTTGCGCCCCACCACGTGGATATGTGGATATCGGTGTTGCCCGCAGGGATGATCCGCAACGAGATGAAGGTCGGTAAACCTCAGTCCGCAAAGGCCTCCGACCCGGATGCCGGTGTCGTGCAGCCAGGTCACGATCATGACATCGCGAGCGCTTCTCAGGATGTCCGGTTCAAACAGGGCCTGCACAGTGGCGTCCGTAACTACCCGAGGTCTTCGCGAAGTTCGTTTCGGGGCTAGGGGATTCCTCTGTACGAAGGTGCCCCGTTGCGTGCGGGACGCTGGTGCGTTGAGCTTGCATACCAGGTCTTCGTTCACCGTCCCCGATTTGAGCAGCGACATGTAGAACGCCTTCACGACAGTTGCCACGTTGCACGCGGACGAGGCACCAAGTGGTCGCTGATCAGCACGTCTCCACGGCACAAAGATCTCCGCGCCCTCGTTGGTGAGCGCATTCATGTACCGACGCAAGTCGTCAAAGGTTACCGACTTCGTCTGGATGCCGTTGATGTGCAACCAATTCAGGTGGTCTACCAGACTGAAGGCATAAGTCTGCTGGCTTGCAGTGCCATACGACGCCAACACGCGCATCGAATCGTGATGGAGCTCCCCATCCGAACTAAAGATCCAATAGGAGATTTGCCCACCCCGGTGGCGAACCTGCCGAACGCGGTACCGCTGGCCATCGCTCTCCACGGGTGGCTCCTCATCTCGCGTACATCACATCTAGCACGTGTACGCGACATAGCAGTTGATGACACACCGCGAACGTCGAGAACACGCAAATGTCAGTCGCTAAGGCCGTGCAC
>NZ_JBLWIT010000087.1:0-99930 GCF_048381435.1 Rhodococcus mengyinensis | reverse complement strand
TTTACCGACCGCGGACGCCCGGATACGCCTTTGACCTGCGAGTATGCGTAGTTTACATGTTCGCGATGATGGCTTGGGTTTGGCGGCGCGGCGTGTCGGATCGAGTTTTGCGCGTAGGGGGCCGGGTTGGTCGAATCCCGAATTCGTCCCGCGAAGATGGTTCGGGATTGCGGGGAGTTCGACGGTCTGGCAGGTGGGCGGATCAGAGCGTGCCGGAGTGGTGATCATGGGCGAGTCCGTGCATCGGCCAGTTGTGCTTCGAGGTCGGCGATTCGCCTGTCTTGGAACCGCAGGTTGGAACGCGCGGCTGTCAATCGCTCGTCGAGGCCGCGGTTGTCGCCGGCGAGTTGGTGGACGCGTTGTTTGAGCGTGGTGTTCTCGGTGGTGACGCGCTGGATGGATTCCTCGGTCCATTCGGCTTCCAGGTCACGGATGCGGCCGAGGAGTTCGCCGATGCGGGTGCGTTGAGTCAGGATTTCGGTGTTGGCGGACTTGAGTCCGTGCTCGGCGTTGAGGGCCCGCTCGCGCCAGGTCGCCTCCTGCCGATCGTCGGGTTCGTCGCGAGGTTGGTGATGTTGTTCGCCTGCTGCGGCTTTCGCTGCGTCGATCGCGGTTCTGGCCTCGGCGTTGGTGTAGAGAAACGTTCGAGAAACTCGTGCGTGGCGGGCGACGGCGGCCGTGCTGACGGGGGTTCGTTCGCGGCGGAGCCGGGCGATGGCGTCGTGGACGCGGTCCACGGCGGCTTGGGTGGCGCGTCGGCGGGAGGCCAGCGCCGCGGCGGTGCGTGGCTGAGCCGGGGTGCTCATGCGTCGGTTTCTCCTTCGCTGTGGTCGTTCTCGGCGTGCGCGGCATCGGTGAGGTCGGCGGCGCGGAAGGCGACCGTCCAGACGCGGTGGAAGTAGTCCTGGGGTTTGCGCAGGTCGACCGCGAGTGCCTGGTCGAGGAGGCCGAGCCCTGCCAGGGCTTTCTCGAGTCCGTCGATGGCGCGGGCGGTGGGTTCGAAATGTTGGTGCAGGTAGTCGGCGGTGGCGTCGTCGGGTGCACCCTCGGCGAGTTGCCGCCATTGCTCGCGTTTGCGCCGCCAATACAGCAGGTCCGCGCCGGACAGGACGAACTTGTCGCAGTTGTGGCAGTCCAGGTTCCAGGGGCAGCTGCCGCCGTCGACGACGGGCTGGAAGGTGCAGAACCCGCCCTCGGCGGGGGTGCTGCGCCGCGACAGGTCGACCGCCAACGCCTGCGCCTGCTCACGGGTCATGGGTGTAGCGTCTCCGGCGAGGAATTCGCCGGGGCTGACCGCGCCGGGACCGGCGACCCAGACGTGCGCCAGCACCTCCTCGAGGTCTGAATTCGACAGGTGCACATAGTGTTCGGCCATTCGGTCGCTGACCTGACCCAGGTAGGTGCGGATGTGGGTGAGGGACGCGCCGGCGCGCAGCAGATTGGTCGCCAGGGAGTGTCTCGCCTGGTGGGGAACGGCAGGGCCGATGTCGAGGGAGTCGACCCATTCTTTGAACCGGCGGTGGAACCATTGCCTGCTGATCGACATGCTGCCGTCGGGGTTGAGGCGGGTGGCCGGGAACAATGCCATGCGTGCGCTTTCGGTGTCGGTGGGCCGGCGGCCGTGTTCGGCGATGAACCGGTCCATGGTCTTGCGTTTCCGCTCGGCGAGCAGGTCGTGGAGTCGTTGGGGGATGCGGATGGCGGCGTCGTAGTTGCCGACCTTGGTCTGGTCGTGCCAGAACATCGGCAGTCCGCCGTAGCGGCCCAGGCAGTCCCATCGGACGCCGACCACCTCGCCGATGCGGCGGCCGGTGATGACGGTGGTCTCCCAGATGTCGCGTAGTCCGCGGTCGAGCGGATCATGGATGTCGGCGAGGCGACGCAGGTTGTCGGGGTCGGCCAGGGCCCGGGCGACCTCGTCGGGGAACGGGCGGCGTGGGGTTCGCCCGGTGGTCGCTCCGGCGGTGGGGACGGCGACGATGAATTCGCGGCGCAGCCCGATCCGGTCGGCGCTGCCGTCGTCGAGGGCTTCCCGCAGTATCTTGCGGACGGCGTTGAACACCAGTGACCGTGTCGTGGTGGTCACGGTGCTGGCCGACCCGTCGGGGCGTTTCACTGCCAGCGACGCCAGGCCGTCGCGTTCGCGGCGGCGTTGGTCGGCGACGAACCGGCGCATGTGCTCGGTGCCGAGCACTCGTGGGTCGTGGCCGCCGTCCGGGGCGTCGATCTCGAGAAACGCTCCCAGTTCCACTGCTGCCCTGCGGGTTGCGTCGAACACGCCGCCGGTGCGGGGGCAGCGCGCAGAGGCCAGCAGGCCGGCCAGGTGGTCCCAGGTGAGGTCGCGCAGCCAGCGTTGGCCGATGTCGGTCAGATCGAAGTGGCTGCCCCGATGCGGGAACCGGACCCCAAAGTGATCGGTTTCGAGGAACCCGGCGTCCTTGGTGTCGGCCGGGGTGAAGTAGACCAGCCGCAGCTCGCGTTGCACTTCCTTGATGATCGCCGCGGCCGGTACCGGGGCCTCACCCGCGCTGCGGTCGAAGTCGGTCAGGGTGTCCAGTTCCAGGGCGCGGCAGGTGGTTACCAGCGAGCGGATCCATCCGAGATCCCAGCGTTGGGGCCGGGCGCGCCGGGCGTGGATGAAAAGGCCCCACTTGAGCTCCGCGCGCACCAACGGCCGCAACCCGAGCAGGTTGATCTGCCCGCGGAACGGCGGCGCTGCCGCGGCGGCGCACCACCGTCGGAATTCCTGCTCGTCGTCGTAGCCGACCGGGACCCGCCGGCCGTTGTTCTCGTAGCGGTGCCACCAGCTGCGCGGCAGTGCCGCGCCGCCGGGCTTGCCGTCTCGGGTGTAGCGGGCGCCGTGGCGAGAACACAGTCCCAACGGTGAGTCCGCCCGGTTGCCACACACCACCACCTGGCATGGCCCGTATCCGGGCAGCGCCTGCTGCCCGGTCAGCCACGTCTCGAAGTCGCAGCCTGCGCCTTCCGCCTTGCGGTCGCGGAGCCAGCGCATCGAGTGCGCTCGGCACAATTGTTGATCGGTCTGGGCGACCGGGCGGTCCGGACAGAGCCGACACGCGGCGTCGGCGACCCGGACGTGACGTGCCAATCCCGTCGCCGCGCTCAGGAACGCGGCCTTCCCGACACCATGTGCCCGCTCACGCGCCCACTGCTCACGATGCTGACCACACAGATCCAGGCCAGCGCTGGCGGGCCGCTCACAGTCGGCGACAAGACATTCCCACCGATAAACCGGATGACCCGGCGGAACCTCGATCACGTCGGGACGGAAGATCGGGTCGAACGACGGGCCGTTGATCAGCGCGGTCAGGATCTCCAGTCGGTCACGGCCCTCCCGGTCGTCTGGCTGTGTGAGGGCGGCCGGCAACAGTCCGATCGGGGCGTTCACCGCTGCCCTCCCCAGACCTGCCGCAGCGCTGCGTCGAATGCCGGGTCGTGCACGTCGATATGCCCGTAGACCTCGCCGACCATCGCCGCCGATGCCCAGCCGCCCGCGTCGCGGGCGATCAACAGGTTGCCCTTCGAGGCGTCGAGCACGGCACTGGTGAAGGAGTGCCGGAATTGGTGTGGTCGCACCTTTCCCAGTCCCGCGCGGTCTCCGGCCCGCGCCAGCATCCGGCGAGCGGCCACCGGCGCCCACGGCCGCCCCGCCGCGGCGCCGTGCAATTGCACCAGCAGCATTCCGTGATCTGTTCCACCACAAGGGTATTCGCCGGTGATGTAGTCGAAGTAGGTGTGGATCATCGCCGGGCTGACCCGCTTGACCAGGCCGCCGGTGATCACGCCGTCGTCGACGCGCCACGGATGCTTCGTCTTGGCCTCGGCCCGGTTCGGATTGTCCGGCCGGTGACACACGTGCAGGTGCGGTGCCCGGCACTGCCCGCAGTCCGCATCCTCGCGCAGATGCAGGTCGACCAGATGCAGCCCGCACAACTCACCGATCCGCAAGCCGGCATCTCCAAGCCAGGTCACCACCATGGCGTCCCGCGCCGAATTCATCACCGGCAGAAGAGCGTCCCGCGCCCCGTCCGGCAGCATCTTCGGATGTCGCCGCCGCGGCCCGGTCGGCGCCAGCGGATTCGCCGGCAGCGATGTCGCAACATGCCCCAGAAACGAGCGCCGCCGGTCCGCCCGGGTCGGCAGTCGGCGTTTGTCCAGGCCCGCGCCCAACTCCGGATTCATCCCCAGCGCGGCCTGATGCAGGTAGAACCCCTTCACGCACGCCGCCGCGGTCGTCAGTGCGGCATGCCCGTACGGGCGTTTGCCGACCCGCCACGGCTCGCCCAACGGCATCGCCACCTCGGCGCCGACGATGCCCATGTACCGCTCCAGATCCCGCAGCACCACCTTGTCCAACGTCAGGCACTCGCGTTCCAGCCAGCGCAGATGATCCACCAACAAGTAGGCATACGTCCGCTGCGTGCCCGACCCGTCGAAACAGCGCAGGAACCGGTCCGCCTCCCGATGCTCGCGCCCGTCCGGCCAGACGATCGTCCACGATCGCCGCCCGCCGGCGCGGTCGATCCGCTGAACCCGGAGGTCCCCGACCACCATTCGCAACACCACACGCCCTCCAAATCTCGACCCGAACATGACGGACATCCCGATCCGTGGTCGGTAAACAACCACGGGATGTCGGTGAAGTCACGCAGGACGAACGGCGTGTACGGATATATCTGCGGTCGGTAATGTCGACCCAGATTAAGTCACAACCGGACTGCTCGAATGTGAGTCCGACGTCGGATGCCTTGGACCGCACGAGCCGGTTCTGCTTGGTTTTCTCCCGTTGGATCGCCTTCTCGATTTCCTTGACGGTGTGCGGATTTCCGGCGGTCTTCGCGGAGTCGAGCGCCTCCCGCAGCTCCATCAGCTTCGTGTCGATGTAGTCGAGTTCGGTTTCCTTCGTGACGCCGATCAGCTTGAACACCGACTCGGGGACGATGACGAGATCCCAGTCGGTGACCGCGGTCTGCCCGATGAACCGTTGCCGGTCCCGGAAGCCGTCGAGGTCGGCGCCGACGAGTATCTTCGCGGCCGGGTAGGCGTCGCGGACCTCGCTGGCCCACTGGTCGACGAGGTGGTTGGGGGCGACGACCCACGGTTGGCGGACCTGTCCGAGACGGCGCATCTCCATGCTCGCGATCGTCATGGTGAGGGTCTTGCCGGAGCCGACGCAGTGGTCGAGCAGGATCGTCTCCCCGTGCAGCAGCCGCTCGACCGCACGCCGCTGATACTCGTAGGGCCAGTACTTCTCGGTGTTCAGGCCGGGATATTGCTTGTGGGCGGTGTCGTAGTGCGGGGTGACAAACCGGTTGAACCGTTCGTTGTAGACCGCCTTGAGGTGCTCGTACCGCTGCGGGTTCGACCACAGCCATTGCACGAACTTCTCTTCCAGCCGCACCGCCCGGTTGCGCAGGTCGGTGGTGTGTTTGGGGTGAAACCGCGGTTTGGGCTGAACGTCGAGTTCGTCATCGGTCTTGTTGACCTCGACCGGCTTGTTGTTGGCGATGGTTTCGAACAGATCGATGCCGGAGTAGCGGCCCGGGATGCCCCAGGTGTCGTTGTATCCGGATTCGGCGTTCTCCCAGTTCGCCAGCAGGTCGGTCTCGACCTTCCAGCTCGCGCTGACCGGGGCGTAGGAGACGCGGATCTTGTCGGCGGGGATGCCGAATTCCTCGGCGAGAAACTGCTTGTGGAGGTCGGTGCCGACCCATTCGGCGCCGGGCCGCACACCGATGCGTCCAGGGTCGAGCTCGGGCGGCACGACTTCTTCGAGGGCGTCGACGATGCCCTGGTAGACATCGGGGTTCTCGGCTTCGGCGATGCGGGCGCGGGCCAGCTTGCTGCGCACGTCACCGGAGAGGAATTCCGCGGCGAGGACGCAGCTGTTCGGGTCGGACAGGGACGGGTAGATCTTGCCGCGGGCCTGTTCGAGGACGGCGGTCGCATCGGTGCCCAGCAGCACCGCCATCCGGTCGGGATCGACGCGGCCGAGTTCGTCGACGCTGATCGCGATCGCCTCGTCGATGGTGCCGGCGGACTCGGCGACCCGCGCGGTCAGGGTGGCGTCCTCGGTGAAGATCGAGGTCTTCGACGCCTCCTGGGTCTCGTCGTTGAACAACTCCAGCGAGCGGACCATCGCGATGCGGGGATCGAAGCTGATCGCGCCCTGCAGGTGGTAGCGGTTCTTCCGCGGCCCCTGCGCCGGGGTGCGGGCCTGCTCGTGCAGGTCCTGGCGCACCTCGTCGGGCATCGTCCCGTCGTATGGCTCCAGGTCGAGATCGTCGAGCTCACCGGGGTCGGCACCGTTGTCGACGGCGAGGTTGCGGGCGGCGTGGATCCGCCACTGCGCTTCGAGTTTGGTGAAGTTCGCGGCCGTCTTCTCCGGGCTGTTCTCGGTGGCGTGGCTGGTCCAGGTGAACCGGTTGATATAACCGTATTTGCCGACGTAGTCGTCGTATTGGCGGCCCAGCTGGTCCCGCAGCCGTTGCCGGTCATCCGGGGTCGAGGACAGGTCGCGGGCGGCGTCACCGATCGCGAGGACGGAATCGCCCATGGCAAGCAACCGCTGCCATTGGTCGTTGACGGCGCGGCTCTTGCTCGGGGTGAGCACCCAACCGGCGCCGACCTGGTACTGCTCCCACCGCTGCGTGCGTTCGTCGAACCGCAGGGTGCCGGGCACCGCGGACTCGGCGTCAAGGCGGGTGTGCAGGCCGGGTTCGTCGAGGACGAGGGGCAGGGTGCGGTCGGGGGCCTTCGCGGTCACGTGTTGGCCCGAATCGAGTGCGGTGTCGATGATCCGGTCCAGGACCCGGGTAACAGCCAACGGCAGCGGCTCGGTGTCGTGGGCGATGACCTTGAGGGTGGCCGAGGAGTACATGCCGTGGCCGACCTCGTACCGGCCGAGCACCTGGTGCGGGCGGGCCTGGAAGTAGCGGTTGACCCGCACCTCGACCCGTTCGTCGCCGTGTCCGGTGGGCATGGGGGCGGACACGGTGTCGATCCACTGCTCGGTATCGACGCTCATCGGCCGGTCTTCCTCGCGCCGGCGGAAGATCAGGATGTCGGTGAGCACGTCGGTGGCGGCCTGCCGCCGGTGTGCGGTCGAGGGCAGTCGGACGCCGCCGACGAGGTCGCCGAGTTCGGCGATCTCCTTGCGCGCGTCCGCTCGTGCGGCGTCGGAGGTGAAGGCGCTGGTGATGACGGCGACGTACCCGCCGGGGGCGGTCAGGTGCAGCGACTTGATGAGGAAGTGGTTGTGGATCGTGCGGCTGTTCGGGTTGTGGACGTCGTCGTAAACCGGGTAGTTGCCGAACGGGACGTTGCCGATGGTGGCGGTGAACGTGCCGTTCTCGGCGAACTGGGCCTCGAAGCCGTGGTTGCGCACGTGCTGGCTCGGATAGAGCTGGTGCGCGATCCGGGCGGTGATCGGGTCGAGTTCGACGCCGACCATCCGGGCAGTGGCCGGGGCCAGCCCGAGGAAGTGGCCGCTGCCGCAGCCGGGTTCGAGGACCCGGGCCCCGTCGGGCAGGCCGGCGCGTTCGACCGCCCGCCACATGGCGGCCACCAGGGCAGGGTCCGTGTAGTGCGCGTTGACCGTGCTCAGTCGGGCCGCGTCGTATTCCTGTGGGGAGAGCAGCAGCCGCAGTTCGTCCCGCTCGTTATCGAACTCCGACTTCGCGGTGTCGAAGATCTGCGGGACGCCGCCCCACCCGGACCATTGCGCGAGGCTGCGTTGCTCGTCTGGTGTGGCGGGCCGGTTCTCGTCGGTGAGCGTCTGCACGACCGCGAGGGCGTCGAGGTTCGCCCGTGCCCGCTGTTTGGCGGCGGAGGGCGCAAGCACCTCGGTACCCAGGGCGAAGTTTGCGGCGGCAGTCGGGTCGGTGTCCGGGGCCTCGGGTTCGGTCGTTTCCTCGGCGGTGTGCCCGGCGACCGGGGTGATCGGGTCACCGCCGGGTTCGGGTGTGCCGGTGGTCATCGACTGGTCCCGTGCCTGCGGATCCAGTGCGGTGTCGGTGCCCGGGTCGGGGTCTGACTGCGGGGCGTCTGCGGCCCGGTACCGGTCGGCGGCCGCGGGCGCGAGGTAGACGGTGGATCCGTCGGGCCGGCGGGCGGGGATCAGGGTGCCGTTACGCCAGTGCGGGCTGGTCAGCGGCTCGCCGCGCTCGTCCTGAGGGACCTCCACCATCTCGTCGCCGGTCGCCACTTCCTCGTGGGTGGAAACGTCCTGCCGCTCTTCGATGCTCGCCGCGGCCGCGGTGTCGTCACGTTCGACGTCAAAACCGGCGGACCTAACGCTTCCGGACTCCGGCGCGGCCGGGGTGGTGGCGGCCAGGCGGGTGTCGAGGGCCTGGCGGGAGCGCCGCACCCCGTGCGTGATCTTCTCGTGCAGGGTGCGCAGCGGGTGGTGCTGGTCGGTGTCGGGGTCGCCGTCGCGGATCTCGGTGACGGCGGCATCGAGGGCGGTGAGCCGGTCGACCGTGGCACGCAGGGCGTCGGTGATCTCGTCGCTGCTGATCGTGCGGCTCGTCATCCGGCGCTGCGCTGCGGCCGCGGGGGAGAGAGCCTGCCCGAAGGCATCGGAGGTGGTGTCGGTCAGGGCGGTGAGATAGTCGCCGTCAGTGGAGAAGCTCTCGGCTGCTGCGGCCTCGAGGATCTGCCGGTAGTGCTCGGTGGTGTGGGCGTCGGCCAGGTCGGGTGCGGGTTCCGGCGCCGGGTCGGCTGCGACCCGGGTGTCGGCGGCCACCTCGGCGGCCGGGGTGGGCTCGACCTGTGGTGTGCCGGAGTGAGTACGCAGATGTTCCCGGGCCAGGGCGAGTGCCTGTCCAAACGGCAACCCTTCCGGGTGATCGATGCCGCGCAGGCTCCACCCGCGCGTGGAGTGCAGGTCCTGCAGGGTCACGTGGGTGCCTTCCGGGTCACCGACGATGGCGGTCCCGGCCCGGCGGATGAAGACCACGTCGGTGGGGAAGTCGCGGGTGAACAGCCCGCCGTCACCCTCGACCTCGGCGTAGAGCTGACGCAGCGCGGGCTGAATGGAGTCTTCGAGGAGCACGTGCTCGAGCGGGAGACCGGTCGAGTCGAGGATGGCCACGTCCTCGGAATGTTCCTGTCGCAGCCGTTCGATGGCCGTGGCCATCGCATCCCGGACGGGTGTGCAGTGGACGGCGTTGCTGATCCCGTACGGGTCGTGGCGGAAGACGTCGGAGGCGGCGACGATCTGCACGTGTTCGTCGTCGGTGAGCAGGTCCCGGGCGCGGGCGGCGAGCTGGTCGCGGGCGACCCGGACCTGCTGGTAGAGCTGTTCGCTGACCGGGTTCGGGTTGTCGCGTCCGGCGGCGTCGAACAGCGCCGCCATTGCGACGCGGTGGTCTTTGCCCCAGGTCCGGGTCTGTCCCCACCCGTCGGTGGTGACCTCCCAGAACGTGTCGGTGCGCGAGTACCGGTAGGCGACGCGGTAGTCGGGGCGACCGGCCACTGCCCAGCCGTCGTTGTCGTACAACGGCTCTCCGGTCTTGTCGCCGTGGCCGCGGGCTTCGTTCTCGTCGGCGAAGGCTTCGGCGATTTCCTGCCGGATCGCTGCTTCGACGCGGGGGCGGGTCTCGGTGGTGACCGCGGCCGCGAGGTCGGGGTGGGTGTGTGCGAATGCGGAGAGCCCGTCCTCGACCATTTCGTCGAGGACTCGGAGTCGCTCTCCGTTGATCAGGTACCGCAGGGCTGCCCGCGCGAGCGGGTCGGCGCGGAAGTGATCGAGTGTGAAGGCCCGCCAGGTGCTTTCGTGCTTTGGGTTGGTCCAGGGCAGCGGTCCTGCCTGGGCCAGAGCTCGGGCGACCGCCGGGCGGGCGGCGATCTCGGGGTCGGTGAAGTAGTTGTGGTCGCGCATGTGGGCGAGCGCGGCGGCGCGGGTGAGGTCCCCTTGGTCGTCGAGTGCGGCGATCTTGTGGGCGACGAGGTCTTCGAAGTCGTCGGCGTGAGCGAGTTGGCGTGGTCCGCGGCCGCGGACTATCGCGATCACGTCCGGGTCGGTGCCGATCTCGTGGGTCAGGATCGCGGTGCGGGTGGGTTCGGTGAAGGTGCGCCGCCCCGTGTCGTAGCCGGCGGTGAACTGCTCGCGTAGTTCTCGGGCCGTCTTGCTGTGTGCGCGGACGCTGGCGAGGACCTCGGCGGCGACCGGGTCTGTCGCCGGGTCGGCGGGCGCGAGGGGGTCGGCGGGATCGAATGCGGCGCGGCCGCGTTCGTGCCAGTTGGTGACGGTGACCGCGTCGTCGTCGGCCAGTTCCCGCTGGGTGCGCTGTTGGCGGGCGATCTCGCTCTCGGGCGTCAGGTCGGTGGTCTCGGCAGCGTCGCCGATCTTCTCGGACGGCGGTTCCTCGTCCAGTTCGGCGCGGGAGTCGGCGTTGTCCTGCCAGATCTGGTCGACCCATTCGTGGCGGAGGGTGTCGAGGCGCGACGGGTCGGCGAGCAGGTCCTGCGCGGCGCGGGCGAGCTCGGGGGAGGAATCGCCGGTGTCGGGGTCGACGAGGTCGGCCAGGGTGAGGGTGGCGCGGTCGCGGACTTCGTCGGCCGCCCAGCTCTTGAACTGGGCGAAGCTGTTGGACGGGGTCGATGCGGCCGCCACCAGGTCGGAGTCGGCGAGGAGTGCGTCGCGGACGCGGTCGAGGACGGCGGTGTCGTACTCGGTGGCGGTGAGGGTCTCGACGACGGCCAGCTCCGGTGCCGTGTCCTCACGTTCCCGGAGCGGCGCTGCACTCAGGTCGGGGGTCGATCCGGTGAGCAGGGCTTTGATGGCGGTGTCGGCCTGCCCCTTGGTGATCCGGGCGTCGAGAAGGTCCGCGGCCAGTCCCCGGGTGTCGAGCATCCGGCGCAGCGTGTCGATCTGCTTGTCCGTGGCCGGGTCGTCGACCCAGGTCGGGGAGGGTCGCCGCTGCGCCCGGTCGACGCGCTGTGCAAGGTCGCGGTCGATGGAGGCGGGGTCGATGCCGGCCGCCACCAGCTGGTTACGCAGGCGCCCCTCGGTGACGTCGGCCTCACCGAACTCGCCGAGCAGGCGTTGACGTTTGACCGACAGGTCGGCTATCCGCTGGGTCAGCGCGTCGATGCCGGCCTGGTTGTTCTGCTGGCGGGCCCGGTCGAGCGCGGTGTGCGCGGCGTCGAGGTGCTGCCGGACCCGGGCGCCGCGGCGCAGGATTTCGGTGCGGGCGGTGCGGGCGGTGGCCCACTGCGCCCGCAGCGTCAGAACGGAGTCTGTGGCGGGTTGGGGCCGATCACGGCGGCGATCTGCGCTGCCAGTTCGTCCGCCAGCGGATCCATCGCGTTCGTCGGTGTCGGCTGATCGTCCTCGAGTCGCTGCTGGATCAATGCCTGCGCCAGCAGGGTGAATCGGCCGGTCTGCCCCATCCACACCCGGTCGACGATCGTCTCGGCCAGCGGGCTGACCTGGACCGACAGGTCCTTCCAGCGATCCGGGTTCCGGGAGGTGCGCTGCTGGTCGATCGTCTCCTGGCGTTGATGCTCGATCATCTCGTCCGCTGCGGTCACGCGCTGGTACACCTCCTCGGTCACCTGCGGATACAGCTCCTCCGCCAGTACTTTCGAGCGTGCCGACACCCACGCGGTGCCCATCAGGGAGGCCACCGTCTGGTAATCCGGTGTCACCCCCGGATTCTCGGCCCGCCACCGATCGAGCAGGAATCCGTGTCCGCTGTCCCCGACCGCTTCCTCGACCATCTGCGTCAGACGGGCCGCTTCCTGCTCGATCCGCTGGTCCCGTTCGGTCTGATCCAGCTGCGGGTCCATCCCCACCCACTCGCCCCAGATCCGGCGCACCTCGTCGCGAATCACCAGATCCACGTTCTCCTGCGTCATCACGCGGTTCCTCTCCCATCGAAAACAGTGACGGCTGATCGTCGTGGCGCGAGGCCATGTCCCTCCCCTTGGCTCGTGGCTGGTGCGCGCGTTCCACCTGGTGCGCCACCGCGCTCGATCGGCGCGGTCACCGTGACTGCGTGAGTTGTTCGGCATCGTGTCATATCCGTCTTCATCCCCCTCATCGGTCGAGTCCGCGATCACGGTCACGGCGTGGGCCGGTGTCCGGGGTGCTGCGTCCGCGGTCGGTGCGTCGGTTCTGTTCGCTCAGGCGCTGGCGCACAGCGTCTTCGACTGTGCGCTCGTCGCGGGGCAGTTCGGCGCGGCGGGTCAGCTCGCCGCGGTAGCGGTCGACGGTGGCCTGACCGGTGTCGGTCGGGTTCATCCGCTGCGTGAGCATGGTCTGCTTGAGCTTCGACTTGAGCTCCGCGCTGGGCATCTGAACGGCCTTGTTTCCCTGTATGACCCGCGCTTCGACCGCGGCACGGTCGAGTTGCGGCCGCGCCTCGTCCTGGGCTCGGGTCTCCTGCTCCTCGTCGAGCTCAGGTGCGGTCTCCAGGTCCTGCGACGGCGCGACCGGCTGGTGTACGGCGGTGGGACGCTCGATGCCGCGGCGCGGGCCTGCCTGATCGACGTCCAGTCGCGGAAGGGTCGCGGTCGCTGCGGTTCCACGGTCGACTGGGCGTTGCGGCGCGGGCAGTTCGGTGTCGGCGGCCGCGTCGTGGGCGGCCAGGTGTGCGGCGTGGGTCTCGACGCGGACCAGCGCTCCACCGAGTGCGGTGACCTTTCGCCGGGCGGCAGCCAGGGCCTGCTCGTCGAGGTCGGCGGCCACGGAGCGGGCGATCTCGGCGTCGGAGGACGTGACGATGCCGGTGGGTCCGCCGGCGGCCTGCTCGAGCTGCTCCAGGGCGGTTTCGTACTCGCCCCGAGAACGCGCCTGCACCGCTTGCGCGTGCTCGCGCATGATCTCCACCAGGGACAGTTCCGCCTCGGCGGAGAGGGCATCGAGTTCGTTGCCCGCGTCCCGAAGCTGGCCAGCGGAGCGGGTGATCTCGGCGCACCGGTGGTCGAGGTCTTCGAGTTCCTGGGATGCGGTCATCCACACTTCGTGTGCGTCTTCGGCGGCGAAGTACAACGGCCGCAGGGCGTCGGCGCGCTCACGCATCTCGCGGATCATCGGCCACGCCGCGTTCATGTAGGTGCCCCGGTTCGCGCGCACGGCCGCTTCCTGCGCGGTCAGGTCGGCGCGGGCCGCAGCCAGGTCGGCGTGCAATGACGACAGCTGATCGTGGGTGTCGAGGTCGTGGTAGCCGTCCTCGGGCAGCGGTGCGGCCGCCACCGGGTGCGTGGCGTCCAGAGGCAGCTGTGCGGGCTCGTAGTCGTACTCGTCCGGCGGCGGCGGGAGGTCCGGGTCCGGCGGCACATCGGCGTCGGACAGCGGCGGGTAGTAGTCCGGCTCCGGGAGCGGGGGAAGCTCGCGGGTCGGTGTCGCTTCGGCGCCCGACAGCGGCGGGTGAAGGTCCGTCCCGGTGCTGCGAGGGGCTTGTTCGGCATCGGCGTAGGGGTCGTTTTTGCCTGCTCGGGCCGCGGCGGCCAGTTCCTCGTCGGGGTCGACGGGGGTGTGCTCGGTCAGCGGGATGTCGGTGTGCGCAAGTTCGTGGTGCGTCAGGGCGCTGATGCGCCAGGCGAGGGCGCGGGTCAGCTCGGTCGGGCGCAGCGCATCGTGATCGTCGCCGTCGGTGTCGGCTGCGTCGGCGACCGCGTCGCGGGCGAAGGTGAGGATCTCGTGGTGGGTCCGGTCGAGCGGTGCGGCGTCCATTGCGGATACAAGTGCAGGCCAGGCGGAGTCGTCCCGAACGCGGCGGGCGAGGTCGTCACCGAGCACGTCGTCGAGGACGTGCGCCCAACTCGGGGTGAGGTGTCGACCCGACGTTCCGGTCGCCAGCGCGGCGGGGGAGAGGGTCCGCGACAGCCGCCACCACAGTGCCGCCCCGGGCATCTCGTCGGGCAAGGCACTGTCGGCAGTCACCGACCGCACGAGCGTGGGCACATCCAGTCCGGCCCGGCGGGCGGTGGTCAACCGGAGCGCGAGCACCGGCCAGAAGGGGTCGGCGAGGATGCGGGGTTCGACCTTCTGGATCAGCTGCCGCCAGGTGGCCATCGCCGAGTTCGGTGATCCCACGACCTTCTCGACCCGGCGGTCGAGGTGACGTTGGTGGGCGCGGTGCGCGATGGCGTACTGCTCCGGCCCGGTCGGGCGCAGGTCCACGTCGGCGATACCGCGGGCCGCCCGCCAGACCGCCAGATCGGCGATCAGATCGGCATCGTCGAGCAGCGCCCGCGCCCACACCGGGGCGGTGTCGCTGTCCCAACTGCGGGCTCGCGCGGAGATGTCCTCGGACAGCTCCTGCATCAATTCGGATCGGCGTGTGAGGTAGCTGCCCCAGGTCGGGTCGTCGGCCAGCGCGGTGGGGATGCTGGGCAGCCACGGCAACTGGCCACTGCTGCGAGAGTGGCTTCCGCTGTGGTCGAGTCGCCAGTCGAGGACTGCGGCCACGTCGGCAGCGGTACCGAGTTCCCGTGACTTCGCGGACGCTGACAGCGCGGCCAGCGCGTCATCCCCGGACACCGCGATCGTCGCCAGGTGCTTGCGCAGCACCGGCCAGGCGGCCGCCTCGGTAAGCCCGGGATGACGCTGTTCGGCACCGGCGTCGATACGGGCCATCGCCTCGGCGCCGAGCACGTTCTCGGCGGCCGTGCCGACCGCGTCGTCGTACGCGGGCGCGGCGAGCGCCAGCCGCTCGGCGGGGTCGGCGAGGCGACGGCCAGCGGTGGTGGCGGATTCCTGCGCGCCGTCCCGGGCGAGGATGCGGGTGAGCAGATCGACCGCGGTCGGCGGTGCCAACGCGTCCGGGGTGATCATCGAATGGTCGTCGCCGTCGAGGGTCGACGCGAGATACGCGTGGTTGCCGAGCTTGCCGCGGGTGAGCGCGACGTAGAGAAGTTGCCGTGACTCGGAGCCGGTGAAGATCGTGTGGCAGGTGTCGGCGGTCAAGCCCTGGGCCGCGTGGATGGTGCGGGCGTAGCCGAGTTGGACGTGCTCGGTGACGTAGCTGGCGGGCAGCGTGATCTTGCGGCCGTCGTACTGCCGGTGCACGGTGAGCGCCCCGTTCTCGTGCACCAGGTCGACGGTCCAGCGGTCGCCGTTGCGGACGAAGTCGGTGGCCCCGATGATGAGTCGGCGATCGTTGCGCCGGGTGGTGATGATGTCGCCGGCCGATGCCGCGAGTCCGTCGGCGAGAACCGTCTCCGGACCGTTGAACTCGCTGCCGGTGGACGCGATGCGGTCTGCGCGAGCGCGTTCGTTCAGTCCTCGGGCCGTCTCGCGGGTTGGTGCGAGCATGACGGCGTCGAGCCCGTTGTCTCGGTCGTTCTGCCATGCGCTGTAGACCTGGTCTTCGGCCGAGAGGACGTCGCCGACGTGGATCCGGCCGTGGTCGATGTAGAAGCCGATCGCTTCCGGGTTCCCGTCGCGTAGCGCGAGGGAGGCGTTGCCTTCGGCGGGGTCCTTGAACCGCACGACGTCGGTGAGAGTGGCCGATCCTGCGGTGGCGTCGATGTCCCGCAGGACACCGCCGGACGAGACGGAGGCAAGCTGCTGGTCGTCGCCGACAAGGCGGACGCTGCCCCCGCGGTCGAGGACGAACTTCACCACGCGATCGAGGTCGGCGGTCGATGCCATGCCCGCTTCGTCGATCACCACGAGGCTCTTGTCGTCGATCGAGGAGAACCAGCCGGGCACCTTCACCGGCTCGCCGGAGGCGGTGTCGAGGTCGTCGAGGGTGTGGGTGAGTTTGTTGAGGGTGTCGGTGGTGGCGGAGAGGTCCTTGGCGAGTGCGGCTGCGGCCGCGGCGGTCGGTGCGAGCCCGAGCACGGTGCCGCCCTCGGCTTCCCAGGCCGAGCGGAGCACCGCCATCGCGGTGGTCTTGCCGGTGCCCGCCGGGGCGAGCGCGAGGTGCACGCGGCGACCGGAGGTCGCCAGATCGCGGACCATCTGCGCCTGCGAGGATTTGAGTTCGAACTTGTTTGCCGCGTGCTCGAGAAGGGCGAGATCGACGGTGAGGTCGGTGACGGCGCGTCCGCCGGTCTGCTGTGATGCGTCGATCAGTCGTTGCTCTGCGGCGAGCATCGACTCGCTGGTGTAGAGCTGGGATCCCTCGGTGGTGTAGACGCTGGCACCGTTCTTGCGGCGCAGTGGGCCGGGCTCGCCGAGGTCTTCGTCAGGACCGAGCCTGACGGATCGGGTCGTGTCCAGAGCGGCGTTGGTGATTGCGTCGATTGCTTCGTTCATGTCAACGCGGGTGACGTTCTCCGCGCGGACGATTCGGGCCGCTTCGGCGCGTATGTGCCAGGGTTGCCAGCGCGCTCGAGAGGCACTGACCGCCTTGAGTGCCCGGTCGGCGCAGGCACTGATCCACTGATCGTCGATGGTCACTTGGCCGGTGCGCTGACGCGGCATGGTCGCGGCTGCCACCATGACGGAGACGTCGTGTGAGGTGCCGAGAACCTCGATTGCTTCCTGCCGCCACGCGGCGCGCTGCTCGGCCAGTGAGCGGGGTTCGTGCTTGGCTTCGCGGGTCTCGAGGTTGGCTCGTTGCGCGAGTTTGCGCATCTCGCCGGCGGTGGGCTCGCGGCCGTGATCGAGCTGGAACTGCGCTGCGAGTTCGCCTCGGCGAGTGGAGATCGCCGCGGATCGGGATGACCAGCGCTCGGTCAGTCGGGTGTCCACCCCGACGATTTCCCGGATCGGTCGCTTCGTCGGATCGGTGCCGACGCGGTCGGCGAACTCGACTCCCAGCCGCTCTCGAAGGTATCCCTCGAGGCGGGTGTTGTAGGTCTCGGAGATGGCGACCATGGACTTGTGCAGGGGGCGCCCGTCGACGGCGAGCCACTTGTCCTGCCCGGCCACCTTGACCTTGTTGCTGATCGCGACGTGGGTGTGCAGATCGGGTTCTCCGGCGCGGGAGTCGCGGTGGGTGAACGCCGCAGCGAGCATGCCTTCGACCTCGACCTGCTGCACCCCGTCGGTGCCGAGACGGGTGAAGAGTGCGTTCTTCTCGAACCACTCCATCGCGTCGTTCGACGCGTCGTGGTGGCACTGCTCGATGATCTCGGAGATCTCCCGAGGCGATATCGCCCACAGGGTGCTGACCGACTTCACCGGGGAGAAGGTGACGTCGAATCCGGCGACCGCGGTCGTCTTCTGACGTGAGTTCTTCGCGACCCAGCCGCTGAGTTCACGCTCGTCCAGCGGTGCGCGACCGAACTCCTTGGCGAACATCGACTGGGCGATATCGGTGCGGATGCGGGCCCGTTGATCGTCGTCGATCGCGGCGCTCCACTTGCGTCCGGAGGCAAGGTTCTGGGCGACAAAGGCTTCCGCAACGGCTTGGCGGAACTCGGTGGCACCGGTGTGGATCCGGTACGGATTTCCGAGTTTGGTTTCGCGGAGCGCGATCCGGGAGGCCGCTTCCATGCTTGCGCCGTCCGCTACCAATTCCTTGATGCGGCGCTCTTCGATCTCGGTGGCGTTCGGGTGCCGTCCCTCGCCGAAGAGGGCGAGCATCTGCGCCTCGCTGACTCGTTCTCCGGCGTTGAGAGTGCTGACCTTCGGGAGACCGGCCAGGCCGGATCCCATCCAGATGCCGGGGGATTCACCCTTCGCGGAGTAGTAGTCGGCGAGCGCTCCGCGTCCGCGCTCGGTCGCGTCATGCGCCGCCACCTGGCGAGTCAGGTAGGTGTACCCGTCTCCCGCCGTGAGCTTGTGCATGGTCGCGGTCACATCAAGATCATAACCTGCGTTATCGTTTCGTTATCCTTAATGCAAGAGGTGTGTGGCTTGACTCGCGACTGGATGTGGGAAGTGGGTGGTCAGCCTGGATTTCGGCGTCGGAGCCGGGGGATCGCGGACTGGGGTGGTCATCGGTCTGGGGCTGAATGACATGCGGCCTTGCGGTGTTGCACCTCGAGAATGTCGGCCGGCGCCGGTACGATCCCAAACATGGCGTCCTCCAACAAAGCAACAATCAGCGCGCGCGAGCGTGTCCGAAAGGCCAACGCGGAGCGGCTCGCCGCCGAACAGGCCCGATTGAAGAAGAATGAAGACGATCTCGTCTCCTACTTCACCGCGTCCGCCGACTTCGACAAGGCGGACTCGGACCTCGAGGAGAAGATCCGCAAGCTCCGGGCGGAGGCGGAGGAGAAGAAGCAATCCGCACTCCACCGTCAGGCCACCGCACTCCTCGATCTCAAAGAGCGCGGCGAGTCCACGACCTCGATCGCGGAGCTGACGGACCTGACCGAAGCGAAGGTGCGTGAACTCATTCGCCTCGCGAAGCCGAAGACCAAGTCGCAGCCGCCGACCGAGACGGCCGCAACGACGGACACCGAACCCAATGCTGCGGCTCAGAACGATGCGTCGTCGACACCCAAGGCGTCGCCAGCTCCTGTCGGCACAGCTGATGCTGCTGAGCAGATCGCGTCCTGACCATCCACCGCAACTTGCGGGAGGAGGTGCGTGATGGACTGGAACTACTTCATCCATCCGGACATCTACCAGTGGCTCTACTGGCTGAACGACATGAGTCTGTTGTGGTGGTGGCCGCGATGACCATGAACGAAACGTACGCATCAGAGGGTGAGGCCCTGACCATCACGCGCAGCTCGGAAGGGAACCGATGGCATCGGAGCGGTTGACGCTGCCTGGTCCCAACGACGCCGAACGAAAGCGGTTCGACAGCTACGTTGTGCGTGGGCCGCGCCAGACTGATTGTTTTCTCTGGCGAGGCTCGATCTCCGATGACGGCTACGGCCGCTTTTGGATCAAGCGTGATGGTCGACAACGGGTGGTGCGACCGCACCGGTACGCGTTGGCGATCGAACTCGGCCGGCCCCTCGAACCGGACGAGGTTGCGTTGCACGAAGTCTGTGACAACCCTATCTGTGTTCGGGCGACGTCGGAAGCGTTAGGTCGTCCGCACGTTGTGCTCGGAACGCAAGCACAGAATCTCGCCGGGATGGGCGCGAAGGGACGCGGTGGCGGTCGCGGGCAGACGTGGCATTGGTACGGGCCCGATCGTGCGGCGCGGGCGGCGCGCTCGCGGGCATTGAGGGAAGCGATCCGCGACGGGTGGGATGATGAGAAAGTGCGGTCGGCCTTGTTGCGGACCGACGTCCCGACCTTGTTCTGACAGACACCTGACCGGGTCGATGCCGGGAAGCGTTAGGTACGAAGGGGAGAGCATGGGCGAGGACAGAACAGCGGTGCAACGCTCGGCGGTTGAGTCCGCGTTGTATCAGGCCACCAAGCACACCTGGGCGGTGTCGGACACCGACCTCGAGGCGATCGTTGACGGCGAGCGTGCCGGACCGCTCAGGCGTGCCGACGTGACGGGCGTGGATGTTGCGTTTCCGGACCCGGACTCGTTGCGGGGCTTGATCTAGACCGGAGCCCGCGCAACACGGCGGTGTTGCGCACTTCGCATGCGCGGAGGGTGTTCGGGCTCGATGCCCGAACACCCTCTACGCTCACCGAGGGCGCACCCCCGAACCTAGGCCGTTCGGGGGTGCGCCCTTTGTTCTGTGTGTCAGTCGAACTCGACGCCCAACTTCTCCGCAACCTCAACACCGATCGTCACGAGACGGGCGATTGCGTCCGGGCGGATGCCGTCCTGAATCGCAATCTCGAGCATGTCGAGCAGCCCGACATTCGCCTCCGGCGCGGTCTCAGCGGTGTCCCGCGCGGCGTCGAACGCGATGCCCGCCTCCGCACCGCGACCGTCGAGGTACGCGAACATCCCGGTGATGGTGAGGGTCTGCATACGGGCTACGCCGCGTACCTGGTTCGCGACCAACAGCATCGCCGCGTGCGCGTCAGCGGCACCGTAATGGGCGAGGGAGAGCAACGCGTCCCGCAGTGCGGGGCTGATCGCGGCGAGCAAGCCGACGCGAGCGGCGAGATCGGCGCTTGGGGTCTCCCGGCCCTGCACAACGGCGGCCAGTTCGGTGATGGTGGTGCGGGGGAAGTCCTCGCCCTGTTCGGCCGCTGATTCGGCGGCAGCGCGGGGATCTGCCTCGGCCGCGACTCCATACCGGGCGGCGAGCGCGGCGCGGGTGGTTTCGACGCTGCGTCCCTCCGCGACGGCCAGGGCGGTCACTGCGGACGTGCGCGGGTCCGTCACCGCGCCGCGTTCGAGGGTCTCGAGGTTGATCCACTGGGCGCCTTCGGTGAGCTCGGCGGTGTGCAGCGACATCACCACCCGTGCGCCGTGGGCCTCGAGTCCGTCGGCGACCATCGCCATGTTGTCGAGCGCGGTGGACGCGCCCGGTCCGGCGACGACGGCGGTCAGGATCGCGCCGGTGGCGTTCTCGCGGACCGCGATGCCGCTCAGCTGGTACGCGATCGACGACACGTGCGTGTCGGCGTCGTATCGGGCGGCGAGGATGACGCGAGTCACGGTTGTGCCGTCGGACTCGGACTCGGACTCGCCGAACAGGATCGCCACGATGGACTGCACAGGTACGAATCCAAGCATCGCGGGGATTGCGGCGAGTACTTCGGTGGCGGTGGAGAGGCGGATCATCAAACGCTCCTTGCGTGGGATAGGTGGGCCGAACCGAAGTCCCTGCCCGTTCTTTTTGCCCTGCTGGCAAGGGAGGTTCGGATCGGCGGTATCAGGACGGGGTGCAACCCCTGGGCCGAGAAGTTTCTCTGCGAGCGAAGCGAGTGCGGGTTGAGAAAGTTCTCGGAGCCTTGTGCCGGCGCTTGCGCCGCCAGGGGTTGTTCCCCGGCCGCCGTCGATCAGAATCGGAAGGCCAGCAGGTCAAAAGAACGATGTTCTTCACCAGAGCGGAGCGCAGCGGAGCTCCGATCGGGGGACACCGCAGGTGGCCGGCACCGGCCCGGAGGGACGGTGACACGCACCCGTTGCTATCTGCCGAGCCCTGCATCTCACATCGCCATATCGTTTCGACCAGTCGATCGCCGTGTGGCGCAATCCGGGTGATTCACTTGTTCCATGTCGTTCAATGCTGTCGGTGTGGTTGTGATGATCTCGGGCCCCGGTGACACAGCCGGTGAGGTTGCAATCGCTCGTGAAGTGATAGCGAAATGGAACAGCGATCATTCGGCTGACCGGGGCGTGGTGTTCATTCCGAAGCACCACAGCTCGGATACTGTGCCGGTTTACCGCAGAGGTGTCGACGGGCAGGCGGTGATCAACGAGCAGATCACTGAGCACAGCGACGTCGTCCTGTGTCTGTTCAAGTACCGGCTCGGCACTCCGACGCCGCGGAACGAGTACTCCGGTACCGCTGAGGAAGCGGATCTCCGCGAGGCTGACGCGAGGGTCCACATGTACTTCTGGGACGGTGATGCGGTCCCGAAGTCGGTTACCGAGGGGACGAATCGGGAACAGTGGGATCGACTTAACGAATTCCGCGAGTCGTTCTACGCCAACGACAAGGGACTCTTCGACACCTACGACTCTGACGAGCATCTGCGCGAGAAGCTGGAGCGCGCACTGTGGAGCGACGCGCGGAACTTCCAGAAGACACGGGAGACTGCGAAAGCACCGGCAGCCCTTACCTCCCCGAGTGCCACGCCCTCGATCACGGTCTCGGTAACAGAAGACGTGTGGCGAGTGCCCGAAGCCATACTCGGGAGGTTCCTCGAAGATCTGATCAGCAATGACATCCGTGAGGAGCAAGAGTTCGCGGCATCCTATGGCGACCGGACGGATCCGCGTTTTGAGGCCGCCCTTGCGACGACTCGCGGCTATGTTCGCCGTGACCCGAAAACGGCGGCACAGATTGATGAGTGGGCGCATGGGGTTCGCGCGAGGCTCCGCAGCTTCGATAGGGAGGTAGCTTCCTCCGCTGCCCTGCCGATCGAGATACTGCTCAACACTGACAGGCGCCTTGAGGGCGTGGAGGTCGAGCTAGTTTTCGAAGAGGTTGTCGGCGTCGAGGCAACCACGAGGACCATGTCTGATATTTGGACGCCTTTGCACGTTCCACCGAAACCAGAAACCTCGCCTCACGCTGACGTTTCCGCGTCCTGGCCGGATGTCCCTGACTGGACCCAGGACGGGAACGATGTCGTCATGATTGTCGATGCAGGCGAACTTCGGATTCGGCGGCTACCGGTTCCCCGCTTGTCCTCGTTGGTTCTGATGGTCCCCTGCACCGTTCCTGCTCCCGCACCGTCAGAGATCAAATACACGTGGAGGGTGACCGCAGCGAATATCGATCAAACCTTGGCCGGAGAGGGAACCATCCCGGTAATGACGGATGGCGATCGCGCCCTGGCGAGATGGTGGGCCCAATCCGAGCGACGCTGAGCGCGGACGCCGGTACTGCGGTTGCAAAGTGCTTGGTGTCGATGTCGCGCTGCGGGTTGGCGCTCGATGCCCGGCGACCCGCAACAGGGTGGCGGGCTAGGTAGGCCACCCCAGACCTCGTTGGTGACGAGGCCCGGGACGGCCGGTGGCGACGCTAGTCGAACTCGATGGTGTTCGGATCGAGCCTCCCGGCGATCGCCTGCTCGACGTCGGTCAGTTCGTGGCCGTTGGCGGCGAGCATCTCGAGGTAGGCGGCGGCGCCCCGTGGGCGGTGCCGCCATCCATCCTTGACCATGCGGCCTTCCATCGCGGCGACGACCAAGGCGGAGGTAAGGACGTGGGCACGGGCCTCGCTCGCCTTGTCCGTCATGTCGGCGACTTCCTTGCCGGTGTCGTATCCGGTGATGCCGAGAAGGTCTCGAACCTGCTCATCGGTGCGGTACTCGCCGAGTAGCTGCATGTCGGTGGCCAGGGTGGCGGCGACCCAGGCTGCGGCGTTCTTCGGCGGGGTCTTGCGCGCGAGCAATGTGGTGCGGAGGAAGTCCCGACGCACGGTGGTTGCGGCCTCGGCGAGCTTGTTCAACTCCCGGACCCGGCGGCGTTCCTGACGCTCGGCGTCCTGGGCGGCGGCGTCTTCGGGTGCGAGTTCGAATCCGTTCTGGTCGAGCGTGCTCGGATCGAGGAGAACGTACTCGGGCGCCCATTCCGGCGAGGTCTCGGCGGTGTCGTCGTCGCCGTGGTTACGGTCGTGGGTTTCGTTTTCTTCGAGCCAGACGCCCCACAGTTCGGGGTGTTCGGTGGTGTGTTCGGCGGTGACCGGTTCGCCGTCGCTGGTGCGGAGGTTCGCGAGGGTGATGTGGTCGGTGGGCTTGGGTTGTGCGTCGAGGATCGTGTATCCCCATTCGGCGAACGGGAGGGCGGCCTCGGCGCGGGCGGCGCGCTGGGCGCGGTCGCGGCGGAGCCGTTCGGCGGTGTAGCGGTAGTTCCAGCAGTGGCGGGAGAGCAGTTCGGCGACGGCTTCGTCGTCGCCGGCCGCGTCGAATTCGGCGACGACTTCGGCGTGCTCGAGCGAGAGCTGCTGGCTGTCCAATCGTTCGCAGGCGGTGCGGGAGACGCCGACGGCGGCGAGGGCTTCGACCTGGTCGCGGGGGAGCTGGACTGCTTTGGCCACCTTGGTGATGCTTGCTCCGAGGTCGAGCATCTCCGCGATTCCTGCGGCGCGCTGACCGGCGGTCAGGTCGGTCCTGTGGTCGTTGGCGGCGATCTGCTGCCCGATCCGTTGGATGCCTCGTTCCTTGTCGCTGTGCGCAGTGTCCGGTGTGACGTGGGCGGGGATGCTGGCCAGTCCGGCGTCGCGGGCGGCGAGCGTGCGGCGCTGTCCGTCTCGTACCCGGATCGTGCCGTCTGCGTAGCGGATCGCCTTGATCGCCAGGAGGACACCGTGTTCGCGCAGCGATTCGGTGAGTTCGGCGAGCTCGTCCGGGTCGACGGTGGTCCGGGCGTTGGGTTCGAGCACGATCTCGTCGGGGTGCAGGTGGACCAGTTCCTCGGCGGCGTTGGTGGTGGTCCGGAGGTTGGTGACGGTCGCGGTCATTTCTCTCTCCTGTACTGTTCGGGCGAGAACACCGGGCAGGTAGCTGCTGCCCGGTGTTCTCGTCTATCCGGGTCCGTGTCTTGGTTCGGGCAGGTCAGCGGAAGGTGATGGATTCGCGCGTCGGGTACACCCGGACGAATCCGGCTGCGGCGACGGCGTACGCGATCTCGCCGTAGAACAGAACGTCGCCCTTGCTCAGTGACCGGTTCCGCTCGGCCCGGTATCGGCGGACTACTTCGAGTCCGATGAGCCGGGGGCCGGGTTCGTTGAATGCGTCGAATACCTCTTCGAGGTTTTCTTCGAGGTCGCGGCGTGGATCCATCTCGAACCGGATCACCTCGCGCAGCGGGTCGCCGTCGGTGTAGCCGATGAGCATCGCGTCCCGTGCCTCGTTGTGCAGCACCCGCATCGGCACGCTCGGTGCTCCTGGTGTCACGTTCATTTGCGGTTCCCTTCGGTGGTGATGGGATCGGGTCTTCCGGTCCAGGTCGTGTGTGTGGTGTCCGATTGTCGGTGGGAACCGGGCAGATAGCTGCTGTCCGGTTCCCACCGACGTTTCGGATCGGAGTGCTTACGCCGCCTGGGCGGGGCGGGTGCTGCGGCGGGCGATCAGTGCCTCCGCGACCGGTGCGAGGATCGGTTCCGGGTTCTCGTCCCATCCGGCGACCAGTACGGCGCGGCCGCGAATCGGGCGGTCGGTGGCCGGGCCGTACCGGCGGACGATCGCGGTGGCTACCGGGTTGACCGGGACTGCCGGGGCGTCCTGGTGGTTCGCCCCGACGAGCAGGCTGGCCGTGCCCTGGTGGGGGCCGCGTCCGAGGACGAATCCGGCCGTGCCGACGTCGCCGACGACGTCCAGGGCAGCGCCGATACCGGCCGGGATGCGCAGGCTCGCCCACAACGGGTCGACCGGGAGGTCCTGGGCGGTCATGGTGCCGTCGATCTCGATGACGATGGCGGAGAAGGTGGTGCGCATGTGTGTCTCCTTCGAAGGTTTGGTGTGTCAGAGGCCGAAGTTGGCCGGGGTCAGCGGGATCGCCGCCGCCTCGATGTACGGGTCGGTCGGGGAGAGTTCGAGGACGATGCCGATAAGTTCGGCGCGCATGCTCGTGGTCAGGTCGTCGAAGTGGGGGTCCTCCTCGACCCACAGGTCGGCGTAGATCGCGCGTGCGACCGCGATGGGGTCGATGACCTTGTCGAGGACGATGGTGGTGCTCATATGAACCTCCGATGCTCTGCCGGACCACTCCTGCGGCCCCGGCGTTCTTTTTGCCCTGCTGGCAAGGGAGGTTCGGATCGGCGGTATCAGGACGGGGTGCAACCCCTGGGCCGAGAAGTTTCTCTGCGAGCGAAGCGAGTGCGGGTTGAGAAAGTTCTCGGAGCCTTGTGCCGGCGCTTGCGCCGCCAGGGGTTGTTCCCCGGCCGCCGTCGATCAGAATCGGAAGGCCAGCAGGTCAAAAGAACGATGCTCTTCAACAGAGCGGAGCGCAGCGGAGCTCCGATCAGGGGACACCGCAGGTGGCCGGCGCCGGCCCGAAGGGACGGTGGCACGCATCGGTGGCGGCCGTGGCGACGGTGAGAACACGCAAACCCCGAGGTCCCGGTCTCATTCGCAGAAAGGCCCCGCACTGGTGTGCGGGGCCTCGTGCTTCGGTGTGCTGTGGAGAATCGCGGCGTCGTTGCCTGGTAGGGACAGTCCGATGTGGGACTGGCGCCGAGGTTCAGTCGGTTCCGATGGTGCCGTAGGCCAACGGATTCGGTGTATGTAGTGGATCGGGTTTGCTGGTGAGTGGATGGTCGGGGAGTGGTTCGCCGAGGATGGCCAGGCCGCCGCGGTGCAGGGTCAGGCCGGTGATCGATGCAACCAGCACAACCGTCTTGTCGTGGACCAGCAGCATGATCTTCGATGCGGCGACGTGATCGGCACGGAACTTCCACACTCCGCGTCCCCGCTCCCACAGTTCCTGCGGCGTGAGATCTGGGGAGTAGCCGACATGCGTTCGGCCGAGGGGGTCGTCGGGTCCGGCGGGTGAGGATTCGTCGAGCGCGACCCGTAGGGCAGTTATCCGTGGTGGGAGCTGCTTCGGCCGGAATCGCTGCAGTTCGGTCTCTGCCCCTTTCTCGCGGTCGCGAGGAAGGTGGATGAAGGCGGGATAGTGCCTGTCTGCGAGGTTGACCGGCGGGAGCTCACCGGTCGCGGAGAAGCGTTGTCGCTCGCAGAATTGCACGCGTCGCTCGATATCGTCCGGTAGCGGTGTGTCGAGGATGTCGAAGCCGAGCTTCTTGAGCGCCCATCCGACCTCGACCGTGTGCCGGCCGGGAAGATACGTGGAATGCATGTGTCCGGCGTCTTCCGGTACGGCCGTGTGCATCTCCTCCCGACAGTCCTGTCGTAGCGCACCGAGGATGCGCAGCATGCACGCGCCGAGCACGCTCGATGTCGGCTCGCTTAAAGCGGGACGATGCTCGACGGTCGCGATGGCGACGTACACGCTGACCATCCGCACGAAGTATGCCTCCACCAGTGGGAAGATCTCGTCCCACCACTCGACTGTGTCGGCCGCTTTGCTGCAGAACAGGGCGTAGTGCGGGCTCTCATCGAGGATGCGGACCGCGGCCGCGGCCGAATCGTCAAGGGCGTCGAGGATCAGTTGTGCGTGCTCTGCGCTCTCACACTTGTCGCACGGGTGGGCCAGCACACGAAAGGTGGATTCACTGCGCCGAAACCTGCGATGACCGCAGCTGTAAACAAGGCAGCCAGGAGCTACGCAGTACAGGCATGCGGTGTGATCCCCCTTCTTCCACATCGCGTGTGATCGACGTTGCAGCGGTGTCTCTCGCCACTCGTGACCAACCGGACAACGCCACCACAGCATCTCGTGCGAGGAGGCCGTGGTCGAATCAAGATCGACCCCGACATTGCGGGCCCGATGTAGTTGCCGAAACAGTTCTGGGTGCTCATCTTTGAGACGCATACGCGCTGTCGTAATCTCCGTCGTGACAGGTGTGTTTTCTCCCGCCAGTGTGCCGGATCGGTCTGGCAGGGGTTCAGCTCACGGATTCAGAACAGGGCCGTCTGGTGTTCCGCGGCCGCGGCGTCGGTACGGCGCTGATAGGCGGTGGCGAAGGATTGGGCCGCGGCCGCCGTGCACCCGAGTTCGCGGGCCACCTCACTCCAGTCCTTGCCCTGCTCACGCAGGATGTGAGCGTCCTTGATGTGGTCGTCGTCGACGAACATTGAGGTTCCCTTCATTCGATGGTGGCGCAGATGGCCGCGTAGCGGGCGTGGGCGTCTCGCTGGCGGCGGCCGAGCTGGCACATGTACTCGTACAGGTCGTCCGTAGCCATGGTCTCGGTCGCTTCGCTGAGCGCCTGGGCCGTGGTTTCGAAGGAGCGCCGGTAGGACTGGGCGATGACGGCTTTGGCGTAGTGGGCCGCACGTTCGGGAAAAGGTGCCGAGCCGATGATGCGGACGAGCTGTTGACGCAACGGCACTCGGTGGTGCTCGATGCCGGCAGGTCGACTGTCGATCTCGTGGGCGACCATGACGTAATCGTGTGGCTGTTGCCTGCGGATCAGGCCGTGGATCAGCCCGTAGAGGGCGGCGTAGGCGGTGTGGGTGAAGTCATCGCGGCTGAGGACGTCGGCGATCGGACGAGCCTTGTCCGCTGGGATCTGCATCAGCGCGGCCAGGCAGCACGCTTCGGCATTGAGGTGCGGTGCGGTATCGGTACGCACGGGCAATTCCGTGCCGCTGACCATATCGTCGATCGCCGGTGCGATCCGCAGTGGCGATGCCATTGTTCCTCCCCTTCTTTGACAATTCTTATTGTAGTCGATAAAGCGAAATTGTCCACGGTTTTCGCAGGTATTTGTAGCATTCATTCGCGTTATTGTTGGCGCACAAATTCGGCCCACAAATCTTGCACCCACACCGCCGTCACCAAGCCTTTTACATCCCGCCGGGACGTATCTAGGCGTTTCTTGTTTTCGGACTAGAGGCGGGGTTGCGGACCTATACAGCGGAGCTGTCGCAATCGAAACAATCGCGCCTTATCAAGTGCCACGAGGATTCATTAAGAGTCGAATTTGAAATTGATCCGAATTATGAAATGAACAATTCCCGGAAGCGCAGAGCGCCTCCACCGGGCTCTTGTTCGGGAAATCCTGTAGTTCCGTCCGGTGCGGGGTATGGGTGTGTCGGTGGGTGGCGGCACAATGCAGGGACGTGCGTGCTGTAGGAGGGATGGGTCATGAGCGCTCTGGCGGGGATTGCGCTGGTCGTGGTGTTGGTGTGGATGTTCGGTTCCGGCTTGGCCCGGTTCGCCGGCTTCCTGCTCGCGTTGTCGGGTTTGATCCGAGTCGCTGGTGACAATGCGACTTCGGCTGCCGTGTGGTCGATCGTCGGCGGTGTGGGGCTGTGGTTGGTCGGCCACTGGCTGTGGGCGGTCAAGCACAAGCTGTGGCGGACTCGACTGGCGTTGTCAGTGTTCAGCCTGCCGGGATTGCATTTCCTTGCCCCGATTCCCACGAATCACCAGCCGCGCCGGCGGCCTACCTGGGTGGATTCGGCATCGCGTCCGCACTCCACTGATTCGCCCTCCCCGTCGGGGACCAGCGCCTACTGAGTAGCGGCAGGCGAGTGCCCGACTACATCCGCATGCAGTCTCCGCATTCCCATTGGCCGTGCACTTTGGTGCAGGTTCGGCGTTCCTCGCATAGCCAGCACCGCTGATTCGCCTTCCGTTCGGGCTCGCCTGGGTTAGCGGCTCGAGGCGGCGTGTTTCGCTCCGGGATGCTGGTGGAGTGCGCGGGCTCGAGCTGCGTTGGGGCGCACGGTGCGGCGGGTCGCAGCATGTCGCCGAACTCGTCCAGGCATCCGGCACACACCTTCTCGGTCTCGACGACTGGGAAGTCGCAGGCGTGGACAGCGCATGGGGTGAAGAGGTCGAGCTGGGGAAGTTGGTATCCGGGCTCGGTCATGGTGAGTCGCTCCCTGTACGGTTTCGGCGAGCCCACCGGGCAGATAGTTGCTGCCCGGTGGGCTCTTCCGGCGGGTCGGGATGTGGCCGTCAGGATGTTCGGCCGGGCGTCGGATTAGTGGGCTTCGGCCACCTGGGCGCTGGCCGCGGCTGCGGATAGGTCGATGATCACCTTCTCCAGCGCGTTCCGAGGCACATTCCAGTACCGGCCGTCTTCGCCGCCCAGCTCGGCGATCTTCACCTTGGCGCCGTTGGCGAGGACCACGAACAGCGTCTTCGGATCGATGTTGGGAGCCCGCTTCACCCGGACCGTGGAGCCGGGCGACAAGGGTGCGACCGCGACGATCGGCTTCGCCAGCAGTTCCGCGGGGGCTGGTAACAGCACCTGCGGTTGCGCCCGCACCAAGGGGCCGACACCGTCGAGTGGCTTGAGGTCGTAGTTCACCTTCAACTGGCGAACCACCTCGAAAACGCGGCCCTGCATGTCCTTGTTCGCGACGACGGGGTCGATGATGACGCGGTCGCCTGCCTGGAAGATGTTCTTCGACATAGTTTTTGTTCTCCTTCGGTGATGGGTGTGTGCGGTGTGGTTATGCGGGGATCCAGGTCACGCCCTGGTCTCCGATGAGAGGGACCTTCCCTGCCGGTGCGCCGCCGGTGTACTGGTGCAGTGCCGTGCGGGCGCGGGTGACCGCGCAGCCGAGTGCGTCGGGAGAGTCGCCGAGTGCCTCGACGCCGGCTTCGCCCATTGCCAGGGCGACCGAGTCACCCTGCGTGTCGTACAGGCCGACGGTCCAGCTCGTGATGGGTTCACCGGTCGTCAGTGCGGGATCGCCGTTGGTGGTGGCGAGGAGGTAGATCGATCGGCCGTCGGGGGCGTAACCGGCGTCGCCGGTGAGGGCGTAGCAGTTTCCGCCGGTCGCGGTCACGTCGGGATCGGCGACCCCGACCGCCGCCAGTCGGAACAGTTCGCGGGCGTAGATCTCCTCGAGGGTTCCGTAGTGCCGGTAGTCGAGTACCTCGGATGTCTCGACGGCGGAAGTGACGGGTGATGTCGGTGTGCCCATGTGGCGGGGACCTTTCGTCGGAATCGGACCACCTGCGCGGCCCGATCATTTTTTGTGCCCTTCTGGCATGGGAGAGGTCCGCCGGTATGAGGGGGCCGGAGTGCAACTGTCGAGCCGAAAAATCTTGGGGGAGCGAAGCGGAGGAGAGAATTTTCGGAGCCGCAGGCCGCCCTGGCGTCGGCGGTGGCGCGCAGGTCACCGCCGGCGAGACTCGGAAGGCCAGAAGGGAACAACAAGAACGCTTTTCACCGGGCGGAGCGCAGCGGAGCATCCGCTTGGGGGACACCGAAGGTGGCCGGGCCGCCGGGCAGGCGGATCACCAGCGGCAGATGAGTTTCGCTCGGTATCGGCGGCGTCACGTCGCGACGGGGCCCCGCCGCCGGTGGTGTCCGATGTTGTCGGCGGTTACGGGGAGGGTGGTTCGCTGATGGCGTCGGCGGTGACGATCATGTCGAGTTCGAGGCTGTTGCTGCCTGCGGCGTCGGTGACGTACACGGTGATCGCCGCACACCACTGGCCATCGAAGATTTGGAACCAGTGCGTTTGCAGCGCCGGTAGCAGACCGGACAGGCAGACCGCTGAGCTCTTCACCCGCATGCTGACGTAGTCGGCGCGGGCCGCTCCGCCGCGCCCCAGGGGCAGCGCCTTGCCGATGTCCACCCGGACCGGGCGCGGCGGGTCGAAGGTCCGGATGACCGGGTGTTCGGGCCATCGTTCGGTCCAGCCGTCGGTGTTCATCACAGCGCAGCCCGCAAGGGGGCGAGGCCGGTGGTCTGGGTCTCGGGGACGGTGCGCCAGGCCACCGACCCGGAGTCACTGCGGAGCTCCACACGGAGGGTGCGCCGTTGAAATCCCTTGCCGGCGGCCGCCACGTCGAGGTGGACCCCGGTGACCCGGCCGTACTTGTCGCCGAGACCGGTGTATCCGGCGACGCGGGAGTCGATGCGCAGATCCACCCCGTCCCAGCGTCCCTCGGTCACCAGCAGGACGGCGCCCTTCGAGCGTGCCCGGGCCACCACCGCCCGGGCCCGCGACGGCGGCACGGCCACGCCCGCCAGCCCGAGAATCACGAGATCGATTCCGTCGAGCAGGATCGCCGCGACCTCGACCGCGGTGTCCTTCGGCGTGGGCACGAGCGCAATCTTGGACAGGTCCGCGCCCTGTTCGACCGCGGCGAGCAGACTCAGGTTCGGCATTCCGATCACGGCCGCGTGCGAACCGCCGGCGGTGACCGCGGCGAGCAGGCCCACCAGTACCGACGTCGCTCCGGCGACGCTGGCCACGGTGCCCCGGGCGAGTCCTCCTCGTGGGAGAAGGTCCGCGATCGGAGTGGGCACGGGAAGGGTGCGCAGCGTGGTCTGAGCGGTGGCCACGACCGGTGTCGGTTCGTCGGCGGACCGCAGAATCACCGCGGGCATGGCCGGTCCGGTGTCCTCGGATCGGGCCGGAATTGCCGCCATCTTCCGGCGCAGCTGGTCGAGTTTCTCCGCTTTGGTGAGCCCGTTCGAGGCGGGCGCAGTGGGCAGTTCGCTCATCCTCGCCGCCTTCGCACATCTTCGAACCCGATCGGTCCGCCAACCAGACTACTCGAACACACGTTCGATATTGAGGTATTGTAGGCGGGCCTCGTCCGGAAGGGCACTCGGGGCGTTTCACTTCCGCCGTTGACCTGGCGTCATCGGCGGTTCTAGGCACGGAGGAACAGGCGTGATGATCGGCCAAAAGGTGCTGCTCCACCCGGAGGGTAAGTCCACGTTTACGGTTCTCAGCGTCGAGGAGGAGGACGCTCTGGTCGAGAGCGTCATCGACGCGCCGGGGAAATTTCCGTTCCGGGTGCCCGTGAAGTTTCTCGTGCCTGCCGACTCCTGAATCCGTGGCATCACGGCGACAAGTGTCAAAGAGCAGTGCGTCGGTGGCTCGGAATCGTAAGGGTCTGGGCGTCTAGCCTGGGCACGGTTTAGGGGGCCGGATCCGCTGGCCACCGCGAATCTATGAGGGGGAACTATGGCTGTGCCCGTATTGACGGACGAGCAGCGCGCGTCAGCGCTTGCGAAGGCCGCCGAGGCGCGCAAGGTGCGCAGTGAGATGCTGGTCGCCGTCAAGGCCGGCAAGCTCGACGTCGCCGCGGTTCTCGAACGCGCGGAAACCGAGGAGATCGTGAAAAAGACCAAGGTACTGGCCTTGTTGAAGGCCCTTCCGCGGGTGGGTGCGGTGAAGGCCGCGAAGCTCCTCGAGGACCTCTCCATCGCGGAGAGCCGCCGTCTCGGTGGTCTCGGCGAGAACCAGCGGCAGGCCCTGATCGCGGCCGCGGCCGCCTACCCTGCCTGAGAATCAGCGCAGCGCATACGGCTCGTGGACATAACGTGTCCACGAGCCGTGCTGTTGCCGCATGCGGGTGATCGCTCACCGACGACCCTTGGTGAGTGAACCCGTAGTCTTTCCACGCGTTCAGCGTGGCGCCCCAGGTTTCTCGTCCGGTGTGGACTCCCTCCGAGGCGAACTGTCGGAGGGACGATCTATTGTGACTCTCGCGACGAGCAACAGGTCGCCACTCACTGCCCAGACCGGTGATCCGTCACCCGTCCTGATCTGCGGGGTTCCGTGGATTGGTGTGTGGCGGCCTGTATCTCTCGAGTCGGTGCCACAGGTGGCCCCCGTAGCCTTTCCTGGTGCCCGCTCCCTCCGGTGACCTCCCCGCCGAGCATCCTCCGGTGCTGCCGTCACTGACCACGCTGGCCCCGTCGGCGGACCCGCACGTGTTCACCGTGCCCGCGCGGACCGGCACGAACATCGAACTGCGGATCCACACATGGCTCATTATGTTCGAGGTCGCGGCCGCACCGTGGGCGCCGGCGGCATCGGGGTTCGTGGTCACCGTGCTCGTGCACAGCGTCGACGCCGCAACGGGTCTGCCGCGGTATCTCCCACCCGCCGAGCCAGGCGAGTGGGCGCGGGCGATCTTCGCCGAGGTCGACGCGGCGCAGGGGTATTTCCTCGGCGCCGTCGCCCCGGACACCGGCGAGCATCGGGACGGGCAGTTGGCCTACCGGCTCTACCTCGACGCCGACCGGCGGGCGATCCGAGTGCCCCGTCAAGTGGTCGCCTGTCCGCACTACCGGATGCGCACCGGTGACGGCGATCCCGAGATTCGGATCGTCACCACCGCCTCCACACCATGCGCTGATCACGAAGCCCCGACCGGAGCCTGAACGGTCCTCGCGCACCCCACCACTCGAAGCGAAGGTGACACTGGCCCGCGATCCCGAGCCCCATACGAGCCCGGCTCCGACCGGTACCTGCGGCACCGGTCCGCCAGGGCCGATCCCAGTAGCCGGAGTGGGTTCAGGTGCCGGCGCCGCGGCCACCCGATTGCCGCCGTAGTTCCTCGATCGTCTGCTCCGCGGCGCGCAGTGCGGTGGTCAGCGCGTCGACACGGTCGGCGGCCGATTGCCGGACCTCGGCCAGTTGCGCGGCGTGATCGGCACGCACCTGGTCGCGATCCGTACGGGCCTCGGTGCGTAGGTCGGCGAGTTCCCCGCGAAGACGGTCCACATTCTCGCGGCTTTCCTGCACGGCGGCCTGCGCTGTGGCGGTCTGCGTCTCGGCGCGGGTCTGGGCGAGCTGAGCCTCGGACTCGGCGGCCGCGATCCTCTCCTCGGCGTCGGCCTGGATGCGCTCGAGTTCCGCGCGTGCCTCACGTTCACGGTTCGTCGCGTCCTCCACGGCGGCAGCGGTCTCGGTCTGGGTCCGCGCCAGTTCCGCGTATGCGTCCTCTGCGGCGGCGTCGGCCTCCTCCCGTGCCTGCTGATGTTCACGCGCCCGGGTCTCGGCGTCCCGGCGGCGACGTTCCTCCTCGCCCCGCAACCGTTCCGCTTCGGCTACCTTCGCGAGCGCCTCGGCGTGCGCCTGATCGACCTCGGCGGCGACGGACTCGACATCGGTCACCGAGGCGATCGTCTCGGTCATGGTCTCGAGGAAACCACGGAACTCCACGAGACGGCGGGGTAGCTCCTCGAGCTGCACACCGAGGGTGGCCCGTGCCATCGACACCGGCGCCGTCACCTCACCCTCATCTCCCGCTGCCGGCGGTTCGGCCTGCCCCGCGCCGACGGTCGCGAGCCGGCGGCGCTCCTTCCACGCGTTGCCCTTGTTGTGCACCGGGCCACCAGGATCGGCCTGCCCGCAGTACTTCGACGGGCGCCCCGTCTTCGGATCGTCCAGGCTGGGTCGACTGCACCCGCCGGGAAACTCGCACATGCCCCGGCGCGCGCCCGCGGCGTCGATGTCGTTAGTCGTCACCGCACCGACTCTACACGTTTCGTCGCTTTCGTATCCATAGTTTCGTTTAGTTTCGTTTCTACCGATGCGTAACCAAAGATGCTTAACTAGGTTTCCGGCGATGAGATCGCGGGTGGTCGGCGCCTGTCGGTTGTCGTCTGATCTGGCGAGTTCTCAGGTGATCTGTCGGCGCGGTGGCGAGTTCTCATCGAATGTGTATGCGATAACCCGCGAGTTCCTTCGTCCTGCGGATTAGCTTCTGGCCTGGTGCCTGGGAGTTCTCTTCGTCTGGATCGTTTCTGCGTGTCTTGATCAGATTTCGGGAATTCTGAAGTATGTTCGGCTTGTCCGAGTGATTGCGGTCTGAGCTGAAGGTGAGGGTGTCGTGTTGAGCCTGGCAGCGGTGCGGGACCTGCGTGAGCAGCGGGAGCTGGCGAGACCGGAGGAGCTCTCGGCGTTCGAAACCGACGTGCTGGCGGGATTCGTGCTGGCCCGGGCATCGGCGGGACTGTCGGACGGCACGATCAACTCGGACGTGAACCACATCGAGCAAACACGTGCGTGGTTCGAGCGGCCGTTGTGGGAGATGGAGCCGCGGGATGCCGACGTGTATTTCGGGAAGGTGCTGCGTGGCGCGGCGAAGGCGACCCGGCAGGGCCGCGCGCAGGCCCTGACGACGTTTTTCGCGTTCCTTGAGTTGCGGCACAAGGTCGAGATCCATGCGATGACCGGCCGGGTGGTCGAGTGTCCGATCGACGAGATGAACAAGCCACGCGGCCGTAAACAGGCGGCGTTGCGGATCCCGCCGACCGAACCGGAGATGAAGACGTTGTTCGCCGGGTGGCGGGAGGAGTTGACGACGTGCCGCAAGTCCGCGCCCACTGCACGAAATTATGTTGCTGCACAATTGATGTCGAAGGTCGGGCTGCGGGTAAACGAGGCCCGCAGCCTGGATCTGGCGGACATCAAGTGGGAGCTGGGCAGGTTCGGCAAGTTGCACGTCCGCAAGGGCAAAGGCGCCCGTGGCAGCGGCCCGCGGGAGCGGATGGTGCCGTTGATCAACGGCGCTGACCGGGTGCTGCGCTGGTTCGTCGAAGACGTGTGGGGCCACTTCGACGACGACTATCGCCGTCCCGGCGCACCGCTGCTGCCGTCGGAGCGCAAGAACACCGATGGCAGCTGCCGCCGCGTCGGCGACGACGCCCTGCGGGCGGGGTTGGCCGCAGCCGCCGCCGCGCACCTGCCGACCTGGGCGGACACCCTCACCCCACACGTCCTGCGGCATTTCGCGGCCAGCGAGCTCTATCTGTCCGGACTGGACCTGCTCGCTATCCAGGAACTACTCGGACACTCGTGGATCTCGTCGACTCTGAATTACGTCCACGTCCACCGGTCCCGGATCGAGGACGCCTGGATCGCTGGCCAGCAACGCGCTGCTCAACGCCTGGAAGGGCTGTTGCCGTCATGAAATGGAACCTACGGCTGGCGGCCGCGAACCGCGGCATCTGGAAGGCCAGCGAACTGCAGCGCATGCTCGCCGACCACGGCTTGGTGATCAGCGCCGGGAAGATGTCGGGCCTGTGGTCGGGCAACCCCGCCAGCATCAAACTCGACGATCTCGACGTCATCTGCACGGTGTTGGGCTGCCCGATCGGGGAAATCCTGATCCCCGAACCAGAGAAGGTTCAAAAGCCCGTCGCGACACCAACTTCCAGCCAGGCAGTCGGCAGCGGAATCGCCGCGGTGACACCCAAGCGGCGCGACGGCCGGTCGCTGCCACCCGAATGAGTGGCAGACGGCTCGGACGAGCGATCACCTGCGCCGATTGCCTGGCCTGGGGACCGAACTACGCCCGAGGATTGTGCCTGGCCTGCTACCTGCACACCCGCGACCATCCGGTTGACGACTGCATGGGCTGCGGCCGCCGAGTCGCGGTGAAAAACCAGTACTGCAGGCTGTGCTGGAACCAAGCTCGAATCCTGGCCCGGGAAGCCGGAAACCGGTCGAAGACCGCCTGCCGGTATCTGCACGATGTCCGCGAACATCAGCTGTTCTTCGCCGACATGTATTCCATCCGCGGTGCCTCGACCACCCCGAGGCCGCGCGGCCTCGGGCGCGGCAGGCCACCCAAACCGGCGCCGCCGCCAGCGAACAGGCCGGACACCACGAACACCCAGCTGGCATTGTTCGGGCCCTTGGTGCGCGACTACACGCGATTCGACGAATCCGCAGACCACGGCGCCGACAATCCGTGGCTGCAATGGGGACGCTACCTCGCACATCAGCTCGCCGAACGCCGCGGCTGGCACAGGAAAACACGTGAGAGTGTCGATCGAGGGCTGCGAATCCTCTTGGCGCACCACGCCGCCGGCGACGTCGTGCACTACACGGCGATGGCTGCCGGCCTACGGCATCACGGACTCACCAGCGAAAGAGCTGCCGACGTCCTGCACGAAATGGACATCCTCATCGATGACCGCCGAGCGTCCTTCGAGGACTGGCTCGCTACCAGACTCGATGGTCTAGCCCCTGGCATCGCCCAGGAAACCGAACACTGGCTGCGTTGCCTGCGCGACGGCGGCCCGCGCACCAGACCTCGCAACATCGCCACCGCCTGGAACTACGGCACCAGAATTCGCCCCGTGTTACTCGCATGGTCGGCCCGCTACGACCACTTGCGCGAGGTCACCCGAGACGACGCAGTGGCCGCGCTGGACCAGCTCCACGGATCGGCCAGCGAGAATCTGCTCATATCCTTTCGTTCGCTGTTCCGGCACTGCAAGAGGAACCGAATCATCTTCCGCGACCCCACCAGCCGGATGCGGGTCGGCAGCCGGACCGGCACGCTCGTCCAGCCTCTGGACGACGAGCAGATCAACCACACCGTCGCCGCGACGACCCGCCCGGCCGACCGCTTGATTGTCGCCCTGGCCGCAATCCACGCCGCCCGCACCAAGAACATCCGCGAACTCCGGCTCGACGAGATCGACATCGGCAATCGACGCCTCACGATCGCCGGCAAGGTCCGCCCGCTCGACGAGCTCACCTACCGGCTGCTGGTCGACTGGCTCGACTACCGGCGAGCCCGCTGGCCGGCCACCGTGAACCCGCACCTGATCATCAATCAGCAAACTGCGCCGAAATCCACCCCGGTGAGCCGGTTCTGGGTTGGGGAAACCTGCCGCGGCCTGGACGCCACCGTCGAGCGGCTCCGCGCCGACCGGCAACTCGAGGAGGCGCTGGCCCACGGCCCGGATCCGCTTCATCTCGCCGTCGTCTTCGGCGTCGACCGCAAGACCGCCATCCGCTACGCCGACTCCGCGCGGCAACTGCTGCCGACTCCCACCGAGGACCACACACCCAAGTCGGAACCAACCCAAGCACCGAATCCACCGATAAGCTGAATCGACCCTTGGGTTCGCGCCGAAGAGCCTTCAGTAACCCTGAACTCACGGAACTCACGAGGTTCCAGTAGTAATGGCGCAAAAAACAACGAAGTTCGCGTAGTGCCTGGTCAGCGGGTAGACGGACGCTCTTGTTGGTGGCCGTTATCGGTGGCTGCGGTCGGGGCCGATGAGGCTGGTGATGCCGCGCATGGCTGCCGGTGAGGGTTTGAAGTAGCGGCGTAGGTTCTCGGGTTTGCGGTGGCGGGACTTTGCCATCAGCTCCACCAGGCTGGCACCGGCCTCGCCGAGATGCGTCAGGCCGGAATGCCGAAGTTCGTGCAGATCCCAACCGGTGCCGGGCCCATTCGTCGCGGTGGCGGCATCCAGCACGGCGCGGGCCTGGCCGTAGGACAGCCGTGCCAGCCCAGTATCGGGGCAGATGTCCCGGTCGGCGGCGGCCTTGCCGGGGCCCGGTCGGCGGTGGGTGACGAACAGCGGTCCGCGGGTGCGGCCCTTGGTGAGGCGTGGCAGGAGCCGGGCGGTGCCCGCGTCCCAGTACACGAGCTCGTGCGCGTACTCGTGGTAGGTGGCACCGCGGCGGCGGGTGCGGGGCTTGGCGCCCTTGGACTTCACCGGGGCGCAGCGTCGGGCCAGGTCGAGATCTTCGATGTTGACTTGGAGCAGTTCCTCGGTGCGGGCGCAGGTTTCGTACATCATCCGCCACAGCGTCTTCTCCCGGAGGGCGATGTCGCGGCGCGCGATGAGCCGGTCGATCGCGGTGCGCGAGCGCACCGGGGTGGTGGAGTCCGGTGGAGTGGAGCGTTTCACCCAGGCCGGGACCGCCGGGGCGGTGTGCCCGTGCTCGCGGCACCACGCCGGCCACGACGCGACCGCGGCGCGGCGGGCGTTCCAGGTGTTGACTGCTGAGGAGCCCCACAGGGTTTCGAGGGTTTCGAGGGTTTCGCCGATCTCGTCGTCGGCGACGTCGGCCAGCCGCCGGATCTCGCCGAGCGTGGCGGTGGTCTTGTCGACGGCGATGGCGTAGGCGCGGCGGGTGTTCGGGGAGCCGATCGAGTCAGAGGAAGCTGTCGCCGGCGGCGCGGACGGTGATCCCGGACGACAACATTGTGACCTCCCTGGCCTGCTTGCCACAGATAACAGGGCCGCTTCGCGCACCGCCGGAGCGGAGTCGTCGCAGGCCGGATTTCATGGTGCCACAGATAACGGGGTGTTATCCGTGGCAAGCCCGGGTGCGGTCAGCTGTGCAGCAGGTGCCCGAAAATGGTGGTGCCAAGGTGGTGGGCGTCGAGGAGTTCGACGATGACGCCGCCGATGCCGGAGTGGGTGTCTGCCCAGCCCTGGGCGCTGGCGCGGTCGGTGAAGAAGTTGAGGTAGTGGCAGCAGGTGTCGGCGGACGGGCCTTGACCGGCTTGTGCGCCGACGAAGACGACCGTGGTGGCCGGTTGCGCGGTGACGTGCCCGCCGTCGACGGTGACCGTGATCGGGTCGGCGGTCACCGGGTCGGCGGAGGTGATCGTCACCGGCGTGTCGAGCATCGCGGCCATACCGAGCGCGTCGACCGCGCACATGGCGGACACCGTTGCTCCACCAGCGATCCGGACCCGATGCGGCGTCGGTGTGGACGAGAATGGATACGCCGCCGCGATGCCCCCGGTCGCGTCGAGCCGGACGATGTCGGCATCGTGCAGGCGGCGCAGGAGCTGATCGACCGGCACGTCGGGCCCGCCGGCTATCTCGGTCAGCTCGTCACCGGTTATCTCGGTCAGCTCGTCACCGGTCGGCGCCCGCCCATCGGTGGCGAAGGCACGCAGGATCGCCTGGTGCACAGCCTTTTCGGCAGGGTCTGCCGGTTGCGCGGCGGCGCGCCAGGCGCGCAGCACCGTTGCCGGGGATTCGGTGGCGGCGGGTGGGATGCAGCACGAGGATGCGGTGCCGTCCCCGAGTGCCGCGGTGCCGTCCGGGACGAGCCGCAACGCGGCGCGCAACGCGGCGACCGAGGGTGCGCCGTCGAGCCGCCCGGTGTCTGAGGGGTAGAGGCGGCACGACAGGCTCGGGACCTGGCCCGGCGTTGCGAACGGGTCGTGGCCGTCGACCAGCAGGGTGGGTGATCCGGTCATACCCGCGGTGGCGGCCTGGCCAGGGTCGTCAATCAAGCGGTGGGCGATCGGGGGCTGCACCGGCTGGCCACCTGTCGCCTGCCGGATGCGCTGCTCGAGTACCGCCACGTTGGGGCAGTCGGGAACGTGGAGGATTTCCAGTTTCACGGGTGGTCTCCTTCGTGCAGCGAGGTCAGGATCGGACAGGACCGGCGGTTGCGGGGCAGCTCGCACGTCGCGATCAACTCGGCCAGCGAGCCGCGCATGCGCTGCAGGTCCGCGATACGCCGTTCCAGCTCGGCGACCCTCGACTCGGCCAGTGCACGGGCGGCGTCGCAGTCGTCGGGGCCGCCGTAGGCCAGCCTCAGCAGTTCGGCGACCTCGTCGAGGGTGAACCCCAGCTCCTGGGATCGTTTGACGAACCTGACCACCGCGACCGCCTCGTCGGGGTAGCTGCGGTAGCCCGCCGGGGACCGCGCCGGTCGCGCGAGCAGACCACGGCGCTCGTAATAGCGCAGGGTCTGCACGTTGACCCCCGCCCTGGCTGCCAGCTCACCGGTCCGCATGCACACATTCTCAACCCTGTACCCGAGTACAGGGTCAAGGCCGCACAGCCGCCGATCCTCTCGGCTGGGTGTCTCTCGGTTCCCCGGGTCAGAACAGGACGAGTCTCGATTCTCGTCAACACAGTTGGCATTTCAGCAGGTCCCGTATGACAACTCCACTGACAGCGGACAGACGCTGCGGTATCGACGCTGCACGGGATCCGACAACGACGATTACTCAGCAGAAGTGCAGGACGTTCCAGGCCGCCGGGGCCGGACCTGTGGTCCGGTGGAAGCTCCACCAGTTTGAGACACTCGTCGTGTTCCTTCTGCGAGTACCCGCAGCGAGTACCCGCAGAAGGAACGCGACGAGATGAGTGAGAAACGGACGGCGATGCAGGAAATCGATTACCGCAGCGACGGGACCCGATTGTTCGCCGCCGTGTGTGGGAGCGGTCCGGTTGTCGTACTGTTGCACGGCGGCGGCCCGGATCATCACAGCTTGCTCCCGATGGCGAATCGTCTCGCGGACCGGTTCACGGTGGTAGTTCCGGACGTGCGGGGATACGGCCGCTCGGTGTGTAGGGATCCGGCACTGCACACGTGGAATCGCTACGCCGACGACGTGATCTCCCTACTCGACCACCTCGGCGTTCCGGAGGCTGTGGTCGGCGGGACCGGCTTGGGCGGCACCATCGCCTTGCGCGTCGGGCTGGCGTTCCCTTCACGGGTGGGGGCGGTCGTGGTGATCAGTGCCGAGGATGTTGAGGACGACGAGGCGAAAGTGGCGGAAACCGCGTTGATGGACCGCTTCGCCGACCGGGTGCGGACGGAGGGCATCGAAGCGGCATGGGAGTTGTTCCTTCCGCACCTCCAACCGCTGATCGGGAATCTGGTGCGCTCGGCGATACCGCGCGCCGACCCGGACAGCGTCGCCGCCGCTGCCGCCATTGGCCGTGACCGCTCATTCCGCACGCTCGACGAACTCGGCGCGATCGAGGTTCCGGTACTCATCGTCCCCGGCGCCGACGAGCGTCATCCGGTCGCGCTCGCCGAACGCATGAGCGCGGCCATCCCGAATGCGACACTCGTGCGGACCGTGTCGTTCGACGCGTTGCGGACGGCGGACGATCTCGCCGAGGCCGTCGTCCCGGAGATCCGCCGGTTCCTCGACATCTGAGGCCGATGCCTGTCCGCACTTCGCCGGGCAGGCACACCCACGACTGACTGTTGGAGCTCGGCACGGGAACCTGCGCTCAGCGGTGCTCGGCGCGCGATCCTGGGGTGGATCTGCCGCATCTGGGCGAAGCGGGCCGTCACGCCTCGGTGGCGCTGGGTAGCTGATCCTGGACAACGAAGCTCGCGCGGGTGTGGACGGGCGCGCCCGGGCGACGGATATAGGGAACGACACGGAAGTCGTTGCGCCACAAGTGATGGTCTAGGTCGACGCGCACGTATCCACGCTGCGCGTTGAAGAACTTCATGTCGGGATTGGAGGCCAGCAGGCGGCGCCCGGTGTCATTCATGTCGGCGCCGTCGCCGGCTGAGGTGATCGACGTTCCCGAGATTTCCGCCCCGACGACCGGCGACCCCGGGTCGGCGTAGTCTCGGCGCAGGTCGGCGACGATGTTCTGGTGACGGTCGCCGGTGATCACCACCAGGTTGCGGACGCCGCGATCGGCTGCGGCGCCGAGGACGGTGTTGCGATCGGCGACGTATCCGTCCCACGAGTCGGAGGAGACGACGGTGTCTGGGCCGGGGTCGTTGTCGGTCTGGCCCATCGCCACCTGATTGCCGATGATCTGCCAGCGGGCCGGGGAGCCGGTGAATCCATCGAGCAGCCAGTTACGTTGCTGTGCACCCAGGATCGTGCGGTCGGTGTCGAGCCGCTCGTCGCAGTGCGCGGTGACGTCACCCCCGCAGGCTTGCCGGTCCCGGTATTGCCGTGTGTCGAGCATGGTGATCTGAGCGAGGTCGCCGAAGCGATAGCGGCGGTGCAGCCGCATCCCCGGCCCGGAAGGCCGCTGCGCGATCCGCAGCGGCTGATGCTCGTACAGCGCCTGGAAGGCCGCGGCGCGGCGCCGGCGGAACAGCGCGGAAATTCGGTAGATATCGAAGCCCAGACCCGGCGCATCGGCCGCCCAGTTGTTGTCGACCTCGTGATCGTCCATGGTCACGATCCAGGGAAACGCCGCATGTGCGTCGCGTAGCGGCTGCTCGGCTTTGTACTGGGCGTAGTGCAGTCGGTAGCTGGGCAGATCGACGGCTTCGCCGCGGTCCACTCCCATCGACGTTCCCTCGCGTCCGCGCCTCCACCCGCGCTCGTAGATGTAGTCGCCCAGATGGACGACCAGATCGAGGTCTTCGTCGCTCAGGTGCTCGTAGGCGGTGTAGAAGCCGGAACTCCATGATTGGCAGGAGGCGAACGCGAAGCGCATCCGCGCGGTGGGCTGCCCGGGATCCGGGGCGGTGCGGGTCCGGCCCACCGGAGAGATCGCCGAGCCGGCCCGGAATCGGTAGAAGTACCAGCGGGCGGGCTCCAAGCCGTGGATCTCCGGGTGCACGCTGTGGGCGAGTTCGCGCGTCGCGACCGCCGTACCGCGCGTCACCACCTGCCGGAAGTTCTCGTCGTGCGCGACTTCGTATTCGACCGTCACTGGGTCCCACCCCATGCCGCCGCGCCCGCCGGGGGCGAGGGGATCCGGTGCCAGGCGGGTCCACAGGACGACACCATCGGGTGTGGGATCACCCGATGCCACACCGAGCCCGAACGGGTCATCTCCTCGCCACCGCGGCGCAGGCAACCGGGCGCTGCTCACCGCAGAGGTGCCCACCAGCACCGCCGCCGATCCGGCCGCACCTAGGCGCAACAACTGCCGACGGGAGAGGGCCATACACCACGGTATATCCAGGCTGCGATCGGCGAGCCGGGCCCGGCTGATGGGGATGACCCCGAACTACGGAAGGCATCTGAGTCCGAGAGCACCCGCGATGGCGACGGCACGAGCCGCCGTTAAGCGCACGTCAGTGTGTTGTGAAGGCGCTGTGCTCGCCGGCTGCGGAAGGGACTGCCCCGGATCTGGTTGACCCTGTGAGGGATCCGCCCCTCACGGTGGAAGGATTCTCGACATGCCGGGAACCGCATGTGGGACACGGCCTGCCGTCCCGGCCTGCCGCGCCCCGCATCGTTTGGAACTGACCTACCGCCGGGACGAGTTCTAGTCGGCTCCCCAGGTCGCCGAGACGCCGCGGTCGCGCAGCCACTGGCTCGGGTTGAGCCGGTTGCCGGCTGCGTCGGAGACCTCGAAGTGCAGGTGCGGACCGGTCGACTGTCCACGGTTGCCGACGGTGGCGATCTGCTGACCCGCCGCGACCCGCTGGCCGACGTTGACGATGAACTCGTTGATGTGGCCGTACACGGTGACGGCGCCGTCGTCGTGGCGCACTCGCACCCACAACCCGAACCCGGAGGCCGGGCCCGCGGAGATGACCTCGCCGTCGGCCGCGGACTGGATCGGGGTGCCGATCGGGGCCGCGATGTCGATGCCGCCGTGGTGCGTGCCCCAGCGGGGGCCGTAGCCGGAGGACAGCGTGCCGGATACCGGCTGCACGGTGCGGGCCTTGAGCGGAGCGGGGGTGCCCGGGTTGACCGGCCCGGGCATTCCGGGTGCGGGCGGGGCGGCGGGGAGGTCGGGCAGCTCGATCGCGGGCAGCTGAACACCGGCGGGCAGCAGGCCCGGCGGGATCTCGAGCGGGCGGGCGGCCGCGGACGCGGCGCCGAACTGCGCGCCGCCGATCAGGATGGCACCGGTCGCCGCGGCGACGGTCGCGATCTTCAGGCGGCTAGTAGTGGAATTTGAACGATTTGCCGTCCTGCGGTGTTTCGCCACAGTGTCTTACCTCGTCTTCGTTGGCTGGCCCGCGCTCGTGAGATTCGCGGCCTCGGACCCCCGTCGAAAAGGAAAGTAACAAAACGGTATCGACTGCACAATCGTTACCTAATCGATATTTCAAGATGATCTTGCTCGAATATGCCCACGTCAGAGACCTAGAACTGACCCACATCGTCATCACAGGCAGATAACGACACTGAGATCGCATCCCGTCGAGCGACACCGTGCAAGGCCGAGAAGCCTGCGGCGGCCTCGACATTCGCGGGCTCGGCAATTACAGCGGGGCCGGTGCGACGACATCCGCGACGCGCCGCGAGCCACTTCACGGGACGCCGCAAGCGGACACGCCGCCGATGCGACAAATGTGACGGACACCACAACGCCGGTCCGGTCCGGCGGGACACTCGGACGGGAGAGGGCCTGGCGCGGCGATCCGATCACCACGGCACCGGCGCACATCGCCGCGTCACATCGCTCTCGTCATCGACGACGCTCAGCACCACCGCCCTCGGCCGGATCGAGCGCGACGAAGGGCCCCTGCCGACTGCCATGCCGCTGCACTTCCAGATGCCCAGTACCTGGAAGAACGAACGATCCGTGCCGCATATCTTCCGCAACCGGCCGCTTCCTCAGTCGCGGTAGCCCCGAAAGCCCTCACCGCGGCAGCACGCCCGGCGGACGGTCGTTCGGGCCCCACCGGGTTTTCCTCAGCCGCCTGAGGCGCACCACCAGGGGGTATGAGTCCGGCTGGAGCAGGTGCGGCCACCCTGTCGTTGCATACGGTAGGGGGGTATGGTAAATCTGTAGAGGTCGCGACGACCTCGATCGAATTCCGTACCGAAGAAAGAAGGACATGCGATGAGCACCACCACCGTCACCGTCACCGGAATGACCTGCGGCCATTGCGTCTCCTCGGTCCGCGAGGAGATCGGCAGCATCCCCGGCGTCACCGGCGTGGACGTCGACCTTGCGAGCGGCCGGGTCGACATCGACTCCGATACCCCGATCGAGCAGGCGGTGCTCGCCCAGGCTGTCGACGAGGCCGGCTACCAGCTCGCCGGCTGACCGGCCGAACCCGAGACCCGGACAGGAGATTCCCCCCGATGAACGCATCGTCGAAGTTCGCCGGATTCACCGTCGGCCTGGCCGCGGTCTTCGCTCTCGCCCTCGGGGCCGGGGCCGCCTTCGGCCCCGAGGACGCCGCACCGGCCGACACCCACGACACCTCGACTCACGGCGCCGGACCCGTGTCCACTGCGGGCGCACCGGTCGCCGATCAGACACCTGGAGGACTGATGGTCACCGACAGCGGATACACCCTGGCCTTGGACACAGCGCAGGTGTCGGCGGGCGCGGACGTGCCACTGCGGTTCCGCATCCTGGGCGCCGACGGCGTGCCCGTCACCCGCTACGTCGACAGTCACGACAAGCAACTGCACCTGATCGCGGTGCGCCGCGACATGGTCGGGTTTCAGCACGTGCACCCGGTCCTCGACGCTGCCGGAACCTGGAGCGTTCCGCTCGATCTGACCCGCGCCGGGGCGTACCGGGTGTTCGCGGACTTCTCCCCCGACGGCGGTGACGGTCTGACCCTGGGCGCCGACCTGCAAGTTGCCGGTGCCTACGATCCGCAGCCGCTGCCCCCGGTGGCCGCAACCACCACGGTCGACGGCTACACCGTCACCCTCGATGGCGCTCTCACCCCTGGTCAGGCGTCGAGGGTGACGCTGGCGGTGAGCCGCGGCGGGCAGCCCGTCACGGATCTGCAGCCCTATCTGGGGGCGTACGGGCACCTGGTGGCCCTGCGGGCCGCCGACCTCGGCTACCTGCACGTGCACCCGGACGGCCATCCCGGCGACGGGGTCACCCCGCCCGGTCCTGGCATCGACTTCTCTGTCACCACCCCGAGCGCGGGCGATTACCGCCTGTTCCTGGACTTTCAGCACGATGGGGTGGTGCGGACCGCCGAGTTCACCCTGACGGCCGGGCAGATCCCCGGCTCCGCGGCGCCCGTCGCCCCGGAGCCGATGCCCGCCGGGCACGGACACTGACCGCGATCACACCCCGAGAGGAGGACACGATGAATCCCGTCACCCAGCACCCGACCGCCGACGGCCAGGTCGAACTCGAAATTGGTGGCATGACCTGCGCCTCGTGCGCCAACCGGATCGAGAAGAAGCTCAACAAGCTCGACGGCGTCACCGCCACGGTGAACTACGCCACCGAAAAGGCACGCGTCCACTTCGTCGGTGATGTGTCGACCGAGGATCTCGTGGCCACCGTCGAGCAGGCCGGCTACACCGCCACGGTCCCGGCGCCCGCCGGGTCCAGCGCCGACCCCGACGCCGCCGACCCCACCGCGGAGCAGGACCCGACCGCCTCGCTGCGTCAACGCCTACTGGTCTCGCTGGTGCTCAGTGTGCCGGTGATCGCGATGGCCATGGTCCCGGCGCTGCAGTTCACCAACTGGCAGTGGCTCTCGCTCACCCTCGCCGCCCCGGTGGTGGTGTGGGGGGCGTGGCCGTTCCACAAGGCCGCCTTCACCAACCTGCGGCACGGCACCTCCACGATGGACACCCTCATCTCGATGGGCACCCTCGCCGCGCTGGGTTGGTCGCTGTACGCCCTGTTCTGGGGCACCGCCGGAATGCCGGGTATGACACACCCGTTCGAGCTGACCATCTCCCGCAGCGACGGCGCCGGCAACATCTACCTCGAGGCCGCCGCGGGAGTGACCACCTTCATCCTCGCCGGCCGCTTCTTCGAGGCCCGCTCCAAGCGCCGCGCCGGCGCCGCCCTCCGCGCACTGCTCGAGCTCGGCGCCAAGGAAGTCTCCGTGCTGCGCGGCGGTGTCGAGGAGCGCATCCCCACCGATCAACTGGCCGTCGGTGACGAATTCGTCGTCCGCCCCGGGGAGAAGATCGCCACCGACGGTGTGGTCACCGAGGGCTCCTCGGCGGTGGACGCGGCGATGCTGACCGGCGAATCTGTGCCCGTCGAGGTCGGACCCGACGACCTGGTCGTCGGCGCCACCGTCAACGTCGGCGGACGAATCGTGGTCCGCGCCACCCGCATCGGGTCGGACACCCAGCTCGCGCAGATGGCGAAACTCGTCGAAGACGCGCAGACCGGAAAGGCGCAGGCCCAACGCCTGGCCGACAAGATCTCCGGAATCTTCGTCCCGATCGTGATCGCCCTCTCGGTCGCCACTCTCGGGTTCTGGATCGGCACCGGCGGCGGCATCGCGGCCGCGTTCACCGCCGCCGTCGCGGTGCTGATCATCGCCTGCCCCTGCGCCCTCGGCCTCGCGACTCCGACCGCACTGATGGTCGGCACCGGCCGCGGCGCCCAGCTCGGCATCCTGATCAAGGGACCCGAGGTCCTCGAATCGACCCGCCGCGTCGACACCGTGGTGCTCGACAAGACCGGCACCGTCACCACCGGCAAGATGACCCTGCAGGGCGTGATCACCGCGGACGGCGAAGACACCGCGCAGGTGCTGCGCCTGGCCGGCGCCCTCGAGGATTCCTCCGAGCACCCCATCGCCCAGGCCATCGCCAAGGGCGCCCGCGAGAAGGTCGGGACCCTGCCGACGGTGGAGCAGTTCGCCAACATCGAGGGCCTCGGGGTGCAGGGCATGATCGACGACCACGCCGTGATCGTCGGACGGGCCCGCCTGCTCGCCGACTGGGCGCAGCATCTACCCAAGGGTCTCGAAGCGGCCATGAGCGCAGCCGAATCCGAAGGCAAGACCGCCGTCGCGGTCGGCTGGGACGGGCGGGCCCGCGCCGTGCTCGTCGTCGCCGACGCGGTCAAGGCCACCTCGGCCGAGGCGATCACACAGCTGCGGAAGCTGGGTCTGACCCCGATCATGCTCACCGGCGACAACGCCGCGGCCGCCCGGGCGATCGCCGACCAGGTCGGCATCGACGAGGTGATCGCCGAGGTGCTGCCCGCCGACAAGGTCGATGTCGTCAAGCGTCTGCAGGATCAGGGCAAGGTCGTCGCGATGGTCGGCGACGGCGTCAACGACGCCGCCGCATTGGCTCAGGCCGACCTCGGTCTGGCGATGGGCACCGGCACCGACGTCGCGATCGAGGCCAGTGATCTGACCCTGGTGCGCGGTGATCTCCGCGCGGCAGCGGATGCGATCCGGTTGGCCCGCAAGACGTTGGGCACCATCAAGGGCAACCTGTTCTGGGCCTTCGCCTACAACGTGGCCGCCCTGCCCCTGGCCGCCGCCGGGCTGCTCAACCCGATGCTGGCCGGTGCGGCGATGGCGTTCTCCTCGGTATTCGTGGTCAGCAACAGCCTGCGGCTGCGCCGGTTCCAATCCCTCACCGGATAACCACGGGCAGAAAGAGCACCGAAGGGTGTGGGGTGGGCGGGGCGTGCAGTCGCCCACCCCACCCACACCCCTTTTACCGATGTACTCCCGAAAGGAGACCGGCCATGTCCTCGGTGACAACGACCCTGGTGCAGATCACCCGGCACCCCGCGACCCGGGCGGTGGCCCGCTGCGCGGTGATGTGTGCCGCGGCGGCGGTCGGCCGCCGTCCGGGCGGACCGACCCCGCCGCCCCATACCCCGGGCGGGCATAATCGGGGATGCTCGGCATGACACTCGGATTCCAGGAGGACACCATGGCCACCACCCCCGCGGCCACCCCGGCACCTGCCGAAACCGACGGCCATGACCATGCCGCGCACGGCTACATCACCGAAAAGGACGCCTACCTCAAGCGCCTCAAGCGCATCGAAGGCCAGGCCCGCGGACTGCAGCGGATGGTCGAGGAAGACAAGTACTGCATCGACATCCTCACCCAGGTCTCCGCGATGACCAAGGCCTTGCAGGCGGTGGCCATGGGACTGCTCGAAGACCACCTCAGCCACTGCGTGGTCGACGCCGCGGTCGCCGGCGGCCCCGCAGCCGACGCGAAGATCAAAGAGGCCACCGACGCGATCGCCCGCCTCGTCCGCTCCTGAGGCGAGCCGCGATCACCCGGTATAGTCCAGCCGGGTCACCATGCCGGGTTTCTGATGATGTCCGTTGTGGCAGTGAACCATCCAGTTGACTGGGGGCGTCCGCGACCAGCCCCACTGCACGAGAGCGTTGCGGGGCCGAGAACTGGTCACCGCTTCAACTGTCGTAGTCGAGGCGGGTCATCATTCCTGCTTCCTGGTGGTAGGCGTTGTGGCAGTGCAGCATCCAGTCGCCGGGATTGTCGGCGACCAGGTCCACCGCGAGCGAACGCATGGGCAGCACGATGACGGTGTCCTTCCGCGGGCCGGGGGTGCCGTCGGGTTTGACGATCTGGAAGGTGTGCCCGTGCAGGTGCATCGGATGCCACATCATCGTCATGTTCGTGAAGGTCAGGCGGGCGTGCTGACCTTGCCGGATCGTCAATGGTTGGGTCTGGTCGTAGGGGCGGCCGTTGACGGTCCAGTCGTAGCTCATCATGCCCCCGCCGAGATCCGCGGCCAGGTTCACCTCCGGGCGTCCCCCGGGCAGCAGGACGGTGTCGGCGGCGGCGAAGGTGTCCACGGTGCCGACCCGGCCGCCGAGTTCGCGGGGCGCGAATGCCGGGTCGGGAGCGGATCCGGCGCCGGTGCGCAGCAAGGCCCGGGCGCGGGCGTTCTTGCCTTCGGCCGCCGCGACGAGGGGAAAGATCCCGTCCCCGGCGGTGACGATCACGTCGTAGCGTTCACCCATGCCGAGTAGGAGGGCGTCGACGTCGACCGGGGTGATCGGGTAGCCGTCGGTGTGGGTGACGGTCATGGTGTGCCCGGCCAGCGCGACGCGGAAGGCGGTGTCGGCGCCGGCGTTGATGATGCGGAGCCGCACGCGCTGACCGGGTGTGGCCGTGAACGTCGACGGTGCGGTCGGGATCCGCCCGTTGATCAGGTAGTACGGGTAGGTGATGTCGCCGGCGTCGCCGCCCAGGAGGCTGCTGGTGCCCACCCCGTTCGGCGTCGCACTCGAGGTGGGGGCGCCGGATCGATCCGAGCCGCCACCCATGCCCATGCCCATGCCGGGCATGTTCCCCATGCCGCCTGGTCCGCCCATCGATCCCATCCCGCCCGATTGCAGGTTCGAGAAGATCTGCCGGGGGCCGGGGCCGATACCGTCGGTCCAGTCGTCGAGGACGACGATCCATTCGGCGTCGTATCTCCCGGGTTCGTTCGGGTCGTCGACGATGACGGGAAGGTAGAGCCCGTAGTCGGTGTCGAGCCCGACATGCGGGTGCGCCCAGTAGGTGCCCGCATGCGGCACCGAGAAACGGTAGGTGAAGCTCTGCCCCGGTCCGATGTCGGGGCTGGCGGGCGCGGCCCCGTCCATGTCGTTACGCAGCGCAATGCCATGCCAGTGCACCGAGGTGTCGTGGTCTAGGCCGTTGGTGAGGGCGACAGCTATCTCGTCGCCGACGTTGGCCCGAATCATCTTCCCGGGAACGGTGTTGCCATAGGCGAAGGTGCGCACGTGTATCCCGCCGAGGTCGATGTCGGTGGTCTGCGAGGCCAGAGCGGCGTCGACGGTGCGGCCGGTGCGGGGGCGGGCTGCCTCGGCGGCCGCGACGGCGTTCGAATCGACCGGATGAGGTCCGGAAAACGGTGATCTGCGGGTACAGGCAGACACTGCGAGGCCGCCCAGCCCTGCGGCCGCGGCGGCGAGGAAGGTGCGCCGACTCAGTCCGGCACCGTACTCAGGCACGTCCGCCCCCACTCCTTTCCAGGCCCTGCAGCACGCGTGAGGGTGTTGCTGGCTGACCGTCAACCGGCCATCGACACGGCAGATCGCTCACGTGTCACTGCCGGGCACGCAATTCGTCCCTGCGGAGTCGGTATTCTTCGGCGTCGATCTCACCTCTGGCGAATCGTTCGTCGAGAATTTCCCGGGCCCGAGCGTCGGGGTCGAAGGGCGCGGTGCGATCCGTTCGCATGCTGTGGAACAGTGCAAACACCCCGGCAACAACCAACCCCCAGAACGCGACCATCACCACGGCCATCAGTACCCAGCCGCCCCAGCCCATTCCGTACCCCATACCGTCGTTCCACCACATCATGGCTGTTCACCTTTCGTTGCTCTCCAGCGTGGTGTCGGATCGCGGTGAATCGATGAGGGTTCTGTGTAGTTTCCCTGAAGATATGGGCGGTTCAGGGTGACCCGCACCGGACCGGGAGGACACCGGCGACGATGGAGACCATGAACCACACGCCACACCTCCCGCCCGAGAGCGCCGCCGGATATCGGGCCTTGGTGGTCGACGACGAGCGCCCGCTGACCGCGGTCGTCGCCAGCTACCTCGAGCGGGAGAACTTCGAGGTCGCCGTCGCCTACAACGGCGTCGATGCGCTCGCTCGCGCCCGGGAAATCGACCCCGACGTCGTGGTCCTCGACCTCGGACTGCCGGGCATGGACGGAATCGAGGTGTGCCGGGCACTGCGGACGTTCTCCGACGCCTACGTGGTGATGCTGACCGCCCGCAACGCCGAAATGGACACCATCATCGGATTGTCCGTCGGCGCCGACGACTACGTCACCAAACCGTTCAGCCCCCGGGAGTTGGTGGCTCGCATCCGAGCCATGTTGCGCCGACCCCGGAAGGCACCGACATACGAGACGCCGACCACCGGGCCGGTCGGGAGTGAGGCACCCCCGCGGGTATTCGGGGCGATGAGGATCGACGTCGCGGGCCGGGAAGTCCATCTCGGCGACCGCCCGGTGGTCTTGACCCGCACCGAGTTCGACGTGTTGGCGGCGTTGTCGTCCCGGCCGGGTATGGCCTTTAGCCGGCGCCAGTTGATCGAGGCCGTGTGGGGAGAGTCCTGGGTCGGGAACGAGCACCTCGTCGACGTACATGTCGGCCACCTGCGCCGCAAATTGGGAGACGACCCCGCCGCGCCCCGGTACGTCACCACCGTCCGCGGCATCGGGTACCGGATGGGGACCGGGCAATGACCTCGCATCAGGTTCGCCCGGGCACCGTCGGCGCAGGTCCGGTGCGCAGCCGTGGCCCCGGCCTCGGCGTGCGGCTGCTGCTGGCGCAATCGCTGGTCTTGGTTGCCGGCGCCGCCACCTGTTGGGTGGTCGCGGTGTTCGCCGGCCCCCCGCTGTTCCGCGAGCACCTGCACCGCGCCGGGGTACCGGCCTCGTCCGACGAACAGTTCCACGCCGAGCAGGCGTACCGCTCCGCCACCGCCATTTCCCTGGCGGTCGCCCTCGGAGTGGCCTCCCTGGCCGCGTTGGTGGTGACCTGGTATTTCAGTCGGCGCCTGCAACGGTCGTTGACCGAGGTGTCGTCCGCGGCGACCGCGGTGGCCAACGGGCGCTACGACATCCGGGTCACTCCCCCGCACCTGGGGGACGACTTCGACTCACTCGCCGAGGCGTTCAACCGGATGGCCGCCGGACTCGAATCGGTCGAGACCACCCGCCGTCAACTTCTCGCTGACCTCGCCCACGAGATCCGCACCCCGGTGTCGGTACTCGAGGCGTACATGGAGGCACTCGAGGACGGGGTCGAGACGCTCGATGCCGACACGATCACGATGCTGCGCGACCAGACCCGCAGACTGGTCCGTTTCTCCGACGATGTCCGCAGCCTCTCCCATGCGGAAGAGAGCCGGACCTCGATCGAGCCCACCTGGGTGGACCCCGCCGCACTGCTCTCCACCACCCTGATCGCCGCGGCGGACCGCTACGCCGCGAAGCAGGTGACCCTGACCTCTCATGTTCCCGCGCACCTTCCCCGGCTGTGGGCCGACCCGGAGCGGCTCGGGCAGGTGCTGGGGAACCTGCTCGACAACGCCTTGCGTCACACCCCCCGGGGCGGGCGGGTGGAGGTGACCGCCGGCCAGCGGAGCGAGCAGCTGGTGATCGCGGTGACCGACACCGGCGACGGGATCTCCGCCGAGCACCTCCCGCACCTGTTCGAACGGTTCTACCGGGTCGACGCGGCCCGCGACCGCGAACACGGCGGCGCCGGGATCGGATTGGCGATCGCCAAGGCCCTCGTCGAGGCGCACGGCGGCCACATCACCGTCCGTAGCGACGGCCCCGGAACCGGCAGTACCTTCACCATCACCTTCCCCCTCCGCCCGGATCAGCGATGAGGAAATACTCGGTGACCGCGATCGCCCGGCACCGGCTCGCGCACGCCCGCAGCGCGCCGAGCGGACGGAGCGCGGAAACTGTCTACGGTGGTCACGAGCACCGGCTGCGCCAGACTCTCATTGCGCTCACCCCGGGCCGGCGGTTAGCCGATGTTCCCATTCGCGGCGAGGCCACCGTGTACATCATGTGCGGGCGGGTCCGGCTGACCTGCGGTGGCAGCCACGACGACGCGGTGGCGGGCGACCTGGTGACGATCACCGCGGCCCATCCTCCCCGGGTCGAAGCGCTGGTCGAGTCCGTCCTCATTCTCACCGTCACGAAACCTCGCTGATACCCCGGAAAGGGCGCCGAGGGCGGATCAGCTGGGCGGGTCGGACAGCGAGTATCCGGCCTCGTCGACGGCATGACGTACCTGCTCGAGCGGCAGTGGCCGGCTGCTGGTGACCCTCACCCGAGAATCCTCGCCGGGGACCAGGTCGATGTCGACGTCCGTCACTGCATCGAGACGGTCGAGTTCCTCGGTGACCGCCTTCACGCAATGCGCGCAGGTCATGCCGGACACGTGGTAGCTGGTGGTGGTGCTCACTGTGTTTCTCCTCGGACGAGGTCATCGGCTGGTATTCGAATCCCCGAGCCGGGGTGTCACAGCGAGGCCAGGATGGTCTGCATCGTGGTGATCTCCTGCTGTTGGGTGTCGGCGATGGTGCGTGCCATCGCGATGGCATCGGGATACTGACCGGAGTCGATTTCAGTCTGCGCCATGGCGATTGCGCCCTGGTGATGGGTGATCATCTGCGTGAGGAAAAGCCTGCTGGCATCCACGCCCTGAGCATTCTGCAGTGCGGTCATGTCCTCGGCGGACATCATTCCGCTCATTCCCATCCCGCTATCGCCTGGCATCTCCATGCCCGGCATCGACATCGGCATGCTCTGACCCGGAGTCATCATCCCGGACGTGGCCATCGGCATGCTCTGACCCGGAGTCATCATCCCGGACGTGGTCATCGGCATGCTGGACTGTCCCCACTCGGTTAACCAGCCCTGCAGCCGCTCGATCTCCGGGCCTTGGGCTGCCTTGATCTGGTTGGCCAGATCGGTCACCCGGGGGTCGATACCGTCCTTGGCGAGCACGACATCGCTCATCTCGATCGCCTGCGCGTGGTGCGGAATCATCTGCTGCGCGAACGTCACGTCCGCCTGGTTGTGGGCATCTGCGGAGGCCGTCGTGGCGGTAACGCTCGCCGCGGTACTGCTCTGCGCTGACTGATCAGTGCTGGAGTTGCTACAGGCGGTCAACGCGACCAGAGCAGCAACCGCGGCTGCGCCGGCGGCGAGGGACTTCTTCTTCATGACAGGGGAATTCCTTTCTCACAGTGCACACACGTGCTGATCACGCGAGACGTCGGGCAGTTGTGCGGTGGGGGCCAAGCGTTCACGCCCGCACCCCGCCGAAAATCACGCGGGGCCGTCGAACTCCATGACCTTGGCGGCCTGACAGATTCCAAGCACCTGGGCGCGCACCCGCTTCCGGCTCGGCGGGCTGTTCGGGCCTCATTCGGCGCCATGCCCTTCGATGACAGTTTTGCAGTCAGGACCGCACGAGACGTGCGATGGCGTTGGATGCCTCTGCGATCTTCACGTCGGCCTCGACGCGATCGCCGGCCGCGGCGGCATCGACCACGCAGTGGCTGATGTGATCCTCGAGCAGGCCCAGCGCCACGGCCTGGAGGGCCTTGGTCATCGCGGAGATCTGGGTGAGGATGTCGATGCAGTACTTCTCTTCGTCGACCATCCGTTGAAGGCCGCGGGCCTGCCCTTCGATGCGCCGCAGGCGCGCGAGGTAGGCGTCCTTGGACTGGATGTGGCGATGGCTGGCCTCGGGGGGTTCGGTGCTCACTGCCGACTCCTCTCGCCGGGCCGCGTTCTCCACCTCTCAATATACCCTCCTCCGGTATCATCGGCGGTTGCGGACGCAGGGGACTATTCAGCGGCCGAGTCGCCGGTGGTGGATCGCTCACGATTCCTGACCAACCCGGTGTGTCGACAGAGACGGCGACAAGTGGATCCGCACGGCACTGCGACACATCCGCTCCTTGTCCCTCATCCCACCTCGATCGACCCGACGGCGCCCTGAGCCCGTCTCGTTCCAGACTGTCAGTTCATTGCCGGTTCAAGCCGAGGATTTCTGTGAAGATTCGCTGAAGAAGCTTTACCTCCATGGCGGGTGGTGGCGCGGCGACGCGCAAATACGAGCGGCTGGGCACGGACCGTCACGTCGTTAGGCGCGCGAGGATTGGCACCTCACCTCGGCCAATTCACCCGAACGATATTCGGCGACAACCTCATCGGACTGGCGGCAGATCACGGCCACGGGCAGACCCCTGCAGCCGACGTCATGTCGGTGGCCGTTCGGTATCACAGCTCACTGACGCGGAGGGTGAGCAAGCCGAACTGACCGAGGTGAGGTTCCGATTCAGTTATCGGGGACAACCGATCAGCATCGGCCTGACCCAGGACCGGGCGCGGCTGCGACTGCATCCCTGCTCGGCCGGACCGGTCCGGCTCTGCGTCGAAGGAATCGAGAAGACGCTGCCCCCCGGTGAAGTCTGGGAAGAGGACCTGCCGTCGGCGGCGGCCGCCGACGCACTGCCCGAACCTGGCGCCGACCCTACCGCTCCGATGTTCGCCAGATAGCCCGTCCTCGGGCGTGGTGATTACCTGCGGGTGCGCTTGCGCAGAATCTTCGTCACCTGATCGAACAGATCGTTCGGCTCCCCACCATGCGTCGAGGTCGCCGAGTTCCTGATCGGTCAATGAGTCTGCCGGAGCTGCGGATTCGGGTACGGCGTGCATTGCGCTCCTCGTCGTCGGCGAATGGTTCGCTCGAGTCACCGCTCACCGCGGACCTGTTGGTGTGGGTTCGGGCGCCGGTCGGGGCGCGGCGGGGTGAGGTTCGGGCGGGGCGGGCAGCTTGAGTCGTTTGAGCATCAGGGCGTTGACCGCGACGATGAGGCTGGAGCCGGACATCGACAGGGCGGCGATCTCCGGGCGCAGCACCAGCCCTAGTGAGGGTTCGAAGACTCCGGCGGCGATCGGCAGGGCGATGACGTTGTAGCCGACCGCCCATCCGAGGTTCTGCCGCATCTTGCGGAGGGTGCCCCGCCCGATCCGCAGCGCGATCGGCACGTCGAGCGGGTCCGAGCGCATCAGCACCAGGTCGGCGGTTTCGATCGCGACGTCGGTGCCGGCGCCGATCGCGATGCCCAGGTCCGCCTGGGCCAGGGCGGGGGCGTCATTGACGCCGTCACCGACCATGGCGACCTTCTTGCCGGCATCCTGCAGTTCGGCGATCTTGGCGGCCTTGTCACCGGGCAGCACCTCGGCGATGACGGTGTCGATGCCCAGTTGTCCGGCGATGCGCGCGGCGGTGGCCTCGTTGTCGCCGCTGAGCATGACCACCTCGATGCCCAGGTCGTGGAGTGCGGACACCGCGTCGGCGGAGGTTTCCCGGGCGGCATCGGCCAGCGCGATCACCCCGACCCCCCGGCCGTCGACGGCTACCAACACCGCGGTACGCCCGGTCGAGGCCAGCTCGTCACGCCGGTCCATCAGGGCACCGAAATCGACCTGTTCGGCGACCATGAGCTTGCGGTTGCCGACCGCGACCCGGCGGCCCTGCACCTCGGCGGTGGCACCGTGCCCGGGCACGCTCGAGAACTCGGCCAGCGACAGTTGTGGGATCGCGCGTTCGGCGGTGTAGCGGACGATCGCGCCGGCCAGCGGGTGCTCGGATTCGCGTTCGACCGCAGCGACGAGGGCGAGGAGTTCGTCCTCGCCGATACCGTCGGCGACCACGTCGGTGACCTCCGGTTCACCTTTGGTCAGGGTGCCGGTTTTGTCCATCACCACGGTGTCGATGCGCGCCGAGGTTTCCAGTGCGGTGGCGTTCTTGAACAGCACTCCCCGCTGCGCTCCGAGGCCGGTGCCGACCATGATCGCCGTCGGGGTGGCCAGGCCCAGCGCGTCGGGGCAGGTGATGACCACGACGGTGATCGCGAACAGCAGCGCCATCTGCACGCTCTCACCCGCCAGGAGCCACACCACGAACGTGCCGGTGCCGCCGATCAGCGCGACCAGGACCAGCCAGAAGGCGGCCCGGTCGGCGAGTCTCTGCCCGGGTGCCTTGGAGTTCTGGGCCTCCTGGACCAGGGCGACGATCTGGGCGAGAACGGTGTCGGAGCCGACCTTGATGGCGCGGACCCGCAGGGTGCCGGTGGTGTTGATCGAGGCGCCGATCACCTGCGATCCGGGTGTCTTGGTCACCGGCAGACTCTCGCCGGTGACCATGGACTCGTCGACCTCCGAGCTTCCCTCCTCGACCGTGCCGTCGACCGGGATCTTCGCGCCCGGGCGGATGAGCAGCAGGTCCCCGACCACGACCTCGGCGGTGGGGATCTCGACCGGTTCCCCGTCGCGCAGCACCAGTGCCATCGGCGGGGCCAGTTCGAGCAGGGTACGGATCGCGTCGTTCGCGCCGCCGCGGGCGCGCATCTCGAACCAGTGCCCGAGCAGCACGAACGCGGTCAGCACCGTGGCGGCCTCGTAGAACACCTCACCGCCGCCGGTGAAGGTGATGGCGGCGCTGTAGAGCCATCCCGTTCCGACGGCCACCGCGACCAGGACCATCATGTCCAGCGTCCGCGCCCTCAATGCCCGGTAGGCGCCGTCGAAGAAGATCCAGGCCGAGTAGAAAATCACCGGGATCGACAGGATGAAGGAGAAGACGTCGTCGCGCAGACCGAACGGTGCAGCCACTGTGAATCCGAGGACGTCGCGGCCGATCGGGGACCACAGCAAGATCGGGATCGACAGCACCGCGGCAACCAGGAAGCGGTTGCGCATGTCCCGGACCATGTCGTCCATCGACATCCCGGCGTGACCACCGCCGTGGCCCATCATCTCCTGCGGCGACCGTCCATGTGCCTCATGTGCCTCATGTGCTGCCGGTGTGGCGGGCGCACCGGGCGGCGGGGCGTGGTGGAGGTGTTCGGCCACGGCGGCCGGCTCGGACATCGGGTCGCATACGTGCTCGGGCACCGAACGTCCGGCGCAGTGATAGCCGCAGTCACGCACCCACTTCGACAGTTCGACCACCGACGTCTTCGCCGGGTCGTAGGTGACGGTGGCGGTCTGGTTTACGGCGTTCGCCTCGACGGATGCGACTCCCGGGCGACGGCGCAGGGTGGCCTCGACTGACGCCGTCGAGCTCGCCCAGTGCAGTCCACCCACTTCGAGCACGGTGGTTTGGTTCATTCGCTGTGGCACCTTTCGTTTGTCGCGGCACCGAGCCGTCATCGCCCCGCTCGCGCAGCACTGACTTCAGCTGGTCATGGTGTTGATCACCGACCCACTGGGTTGATTGAGGCGGACGTCAATGACGGTGTCCTCCGCCCATCGGAATCATCATCACCGCCATCATTCCCACGCACGCCAACGCGAACACGATGCCGCCGATTCCCACCGTGCCGGTGGCGATCAGTGCGACGGCGATGACCACCATCGGGATGCAGCAGGCGATCATCATCCAGCGGTGACGACTGTGCCCACCTGCACCGTGACCCTCGGCATACTCGTCATGGCCGCTGTTGTCGCCGATATAGGGCTTACTCCGATCATCCTCGGTCATGACGTTCCGCCCTTCAACGATGCCGGGACATGGCCCAGCTTCTGGTACAGCGGGCAATGGCCGGTCGCCCCGGTCACCACCAGATCCAGTCCGGCCAGGATCAACAGCACCGCCAATGCCATGACCACGGCCGTTGCCCCGCCCGTGATCAGGTAGACCCCGCCGACCACGCCGGCCCCGCCGACGAGGATCCGGGCGATGCGCTCGGCCGGGCTGACGTTGACACTCCATCTCTGCGTCATCACTGCTCCTCGATGTCTGATCAAAACGTTTGCCAAGGCTCGGAATACGCCTGCCAGCCACTGTTCGATCAAGTCCGAGCCTGCCCCCACGGGGTATGGCTTGGCTGGTTGTTTGGTGAAGATTCGATGAAGAAGTCACGCGCAGAGACTCGCGCCGAGGCGCTGTCGACATGGATCGACCTCAGGTTTCTCGTCGTTGCGACAGAACGTCCATTTACCTATACGCCCTAGGGGTATATACTTCATTGCATGGGATGCGCATCGAAGCGTCCGAGAAGGGTGAAGATCGATGACCACCACATACACAGTCCAGGGGATGACCTGCGGGCACTGCGTGTCGACAGTGAAGACTGCAGTAGGTTCCGTTCCCGGCGTGACCGGGGTAGGCGTGGACCTGCAGGCGGGCACCGTGACCACTGTCGGCGCGCCGACCCCGTCCGCTGTCGCGGAGGCCATCTCGGCGGCGGGATACGAAGTCGTCTCGACGGAACGCAAGGTGGCCGCCGGTCGCGCCCTGCCGATGGCGGGCAATGCCGGTGGCTGCTGCTGCGGCTGACGCACGACGCCGGCGGATGGAGGAACCCGCCCGCCGGTACTCGGCTCAACCGCCGTGGTGTTCAACCGTGTTCGGTCGAAGGGGCGTCCGCGTGGGCGCCGGGTTGTCGGGGGCGGTGCCACCGGTGATCGCAGGGCCGATCACGAACGCGGACAACGAGAACTTCATCGGGGTAGCGATATTCGAGTTGGGAAGGGATTGGCATGACGACCCGGATCACGGAGTCCGGTGGTCGACAGCACGATGTCGTGCTGTCGATCGGGGGGATGACGTGCGCGTCGTGTGCGGCGCGGATCGAGAAGAAGCTCAACGGGATGGACGGGGTGACCGCCACCGTCAATTACGCCACCGAGAAGGCCAAGGTCACCTTCGCCGACCGGGTGGCACCCGAAGACCTCGTCGCGACGGTGGAGGCGACCGGATACACCGCCACCCTGCCGGCCCCCGAGGACACCGCCGCAAAAACGGCCGCCGCCGCGGAGCCGGACGAGGCCGCCGAGTGGCGGCAGCGGCTGATCGTCTCGACGGTGCTGACCGTGCCGGTCGTGCTGTTGTCGATGATCCCGGCGCTGCAGTTCGACAACTGGCAGTGGCTGACCCTGACCCTTGCTTCCCCGGTGGTGGTGTGGGGCGCGCTGCCGTTCCACCGCGCCGCCTGGGCGAACCTGCGGCACGGCGCCGCCACGATGGACACCCTCATCTCCGTCGGTGTCACCGCCGCCTACCTGTGGTCGCTGTGGGCGCTGTTCTTCACCCACGCCGGGATGACCGGCATGCGGATGAGCTTCGAGCTGCGCAGCACCGGCAACGCCGAACCGCACATCTACCTCGAGGTCGCCTCCGCGGTGACCACCTTCATCCTCGCCGGCCGCTACTTCGAGGCCCGGGCGAAACGGCAGTCCGGCGCGGCCCTGCGCGCACTGCTGGACATGGGAGCCAAGGACGTCGCCGTGCTCCGCGGGGGATCCGAGACCCGCATCCCGATCGGCCAGCTCGCCATCGGCGATGTGTTCGTCGTCCGGCCCGGGGAGAAGATCGCCACCGACGGAATCGTCACCTCGGGCACCTCCGCGGTCGACGCGTCGATGCTCACCGGCGAACCGGTCCCCGTCGAGGTCGGACCCGGCGACAGCGTGGTCGGTGCCACCGTCAACGTCGGTGGTCGACTCGTCGTCCGCGCGACCCGTGTCGGCGCCGACACCCAACTCGCCCAGATGGCGCTTCTGGTCACCGAGGCGCAGAACGGCAAGGCGCAGGTCCAGCGCCTCGCCGACCGAGTCTCGGCGGTGTTCGTGCCCATCGTCATCGGGCTCGCACTGCTCACCCTCGCGGTATGGCTGCTCACCGGGAACACGGTGACCGCGGCGTTCACCGCCGCCGTCGCGGTACTGATCATCGCCTGCCCGTGCGCCCTGGGTCTGGCGACACCGACCGCGCTCCTCGTCGGCACCGGCCGCGGCGCCCAGCTCGGCATCCTGATCAAGGGCCCCGAGATCCTCGAATCGACCCGCCGCATCGACACCATCGTCCTGGACAAGACCGGAACCATCACCACCGGCCGGATGGCCGTCGCCTCGGTACACGTCCCCGACGGGGTGTCCGACGCCGAAGCGCTGCGGCTGGCGGGTGCGCTCGAGCACGCCTCCGAACACCCCATCGCCCAGGCGGTCGCCGCATACGCCGCCGAGGCAGGCCCGTTGCCGGCGGTCGAGGGTTTCGAAAACCACGGCGGCCGTGGGGTGTCCGGAGTCGTCGAGGGCCACGCGATGCTCGCCGGGCGGCACAGCTGGCTGCGCGATGAGTGGGCGCTGACTGCCCCCGACGCGCTGCAGCGCGTCGTCGACGAGGCCGAAACGCAGGGCCGCACCCCGGTGTGGATTGCGTGGGACGGGGCGATCCGCGCAGTGATCGTCGTCTCCGACACCGTCAAGGACACCTCCGCCGCGGCGATCGGTGAACTGCGCGAGCTCGGCCTCTCCCCTGTGCTGCTCACCGGGGACAATCACCGCGCCGCGCAGAGCGTCGCGACCCAGGTCGGGATCGACGAGGTGATTGCCGAGGTGTTGCCCTCCGACAAGGTCGACGCCGTCAAGGAATTGCAGGACCAGGGGCGGGTGGTGGCGATGGTCGGCGACGGTGTCAACGACGCCGCCGCGCTCGCCCAGGCCGACCTGGGTCTGGCGATGGGCACCGGCACCGACGTCGCGATCGAGGCCTCGGACCTGACGCTGGTGCGCGGTGACCTGCGGGCCGCCCCGGACGCGATCCGTCTGGCGCGGGCCACCCTGCGCACGATCAAGGGCAATCTGTTCTGGGCGTTCGCCTACAACGTGGCGGCCCTGCCGCTGGCGGCGCTGGGCCTGCTCAATCCGCTGATCGCCGGGGCCGCAATGGCCTTCAGCTCGGTGTTCGTGGTGAGCAACAGTCTGCGACTGCGCCGGTTCACCCCTGCCCGGTAATGACAGACATGCCGATCGCCGGACCAGAACTCGGTGTGTGATCGTCGCCGGATCACATGCCCAAGCGGGGACGCACGGGGGTGGCGGGTGTGCGGTGGAACAGCCACCCGGCCAGTGCGGTGAGCGCGAGCAGCCACGCCAGCGCCGCCAGCAGCGGCCCGGCTTCGTCGAACCGTGCGGTCAACCCGCCGTCGAGCAACACCCGCATCGCCCCGTATCCCGGTAGGCCGTGTGCCCAGGTCGCCGGTTCTGGTCGCAGCATCGGACTCTGGCCGATCCCGATGTCGAGGAACGGCACCAGAAAGGCGATGAACACCCCACCCACGCGCCCGAAGATCGGGCCCAGGCAAAACCCGAGCAGCCCGTAGGTCACCGCCATGAGCAGGTTCCCGGCGCCGTAGACGCCCCACTGCCGGGCATCGAACACCGTGGCGGTCACCATCAACGACGAGAGGGTCACCAGGGCTGCGCCGCAGCCGATCATCGTCAACCGCACCGCCAGCAGCCGGGGGAAGGGAAAGCCGGCCATGGTCAGTCGCTGATCGCCTGCGCGGGCATCGAGCCCGACGAACAGCCCGGCCAACGCCGCCAGCGAGGAGATCGCGATCGGGGTCATCGTCCCGGCATGCACATCCGGCAACCAGAACGCCTCCATCACCGTCCGACCACCCTCGACCAGGGAGAACACTCCGGACTCCTGCGCGGTCATCGCCTTGGCCAGCACGATGAACACGATCGGCACCACCACCAGCAGCACCCACAGCACCGGGTTGCGGCGGTAGTCGCGCAAACCCATCCGCAGTCCGGCCGAAAACTGACCCCACCCGGATCCAGCTGTGGGGCGCCGCCGCGATCGCCAGGACACCCCGACGGTCGCGGTGATGACGACGGTGCTGACGATCAGCGCCGCGAACATCCACACCAGTGCCCAGCCGAGGTCCCCGATCCGGCCGCCGTGCCGGGACGCAATGTCCACCATCCACAACGTCACGAAATGCGTCGGGAACCAACGGGTTTCGATGCGGTCGGGGGATCCGACGGCGGGTCCGAAGAACACGTCCAGAATCCAGATAAACAAGATCAGGACGGTGCCGTTGACGGGATTGCGCACCAGTGCTCCCACCAGTGCGCCGATCGCCAGATAGATCACCGCGAACATCAGCGTGCCGGCGATCGCCCGGCCGAGGTCGCCGATGCCGGTGCGCGCGGCCAAGGCGAGCAGCGCCGTCGCCGCGACCAACGCTCCCAGCACCAGACCGGTCCCGAGCCGGGCTGCGACCAACCGTATCGGCGCAAGGCCCGCCGAGACCAGCCGCCGATCGGCCGCACGGGCGGCGCTGATTTGGAAGAACATGGCGATACCGGCGAGGAATCCCGCCGCCCAGCCGGCGGTCGCGGTTTCCACCGCGGGCCCGCCCGCGCCGCCGAGCAGCTTCGCGGCATCGGCCATCGAGCCGGCCGCGACGATCACGAAGACCACCGGGACCAGCACCAGCACCAGCATGTTGACCGGGTTGCGGGCGTAGTCGACCAGGAATCGGTGGACGAGTAGCGCGACCTCGCCCGGCGCCCCCGGCAGGTGATTCTCGCTTCTCATCTCGCCGCCGCCCTCCCGTTGCGCAGGTCGACGATGCGGTCGAATCGGTGCTCATCGGTGACGAAGTGGCTGATGATCAGCACCGAGCGGCCGGTTTCTCGGCGCTGTGCCACCAGTTCCCAGAACCGCAGGTAGGTGTCCCAGTCGAATCCGGAGTACGGCTCGTCGAGCAGCAGCACCTCCGGGTCGGCCAGCATCGCCAACCCCAGGTTGAGTTTCGCGAGGGTACCGCCGGACAGCCGGTCGGCGCGGGTGTCCGCGTAGCGCTCGAAGCCGAGCGCCGCATACAGTCCCCGGCGGGACCGTCGCTCCTCGTTCGGGGTCATTCGGTAGGCGCAGCCGAACAGCTCGAAGTGTTCGTCGCAGGTCAACCTCTCGTAGACCACCGGCTGCTGCGGGCAGTAGCCCAGCCGCCCCGACCGGGTCACGGTGCCGGCGTCCGGCCGGTACTCGCCGACGAGGATCTTCATCAACGTCGACTTCCCCGACCCGTTCTCCCCGGTCAGCCCGACCACCTCGCCCGGCTGCAGCGCGAGATCCACGCCCCGCAGTACCGGGAAATCGCGGCGGGCCGGCCACCATCCCTGCCGGAAGCTCTTTTCGATTCCTTCAGCGGTCAGCACCGCGGTCATCGGCGCCGGCTCCGCGGGCCCCGAACTGTTCATCTCGCTCCTCGGAACACTTTGCGGGTGGTCATCGGGACGTCAGCGCCGCTGCGTCCGGGGTGTGCGCACCACCGGCGGCCGGCACCAGAAAGCGGCGGTGGGGGTGTCGAATCAGATGCCGTGATGTCGAGGTCGAGGTGCCACTCCTTCCCCCGCACTGCAGCAACCCGAACGAGTGCCGCCTGATCGGTGCACACTCTCTTCGGGTCGTGACCGCCGATTCTTCAACTCAATACCGTGCCAGCGCCGGGCGCACTCGTCCGGTCCTCTTCTTCAACGAATCTTCACAAAACCCTCACCGATTTGCGGGGGTTCGCCGCCGACACTCGTCAACGAACCGACGCATAACCGGGTCAGGGCTGCGGCCATGTCGGTCTCGACGATCGTCGTGGCGCTCAATGCGCAGCTTCTGCGGCGACTCGACCTCGACCCGGCACGGCTCGTCACCCACACTGATATCCGTACCTCGACCGGTCACACCCTGCAGGGCGCTGACCAATCACCAAGGGAGGACTTTCACATGGGACTCGGTGGGAAACTGCTGGGTGGCCCCGGTGGTCATGCCGACGACGGGAGCGGAGGCCTGATTCGGCGGGCGCGACTGTACGAGTTCTTCTCCGCGGTGGGATTCGGCGGGTTCCGTCGCCGGGTCTTCGACGACCTGGTGGCACTCGCCGGGGCGCACCCCGGCGACGAGGTGCTCGACATCGGGTGTGGCACCGGCTACTTCTCCCGCCGGGCGGCCCCCGCCGTGCTGCCGAGCGGACGCGTGGTGGGGATCGACCCGTCCGCGCCGGTCATCGAGTACGCCCGACGAGTCTCACCGCCGAACTGCACCTTCCGGGTCGCGGGCGCCGAAAGCCTGCCGCTGTACGACGCGTCGATGGATCTGGTGATCTCCAGCCTGGCGGTGCACCACATTCCACCCGAACTGAGGGCCACCGCGCTGCGGGAGGCGTTCCGTGTGCTCCGGCCGGGTGGTCGGCTATTCATCGCCGACTTCCGGCCACCGCGCAACCGCATCGCGAACCACCTCGTGGGAATGCTCAGCGGGCACGCGATGCAACACAACCCGATCCACGAACTCGACGGCCTGATCACCGAAGCCGGATTCGAGATCATCGGAAGCGGCGACCGCCTCCCGCTGCTGCACTACGTCCACGCGGCGCGGCCGGCATCGCCCTGAGTCCGGCCAACACGGTCGACCGGGAGGCCCTGACCGCTCACGCCGCTACAACGGCGTGAGCGCGCCGATCCGGGCTTCGATCGCTGCGTGGAAGTGCGGACAGGACGCGATGTCGTCGTGATCGCAGTCGAGCGCACAGTCGATCAGGGCGAGCGAGGCCTGCGCCTGGGCGATCCGCACCGCCAGCGCATCGCGGTGTCGCCCGAGGATGGCTTTGCGCCGGACCGGGTCGTCGGTGTCGAACATCTCCCGGAGGTCGTCGAGACCGAAACCGGCCTCCTTCGCGCGCAGGATCATCGCCACCGCGTACACATCCGGCTTCTCGTACCGGCGGCGCGCCCCGCCTTCTCTCGACGGATGCAGCAAGCCCACCGATTCCCAGTGGCGCAGTACGTGCGTGGCGATCCCGAACCGCTCGGCGACCTCACCGATGCTCCAGGAGCGGCTGCCCTCGCTTGACTTCATGTCAACATGAAGTCGCACCCTGGCTGTCATGTCAACCACCAACACTGCCGCCGACACCGAGGCCCTCGTCGCCCTGCTCGACGTCATCGACAACTACCCCGGTGCCGCGGCACTACGGACACGATCGATCGAGCTACTGGCCGCCCCACCTGGAGCGGTGGTCCTCGACGTGGGCTGCGGCGCCGGCCGCGCCGTCGCCGAGCTGGCCGAGCAGGGATGGGATGCGGTGGGGATCGATCTGGATGAGCAGATGATCACCATTTCTCGCCGGCGGTGGCCCCGCGCCCGGTTCGAGATCGCCGACGCCACCGAACTCCCCCTCGGTGACGTGTCGGTGCACGGGTACCGGGCCGAGAAGGTCTTTCACGACATCGCCGATCCCGTCGCGGCGCTGACCGAGGCGCACCGGGTCCTGGCCCCGGGCGGCCGTATCGTCCTGATCGGCCAGGACTGGGACGGATTCTTCATCGACTCCGACCATCCCGACCTCACCCGAACCATCGTCCATGCACGCGCCGACACCGTCGCGGCGCCCCGGGCGGCCCGCCGGTACCGCAACCTCCTGCTCGACACCGGCTTCACCGACGTCCGGGTCGAAGTCCACACCGGTGTGTTCACCGACCAGACCCTGCTGCCGATGCTCACCGGGATCGCCCACGCCGCCGCCGCGGCCGGCGCCATTACCCCCGACCAGGCCGCGGCGTGGATCGGCGATCAGACGCGCCGCGGGCAGGCGGACCGGGGTTTCGTGGCGATTCCGCTGTTTCTCGCGCACGCCGCCCGGCCCTGAGACCGCACCCCGGTCGGGACCGGGGTGCGGCAGATCGCGGTCAGCGCTGCGGCTCCAGCCCGGTCAGGATGATCGCGACGAGCCGGTGCACCGCGGCGGGTGAGTCGAGCCCTTCGGCCGCTGTGACCGCGTGCAGCACGTACCAGGTCAGCTCGTCGGCGGTGGCGTCGTCGCGGACCTGACCCGCCGCCGCCGCGTCGGTGAGCAGGTCGCGGACGAACTCGTGCAGGTGTTGCTGTGCGCGCGCCACGTGCTCGCCGCGATGCAACCCGGCCGCGATCGCACCGGTGTGATGGTGGGCGAGGATCTGCGCGTACGCCACGAGCACCGCCTCCAGCCGGGCACCGGGATCGGCGGCGTGGTCGCGGATCCCGGCGAGATGGCGCAGGTGGCCGGCGATCTGCCGCTCGTGCCAGGCGGTGAGGATGGCGTCGGCGTCGGGAAAGTACTTGTACAGCGTGGCCCGGCCGATCCCGGTGCGCTCGGCGATCTTCGACATGGTCACCGCGGCGAGCCCGGACTCGGCCACCACTGCCCCGGCGGCGTCCAGGGTCGCCTCCCGCACCGCCTGGCGATGCGATGCGATCGTCTCGTTCCACAGCTTCGGCACCCCCGAAGTATACGCAGCGCCGCCCTATCGACACACTGCCGCCATATGTGACAGTGTGTATTGAAAAAGTCGTGTTTTGCGTATGAGGGAGCTACCGCCGATGACCGACCCCACTCCCACCCCACCGCCGCCGCCGCCCCATGGAGTCGGCGCCGGCCCGGAGCACCGCACGCCGCGCTGGGTGAAGGTGATCGCCCTCGTCGTCGGCGTTCTCATCGTGCTGGTCGTGGCCGTGATGCTGTTCGGTGGCGGCAACCACGGTCCGGGCCGGCATCTGTCCGCCCCCGCCGCGGTGGTGCACTCGGTGATCGACGCCGACGGCGGCGGGTTCTCGCCGGGCGCGCGGACCGGGCCGATCCCGCTGTGACGATGCCTCCGAGGGCGCGGACCCTCGCGCGGTGTGTGCACATCGGTGCCTCGGCGGGGTGGCTCGGCGCCGTCATCACCTACCTCGTGGTGGCCGCGGCCACGCTGATCGGGGCCGATCCGGCACAGGTGCGCGGGGGGTATCAGGTGATGGCGATGATCGCCGGCGTGGTGCTGCTGCCGTTGGCGGTGGCCTCACTGGTCACCGGGTTGATCTGCTCGTTGGGCACCGCGTGGGGGTTGCTGCGCCACTACTGGGTGCTGCTGAAGTTGCTGCTGAATCTGGTCGCCACCGTCGTCCTGGTGCTCTACACCCGTTCGATCGAGTACGCCGCGAGCGTCGCGGCGCAGCCGAGCTGGTCGCAGGCGGACCGGGCCGTCCTGGCGGATCCGACCCATCTGGTGCATGCCACCGCGGCCCTGGTCGTGGTGCTCGCTGCGCTGGTGCTGGCGGTGTACAAGCCGCGCGGGGTGACCGCGTACGGGCACCGGAAAGCGCTGCGGAACCGGGCGGCGGCCAGGATGTCGACATAAGGTCGCGGCCCGATCGGACCGGGGTGGCGGTTATTCTGCGCGGGTTTCGAGTAATGCCTTGAGGTTTCGCAGGTTGGCGGCGAAGTCTCTGCGCAGGCCCTCGGCGACCACCCGGTCAGCGAGGGCGAACAGTCCCTTCTGCTCCATCCGCATGTGGCAGCTGAGCCGGGTTCCCTCGGCGGTCTCCTCGGTCCGGTACGTCACCTCGAAGCGGCTCGGTCCGGACGCACCGGTGAAGGTGATCTCCGCGTTCGGCTCGAACTGGGCGTATTCGTTGATCAGGTCCAGTTTCCGACCCAGAAACTTGCGGACGACAACATGTTTGGTGCCCACCCCGGGTGGTCCGTCGGTGATCCGGCGGACCTGCTCGAGTCCGTTCTGCCAGCGGGGTGCGTTGGTCTGGTCGGCGAGGAAGTCGAAGACCTCGCCGATGGGGCGGTCGATGACGATGCTGTCTTCGACGTCGATCATCACGATCACCGTCCCTTTTCCGCCGCTGCTGTGCAGCTGCACGAGCTTTGCCGCCGATTGTCCGTCCGGTGGCTGGAGAGGGAAGAACAGCGGTCCGCTCAGTCGAGTCCGACGATGGAGGCGCCGCGCTTGGCCAGCCATTTGACGGGGTCCATGATTTCCCCGTCCGGGTCCTCGATTTCGAAGTGCAGGTGCGGGCCGGTGGAATTGCCGCGGTTGCCGACGGTGGCGATCTGCTGTCCGGCCTTGACCCGCTCCCCCACCTCGACGAGGTTGTCGTTGTTGTGGCCGTAGGTGGTGATGGTGCCGTCGTCGTGCCGGATCCGGACCCACAGCCCGAACCCTTGGGCGGGGCCGGCGTCGATGACCTCGCCGTCGGCGACGGCGACGATCGGTGCGCCGAGGGTGTTGGCGATATCGATGCCTTCGTGGCCGCGTCCATCACCCATGGTGGCGGTGATGGTTCCCGCGCTGGGTGCCACGAATTCTTTGGTGCCGGGGCGATTCCAGGTGCGGGGCTGCTGCGGAGCCGTCGCGCCGTCCTCGGTCTCGTCAGCACCGGTCTCGTCAGCACCGGTCTCGTCAGCACCGGTCTCGTCTGCACCGGTCTCGTCACCGGTGGCGTCGTCGGCGGTCCCCTCGGTGTCGGTGCCGTCGTGAGCGTGGGATCCGTCGGCGTCGCCGCCGGTGTCCGCCTCGGGTGAGGGGGCCTCGGGGTCGGGGTGCTCGCTTTGCGGATCGGCCTCGGCCTCCCCGGTTTCGGCGCCGGTGCCGGCGGTCTGCTCCGCGTCCGGGTTCGGAGCGGTGGCCTCGGCAAGCTCCGAGTCGGGTGCCGCCGCAGCCTCGGCCGGGTCGGTGGCGTGGTCGAAGGTGCCGGGACCGGAGGATTCGGAGACGTCGTCGAGGTCGAGTGCGGCGAGCAACCTCGGCGCGATGCCGCCGTCGACGGCGGCGAGCTCGTCCGCGCAGGCGCCGAGTACCTCGGCGGCGGCGGACCCGGCGGCGAAACCGCTCAGGCATCCGGCGAGCAGGTGCTGGGCCTCGAACGTGTCGGCGAGCGAGCCGTTGGCCTCGGCGTTCCGCAGACTGACGGCCGCGATGTTCGCGACGGTCTGCCAACGACTGGGATCGACCACCACCACGTCCGGCTGCGCCGCGTCGGCGACCATGGTCACCGCGTCGGCCAGCGCCGCGGCGAGCGCGGACGACGAATCCGCGTGGCCGGGATGGACGGCCGAGGCGGGCGGGGCGGTCAGGACCACCATCGCCGCCGCCGTGGAGGCGCCCAGGCACAGGGTGGGCAGTCTTCTCGTGCAGGCGGTCAGCGTCGTTGAGGTGATACCGCGCATCGCAGGTCCCTTCTGAGCAGTCACGCCAGGGTTTCGGCGGTGAAGCAAAAACATGGACCGGCGCGACAAAGTCAAGACGACACGCCGTAACGCTAATACACTTTCTTCACTTCTGTGCCGCTATTCACTTGTTTCCCACGGTTCCCACTGGGATCAGACAGGGAGGACGACGGCGGTGACGAACTCGTCCCGGATCCAGGCGACGAACACATCCCAGGCACCGGTGAGCAGGGCGAGCCCGACCACGACGAGGGTCAGGCCCCCGACGATCTGGAGGGTGCGCGAGTGCCGCCGCAGCCAGCCGACACCGCGGACGGCCGTGGTCGAGCCGAAGGCGAGCAGGATGAACGGCAGGCCCAGGCCCAGGCAGTAGGCGACGATCAGGGTGACCCCGCGGGCGGCGGTGGCACCCTCGGTGCCGGCGGCCACCGATAGCACCCCGGCGAGGGTGGGACCCAGGCAGGGGGTCCAGCCCAGCCCGAACACGGCCCCGAGCAGTGGGGCGCCGGCGAGGTGGGAGATCCGCCGCGGATGCGGGCGGGTGTCCTTCTGCAGGGCCGGAATCGCGCCGAGGAAGGCCAGTCCCATCACGATGGTGACCACGCCGCCGATCCGCTGGAGCAGTTCCCGGTTCAGTTGCAGCACGCTGATCGCCCCGAACACCGATGCGGTGGCGAGGACGAAGACGACGGTGAATCCGGCGACGAACAGGACCGCGGCGCCGGTGATCCGCCAGCGGGTGGCCGTGCGCACCCCGGTCCCCCCACCGGGGGCGGACTCGGTTTCCGCGCCGGTGATCCCGGCCAGATACGACAGATAGCCGGGGACGAGGGGGATGCAGCACGGGGAGGCGAACGAGATCAGCCCGGCCAGGGCCGCGGCGCCGAGGGCCAGCAGCATCGGTCCGGTGGCAGCGGCGCTCTGGAAGCTCGACCCGATGTCCTGGGCGAGCGCGGTCATGACGGATCTCCCGGCTCGGCCGCCACTCGTTCGATGACCGGTTGCAGGTCCTCGGTGAGCAGGGCGCGCAGGAACACCGCGGCGACCCGGTGGTGGCGGTCGAGGACGAGGGTGGAGGGGATGACGCTGGTGGGATAGCTGCCGCCGAGGGCGAGCAGGGTGCGCATGGGTGGGTCGTAGATCGAGGGGTAGGTGACGACGTTGTCGATGACGAAGTCCTGGGCCTTGTCGCGTTGGGGGTCGCGGACGTTGATGCCGAGGAACGCCACCCCGAGGTTCGCGGTGGCGGTGTAGGCGCGTTCGAGGTCGTCGGCCTCGCTGCGGCAGGGGGCGCACCACTGGCCCCACAGGTTGATCACCACCACCTGCCCCGGATAGTCGGCCAGCGACACCGGCCGGTCGGTCATCAGCTCCGGTCCGGACAGGGCGCCGATCGTGCCCCGGTTCTGCGGTGGGTCGTAGAAGATGTCGGTCTGCCCGCCGGGGGCGACGAAGTCGAACGTGCCCCCTTGGGCGACGGCGTCCTCACCGGTGGCACATGCTGTCGCGGTGAGAAGGGCCGCGCAGACGGCGGCGAGGACGGCTCTGCGGCGGAGAAGTCGCTGTGGCGTCGGGGTGGTCATGAGGTCAGTTCGCTGACCGCTCGGTGGATTTGGGCGGGGTCGGCGAAGACCGCGGGCTCGGTGATGCGCGCAATCGTGCCGTCCGCACGGAGGAGGAAGCTCAGCGGCAGCACCGGCGGCGCACCAAGGGCGCCGCGCAGGGCGCCGGCGTCGGTGTCACCGAAAGACGGGTAGTGCGCGCCCAATTCGGTGAGCAGGGCGAGCGCGGCGGTGGAGCTGTCTTCGACATCGACACCGACGACGCGGATGGCATCGGGGGTGTGCGCGTATGCCTCGAGAACGGGGATCTCCTCCCGGCACGGGCCACACCAGGAGGCCCACACATTGATCAGGGTTGTCTCGCCACCGAGGGCGGCACCGAGATCGACCTCGGCGGCCGCGCCCAGACAACGGGCGCGGATGCCGCCGAGCGGTCCGCGGGAAGCCTCGGTGTCCGGCACCGCCTTCGCGGTCGGGCACGGCTGGAGCGCCGCCGTCGCGGCGAGCCGGTCCAGTTCGGCCTGATCACTTCCGGTCTCGGCGGAGTGAGAGGACGGCCCGGTCGAGATGTCCTGGTCCGCTTGTCGTGGCCAGAGGGCGACGATCAGCACGACGATCACGGCCAAGACCGGCACCAGCCAGCGAACACCGACCGGCATGGGAGGACTCATGTCGTGGTTCTCGGAATCGGCAACGCTGCTACGAGGGCATCATCATCGAGCACATCTGGCACATCTGGCACATCTGCCCGTTCATCATCATCATCATCTGGCAGTCCCACCATGCTTGCAGGTTGCCCAACATCTCCAGCATCGCTTCCACTCCCGTTCGTCGATCGATGACGGTTCCCGACACCAAAATACGTAGTACGTACGTAGATAGTAGATCAAGGGTTGGTCCGTCCGTCGCCGCAGGTGGGCGGACGCCGAGCCGACGTACCGGCACGGGGTCGGCGTCGTACCCTGGGACGACGAAGACGGCGGGAGACGGCAATGCGGGTGCGCGGGTTCGGGGAACTCGAAGCGGTGGTGATGGAACGGCTGTGGGATCGAGAAGGAGCGACCACGGTCCGTGAGGTGTTCGACGACATGAGCCGGGACCGGGAGATCGCATACACCACGGTGATGTCGACGATGGACAATCTCCACCGCAAGGGATGGCTCGAGCGCGAACGCAGCGGCAAAGCGTTTCGGTACTGGCCCACCCTGACCCGGGAGGAGCACAGCGCCCGGCTGATGCGGGAGGCCTTCCACTCCGGCGGCAGGTCCGATGTGGTCTTGACCCACTTCTTCGAGCAGATGAGCGAGGAGGAGACCGCCGGCCTCCGGGTCGCCTTGCAACGGATGGCCACCGACGAGGACGTCGCCCCATGATGAGCGCAGCGGCGTGTTTCCTGCTGTTCAGCGGGCTCGTTGCCGTTCTCGGTCCCCCTGCGCTGCGGCGCCTCACCCACGATGGCCTCGCCCCGCGGCTGGGCGTGATCGCCTGGACGGCGGCGATCGCGAGCGTGGCGCTCTCGTGGGCTATGGCCGCACTGCTGGTTGTGCTCGATCTTCTCCGATCTCGGGCTGTTCCCGGCGGGTCGATGATCGGTGCATGCCTGGCCCGCCTGCAGGAAATGGTCGGCGGCGCCGACACCGCATTCGAGATGGGGGGAGTCGCCGTAGCGGCGGCGGTGGTGTCGGCCACCGCGTGGATCAGTTGCCGACTCGCTGTCGGACTGGTGCGGCTGCGTCGGCGAACCCACGGACACGCCCACCGGGCCCGCCTCATCGGCCGCCGGGTGCGCGGCATCGATGCCGTGGTCATCGACAATCCCGAGCGCGCCGCCTACTGCGCCGCCGGTCGCCCGCACGCCGTGGTGATCACCACCGCAGCACTCGCCGCCCTCGATGACCGGCAGGTCCAGGCCGTCCTCGCCCACGAACGTGCCCATCTGGCCGGGCACCACGCGCAGATACTCGCCGTCCTGCGTGTGCTGGCTGCCTCCATGCCCGGCCTCATCCTGTTCACCGCGGGCGCGGTGGAGGTGGCGCGCCTGCTGGAGATGTGTGCGGACGACTCCGCCGCCCGCGTGCACGGCTCGCGAACCCTGCTCTCGGGTCTGATCGCGTTGAGCGCTCCGGCTCCGCTCCCCGATGGTGCCCTCGGCGCCGGCAACATTGCCCTACTGGACCGGGCCGGACGACTGGCGTCCCCGCCGCCCCGGTCGGCGAAGGTGCGGGTGCGGGTGTTGTCGGCGGCCGTGGCCGCCGTGCTGACCGCCGCGCCGATCGCGCTGGCCGTGCTCGAGGTGACCGGAACCATGTGGTGCCTACCGATGACCTGATGACCTGCGGGGATCGGCGCTGCACCCCCGCGCACCCCCGGTTGTCTGGACCGACGCCCAGGTCCGCGCTGCTACAGTCGGGAAATTGTGACGGCCCTTGCGATACGCCCCCCGCGTATGCGGACGGTAGTTGCGGTCGCCGCTGTCTTGTATTTGCTCGCCCACACAATCGCCCAGTGCGGCATCTTCCTCGCCCACGGACACGAGGGCGAGGACGCCCACATCTCCTCCTCGTCGGCCCTTCCGGCCGAGGAACTCACTCCCGGGCACGCGCACATCGACGACGGATCGAACCACCTGGCGCACGAGGCGCACACCGTCGTCGCCATGCCCCGATCCGACAATCCGCTCCGCCCGTTGACCGTCGCCGCGGTCATCGCGATGGCCCTGGCGGTGGTGCTGGTGGTGATGTCGGCGCCCCGGACTCCGCGGGCCCCGCCGGATCTACCCATTCCCATCCGGCACGGCCGGACCGTCTTGAACGAACTCTGTATCAACAGGTGCTGATCGGCAGCCCGCAGGCCATCTGAGGACTTTCCCTCGTGGCCCAGCTCGTGCTGCCCATCACTCACTTACTGCGCCCGTCGCAGTCAGATACAGGGATTACTCATCATGAACAGTGCTGTTCCCTCCACACTCGTTCCACCGTCCTCCGCCGCCCAGTTGCTCACCACCGCCAACCGTTGCCCGCAACCGAGCACCATGGTCGGCAACACCCCCGTTCTGTGGATCGGGGAACCGTTCGCCGACTTCGGCCGCGGCTTCTGGGCGAAACTCGAAGGCTCCAATCCCGGCGGGATGAAAGACCGCCCCGCGCTGCACATGGTCGAGAAGGCGAAGGCGCGCGGCGACCTTGCTCCCGGGGCGATGATCATCGAATCCACCAGCGGAACCCTCGGGTTGGGTCTGGCCTTGGCCGGGATCACCCATCACCATCCCGTCACCCTGGTCACCGACCCCGGTCTGGAACCGATCGTGCACCGGATGCTTGCCGCCTACGGCGCCCACGTCGAACTGGTCACCGCCCCGCACCCCACCGGCGGCTGGCAGCAGGCCCGGCGCGAGAAGGTTCGTGAACTCCTCGGGGCCCATCCGGGGTCGTGGTGCCCGGATCAATACACCAACCCGGACAATGTCGAGGCGTACGAGTCGCTCGCTCATGAACTCATCGCCCAGCTCGGCCGCGTCGACACACTGGTGTGCTCGGTGGGCACGGGCGGGCACTCCGCCGGGGTGGCACGCGTGCTGCGCCGGTTCTGCCCCGAGCTGAAACTGGTCGGCGTCGACACCGTCGGCTCGACCATCTTCGGACAGCCTGCCAGTACCCGGCTGATGCGCGGGCTGGGCTCGAGCATCTACCCCGACAACATCGACTACCCGGCCTTCGACGAAGTGCACTGGGTGGCGCCGCACGAAGCGGTCTGGTCCTGCCGCACCCTGGCGGCCACCCACCACGCCAGCGGCGGCTGGAGCGTCGGCGCCGTCGCGTTGACGGCCGGCTGGGTCGCCCGCACCAGCGCACCGGAGACCCGGGTCGCGGCGATCTTCCCCGACGGCCCGCAGCGCTACTTCGACACCATCTACAACGACGACTACTGCGCCGAGCACGGGCTGCTCGAGGTGAACCCGCCGACCGAGCCGGCGACCATCGACCACCCGACCGAACAGATCGTGAAGTCCTGGACCCGGTGCGCCACCGTGGTCGATCCCACAGAGAGCGTTTCATGAAGAACCTTCTGACCCAGTTCCGCAGCTTCGACCGGCCCGCCCAGGTGCTGATGGTCAACCAGTTCTCCATCAACGTGGGTTTCTACATGCTGATGCCGTATCTGGCCGGGTACCTGGCCGGCCCCCTGGGGTTGGCGGCGTGGGCGGTCGGGCTGGTGCTGGGCATGCGAAACTTCTCCCAGCAGGGGATGTTCCTGCTGGGCGGCACTCTCGCCGACCGCCTCGGCTACAAACCGCTCATCATCGCCGGCTGCCTGCTGCGGGTCGCCGGGTTCGTCCTGCTCGCCGCCGTGGAATCACTGCCGGCGATCCTGCTGGCCTCGGTCGCGACCGGGTTCGCCGGAGCCTTGTTCAACCCGGCGGTGCGGGCCTATCTGGCCGCCGACGCGGGCCCCCGTCGGGTGGAGGCGTTCGCGGTCTTCAATGTGTTCTATCAGGCCGGCATCCTGCTGGGCCCGTTGATCGGTCTCGCCCTGACCACCCTCGATTTCCGGGTCACCTCGCTGGTGGCGGCCGCGGTCTTCGCCGTGCTGACGATCGTGCAGATCTGGGCACTGCCCGCGCACCGCGCCGAGCCGGTCGGGGCCAGAACCTCGATCCTCGAGGACTGGCGGGTGGTGGTCGCCAACCGGCCCTTCGTGCTGTTCGCGCTGGCGATGATCGGGTCCTACGTGCTCTCGTTCCAGGTCTATCTGGCGCTGCCGCTGCAGGCGGCCGTGGTGGTCGGCGACGGGCGGTCCGACACCGCGCTGGTGACCTCGCTGTTCGTCGTGTCCGGGGTGGTGGCGATCGCGGGGCAGCTACGGATCACCGGCTGGTTCTCCCGCAGGTGGGGATCGGGACGAAGCCTGGTCGTCGGTATGGCGATCATGGCGATGGCGTTCCTACCGCTGATCGTGCTTCCCGGTCCGGCCACCCTCGGCGGGTGGGCCGCCGCCGGCGCCCTGGTGCTGACCGCCGCCCTGTTGGCGGTCGGCACGGCGGCGGTATTCCCGTTCGAGATGGACACCGTCGTCGCCCTCTCCGGTGGCAGGCTCGTCGCCACCCATTACGGCTTCTACAACACCGTCGTCGGGGTGGGCATTCTGCTCGGCAACCTCGGCACCGGCGCCGTCTTCGGGCTACTGCGCGACGCCGATCTGGGTGCGCTGATCTGGGTGGCGTTGACCGTCGTCGGGGCGGTCTGTGTGGGTGCCCTGTATCTGCTCGACCGGTCCGCCCGGCTCTCCCCGCCGCCGGCGCAGACCCCCGCGCCCGAGGGCAACGAGGTACCGGCCGCCTGACCGTGGTCCGATCGCGTTCGCCCTCGCCCGCTGCGCCGCGACCCGAAACCTACGCGTACGGCCGCGCCGGAGACCTCGTCGGGCGTGGTCGCGATGATCACGCCCGACGACCATCGCCGGCTATGACTCGACCGCTGGTTGAACCACCCAGTCGAGATCGAGCATCTCGGCTGGGTCGACGCCGCGGGGCTGGCCGGCTTCCTCGGCAACGGGCTCGTGCGCTGTATCGGATTCGAGGTCGGCCGCCGGATCAGTCGGCGGCCCTGGTCTCCGGCCCGAGGAGAACGGCGTGAGCGAGAGCGGGCGGCCATCGCCGAGCCGGACGGGTCGGTGTGGACGAATCTCGGCTGGTGGCGTTAGGTCTCCGGGACGGTTGGGTCGACCCCTCAGCTTTGTAGTGGAGCGGAGAGGCGGCGTGCCACCAGATCGACCACACGACAATCGGTGACGGTCCTGTCGCTGTAGCCGATCCTCGGCCCGGGTCGTACCGGCCGAGGATTTGCTCACGACGTCAGAATGAGGAGCCAATCGTTGCGACCATCGGCATTCGGGCCCGGCGTGGTAAAGGTTGCCGACATGGGGACGGGGCGCCTCCCGCCGGACGTCGGGTCTACCCACGTTGCGCGCGTCCCGGATGCCATCGCCGAGGCGTTCACCGAGATCGTGCGTTGGGTAGGCAGGTAGATAACTGCCAGGTGGCCGTCCGGAGTCTTCGCGGCTGTCACGTAGTCGTTCTCCAGGACGTCCTTCGCGTCGTCGGTCGTCAGTTCCGTGCCGCGCCCCGCGGTGACCAGCTCATTCGCGGTGTCCGGCACCAGCTCCCACCACGCGAGCGTCGAGAACAGGGCACGCAACCGCGTGATCTGGGTGAGCGCGCGGGTCGACAACCGCTGCTCCCACCCGTCATGGAACTCCCAGTCGTCACTGCCGACGAACTCGCCGGCCGCGCCGGAGGTGAGCGCCCAGAGCACCTGCCGGCGAAGGGTCTCGTCCGTGGTCGGTGGTGTCTCCGGATCGTTGTTCTCGCCTTCATAGTTGGCCTCGCCGAGGACTGCCGGGATCGCCGGCTGCCGTCGGTAGGCATCCAGCATTGCCTCATAGGTCGGGTCGTAGGTGTAGACGAAGTTCCAGTCGACACGCCACGCCCAGTAGGGATCCTGGGTGGAGATCGACGGGGGGGTCAGCTGCATGGAGAACGGTCGGCCGTCCCCCGCCCCGCGGACGCCGCGCATCATCGCGTCGATGCAGTGGTCGACGTCGCTGCCCCGGGCCGGGTCCTCGCCGGCCGAGACGTAGTCACCCCCCGACATCCAGATGATGTTGGGCAGGTCACGAAAGCGCTGCGCCACCTTGACGCCATAGCTGTGGCATTGCGCGATCGACGTGGGGACGAAGGCATGTCCGATGGTCCAACCGTCGATCGGGTAGAGCATGACCGTGATGCCGTGGTCGGCGGCCATCCGCAGGTACGCCGTAACCCGCTCCCAGTACGGCTCCTGCCACTCGAGGAGGTCGCCGTTCACGAAGGGGAGCAACCCATCGAACGTGGCGCCGTCGTCGCTGGGCGCACCGTTGCTTGTCGTCCCGATCAACGAGACGATGGCCGCGTTGAAACCCTGCCTCCGGCGGTCCGCGAACCACAGTCGGGCCTGCTGCGGCGACAGTCTGGTCATCAGAGCCCAGGGGGAGTCGCCCTGCAGCAGGATGGGGCTGCCGTACTGATCGAGGAAGTAACGACGATCGGGACTCACCGAGGTCACGAACGGCGGCCCTTCCGGTCTTGCTTCGCTGGGGGGAGCGGGCGCCGGCCAGGGCACGACGGGACTGCCCGCCGCGCCAGCGATGCCCATGCGCTGACCTTGATTGAACTGTCCTTGGTGAAAATGCCGCCATATCACCCACGAACCGCTCGCACCCACCACGAGTACCACGACCAGCCCCAGGATCCACCATCGGCGGCGTCGCCCCACTCGCCCTGCTGCCATGGTTACGTCGCGGTCCTTCTCCGGAGCCTCACCCTCGCCCCGGACCCGAACAGAGATCTCGTCCTGCGTCCCATGCGCATCGCCGAAGCGGCCGTTGCTCGGGGGGCCAAGGCTAAAGCCGGATAGTCGTGATGTATATGCTCGGCTGCCGCCACCATCGCCACCGCCCGCTCCGTCGAGCACGCGCTGTCCGACCAGTCCCACCGGCTGTACGCCGGACGGCGCCCCCTGGCGCTGAACCCCACCCTTGCCCCGGGAATGACGTGGTGCCAGCACCACCAGCCGTGAGATTCCGACACGGGCTTGCTCGATCCCTTCATCACGCGCTGGTCAGTCCCCCACCCATCCAATCTACTATGCAACTACGTAGATTGGGTGGGGGTTCTCGGCCGAGCCCCGCGCCGTCCTCCGCGCTCGAACAGGAGTTGTGCATGATCGAACGGTTTCCCGGCGCCGCGCGTCTGTCGCGTCGGAACTTTCTGGCGCTGGCCGGCCTGGGGGCGGCCGCGACGGTGGCCGGGTGCAGCACCGGCGGCGACGCCACCGCACCGGCGACGGTCGTCGGCCCCGACTCAGCTTCCGTGAAAGCAGCCGAGGAAGCTCGCCGAGCCAATATCGGGACCGGGAACACGATCACCGCCTCCCTCAAAGCCGGCCCGACCCGGATCGACCTGGGCGGTGTCCAGGTCGACACCTGGGCCTACAACGGCCAGGTCCCCGGCCGGGAAATCCGGCTGCGCCGCGGGGATCTGCTGCGCGCCGAGCTGACCAACGACCTCCCGGCCGAGTCGACCATCCACTGGCACGGCGTCGCGCTGCGCAACGACATGGACGGGGTGCCCGGGCTGACCCAGCCCGCCATCGCCCCCAACAGCCCGTTCACCTACGAATTCCTCGCCCCCGACGCCGGCACCCACTGGCTTCACCCCCATGTCGGGATGCAGTTCGACCGGGGCCTCTACGCCCCGGTCATCGTGGAAGATCCCGCCGACGGCGGCGACTACGACCTCGAGGCCGTCCTGGTCCTCGACGACTGGCTCGACGGGGTGGCCGGACGCACCCCGGAGCTGCAACTGGACGCGCTGCGCCGCGACGGGATGCCGATGGGCGGCATGGGAATGGACCACGGCGGCATGTCCGGCATGGGGATGGGTGCCCAGGCCGATCCCGCGAACCCGCTGGGCGCCGACACCGGGGACGTGGACTACCCCTACTACCTGATCAACGGCACCCTCGGTGCCGACCCGTTCTCGGTGCGGGCCCGCCCCGGTCAGCGTGTGCGGTTGCGGATCATCAACGCAGGCGCGGACACCGCGTTCCGGCTCGCGGTCGGCGGTCATCAGCTGACCGTCACCCACAGCGACGGGTATCCGGTGCAGCCGGTCACCGGGTCCTCGCTGCTGATCGGCATGGGTGAGCGCTTCGATGCGATCGTCACTCTCGGCGACGGGGTCTTCCCCCTCGTCGCCTCGGCCGAGGGCAAGCAGGGCCAGGGTTTCGCCGTGATCCGCACCGGGGCGGGTGGACGACTCGACCCGGCCGTCCGGCCTGCCGAGCTCGACGCACCCCCGATCACCGGCCTTGCGCTGCGCTCGCGTGAGGAGGTCCGGCTCGGCCTCCGCAACCCCGACCGGGTGCACGATCTGCTGCTGGGCATGGACATGTCCGGGTACCGGTGGACGATCAACGGCGCCGTCTTCGACGAGCACACCCCACTCGAGGTCACCGAGGGGCAGCGAGTGCGGCTGCGGTTCGTCAACGAGACCATGATGTTTCACCCCATGCACCTGCACGGGCACACCTTCCAGGTCGTCGGCGACCATGGCGCCGGCGCCCGCAAGGACACCACCTTGGTGATGCCGAACCAGACGGTCGAGGTGGACCTCGACGCGGACAACCCCGGTCAGTGGCTGGTGCACTGCCACAACCTGTACCACGGCGAGGCCGGGATGATGACCACCCTGTCATACACCGAATAACCTCCGCCGCAACGTTTTCCGATCAACCATCCAGGGAGGCCCGCTTCGCGGCGACCCTCCCCTATTCTCATCCCACCGAGCACAGAACGAGACCCCTATGCCTGCTAATCGGATCGCCCGCACCGTGTTTCCCACCGGGATCGCCGCCCTGCTCGTGCTGGCCGGCTGTTCCTCCCAAGCCGACGACACGACGACCCCGGACGCCGCCGTGCCGACGGTGGAGCTCAGTTCCGAACTGTCCCACCTGCACGGACTGCACGTGGGCGCCGACGGCACCGTGGTAGCAGGCACCCACACCGGGCTGTTTACCATCGACACCTCCGGCGCGACGGCCCGGGTCGGCGCCTCCGACGACGACTTCATGGGACTGACCGGCGTACCGAACACCGACACCGTCTTCGCCTCCGGGCACCCCGGTGCGTCCAGTTCCGCCGCCAACCCGCTGGGGCTGCGCAGCAGTACCGACGGCGGCACCAGCTGGGTGGACCGGTCCCTGGCGGGTCAGGTCGACTTCCATGTCCTGAGCACGGACGGACGCCTCCTGGTCGGCTTCGACGGAACCGACGGACTTCTCGTCTCGACCGACGGCGGCACCACCTGGACCCCGGGCGCCACCCTGGTCGCCGCCGCACTGGCGGTCAACGGCAGCGGAGTGTGGGCGGTGACCCCGGCGGGGCTCGAACACAGCACCACCGCCGCCCGCACATTCGCGCCGGTGCCGGGTGCCCCACGCCTGGTCATGATCGCCGGCGCCGGCGATGCGCTGTGGGGCATCGACGAGGACGGGTATGCCTGGCGCAGCAGAGATGGGCAGGACTGGCAGAAACGCTCCCGAGTCGGCACCGTCGACGCAATGACCGCAGTCAACTACGACACCGCCTACGCCGCCACCTCCCAGGCGCTCTACACCCTGAATTGACCGAGATGCCCACCCGCGCCCGCCCGCTGATCCGTGGCCTCGTCCTGCTGCTGGCCCTGGTCGCGGCCGCGGCCGTGGGGGCGGGGGTGGCCGGCGCCCATCCCACCCTGCTGTTCACCGACCCCGGCTCCGACACCGCGGTCTCCGCCCCACCGCAGTCGATCACGTTGCTGTTCAACGAGCCGGTCACTCCCGGGGCGCCCGCGATCGTCCTGCACGATGGCGCCGGCCGCGAAATCCCGATGGGCGTCGCCGAGACCGCCCGGGACGGGCGCGTGATCACCGCCCGGCCGGCCGACACCCTGGCGCCGGGAACCTACACCGTGCGCTGGCAGGTGACCGGCGCCGACGGAGACCTCGTCGAGCAGGACTTCCGCTTCGCCGTTGGCCTCGCCCTGACCGGAGACGGCAGCGCGGCCGACGGCCGGTCGACGTCCTGGACCGATGCCGCCCTGCGGTGGCTGCTGTTCCTCGGGCTCGCCGTCGCACTCGGCGGCCTGCTCGCCGAACGCGTCACCACCACCGCCCGACGAGAGAATCCGTCCCTCCCGACGCTGCGGTCCGCGGTGGTGCCCGGCGCCCTGATCGGGCTTGTCGGGGTCGTCGGCCTCGCCGCGGCCCTCGCCGCGTCCGCCGGCGAGGTGAGCGTGTGGTGGCAGGGCCGGCCCGGTCTCGTCGTGCTCATCGAGGCCGCCGGATTGGCCGGGGCGATCGCGGTGGCCGCCGCCGGCCGCCGGGAGTGGGCGCTCGCACCGCTGGTGCTGGTCGTCGCCGCGGAGGGGTTGCGCTCGCACGCCAACGTCGCCGCCCCCGGGTGGGGTGGCCTCCTGACCGCGGTCCACCTGGCGGCGGCCGCGATCTGGGTGGGCGCACTGGTGCACACGGTCCGCGCGGTGCGTGCGTGGTGGGGCGAGGGCCCCGCCGTGCGGTGGGTGTTGGCGGGATACACCCGGCTGGCGGTGGGGGCCTTCCTGGTCGTGGTGGCCACCGGCACCGTCTCCGCCCTGCTGTTGATCCCGCTCTCCGCACTGCTGTCCACCACCTACGGTCAGGTTCTGGTGGTCAAGCTGGTGTTGGTCGTCGCCGCCGCCGGGTTGGCGCTCGCGGCGCGGCGGTCGCTGCGCACCCCGGAGCGAACCGCCCTGATACGGCGCACGATTCGGGCCGAGAGCATCGTGTTGATCGCGGTGCTGGCGGTCAGCGCCACCCTGGTCTCCACCACCCCGGCCGGTACCGCCCCGCAGCCGGGACCCCCGGCGCCGGCCGGTCCGGTCCTGCCGCTGGGCGCCCTCGCCGGGCAGGTCGGAGTCTCCGTCGCCGCCAGCGACGGGCAACTGGTGGTCCGGCTGTCCACCCCCCGCCGCGGCGACTACTACGCCCCCGAACCGGACCAGGACTTTTCCCTGACCGGGCGGATCGACGCCACCGGAACCGACGGCGCCGCCCTCTCGCTGCGTGGATGCGGCCCGGGCTGCTTCGTCGCCCCGGCCACCTGGCGGGGCGGTGACAACGTGCTCACCCTCGGCGCGGCGGCGCAGGGCTGGCAGGGCGGCACGGTCAGCCTGCTCGTGCCCTGGCCCACCGGTCCCGGCAGCGATGACCTCGCCCGCGCCGTCGCCGCCACCCGCGCCGCGGGGGACCTGACGGTCTACGAGAGCGTCACCAGTGACACCAGCGGCCCGGCGCCCGAGCCGCAACAGCTCGACCTGCCCGCCGACTTCTTCCTGGCGCAGGAACCGTACGCCGACGGCACCGCCCCGATCGCCGCCCGCCTGCCACATCAGGGCGGGGCCGTCCGGTTGGCCCTCGGCTACCCGGCCGCCGGAATGAACGTGCTGCTCACCCTCGACGACTCCGGCCGGATCAGCGAGGAAACCCTCACCGACACCAAACATCTCGTCACCCGCAGATTCCTCTACCCGGAGCACGGCGGTGGATGAGACGCCCACCTCGGACCGGGTGTCTCGGGTTACCGCCCGGGCGAGCAGAGGAGGCGGGGCGCCGGTCCGGTGCGACGGCCCGTCGGATCCTCGCACCGGCGGCAGGTCAGTAACATCATGGCTGTGAAACCGCTGGGTGCGACGCCGACGATGCAGCAACTGCTGCGGGTGGCCGCCGTCGTGGCGGTGCTGTTCGGTGTCCTGCTCATGCATTCCTCCCCCTTGCTCGACCACACCGGCGGGCACGCCACCGAATCGGCGCACGATTCCGGTGGGCACGGCCACTCCCACGCGACGACCGCGGAGCCGGTGGCCCTTCCCGCCGCGCTGGCCGGGACCGGGTGCGAGGGCGGCGACTGCACCGACCATTCCGGCCTGCATCTGTGCATGGCCGTGGTGACGATCGCCGCAGCGTTGGTCCTCGCCCGGTGGTACGCCACCGCCGCCGCCGGCGAGCTCACCGTCCACGCTCTGCGGGCGCCGCTACCCATCCAGGCCGGCCGGGCGCCGCCGTGGACCACTCCGACCCTCGCGCAATTGTCGGTATTGCGGGTGTGACAGGTGCCCCACGTCAAGTGGGGTCACCTACGCAGACGTGTCTCGGGCACGCCTGCTTCACCTTTCACCGACCTTTCGAGGAGTCCTATCCATGTGGTCTTTGCGTTCCCCCCGTGCCAAGTTCGTCCTGTCCGCCGCGGCCGTGTCCGGAGTCCTGGTCCTCGCCGGCTGCAGCGACAACAGCGGCGGCGGCCATGACATGTCCCAGATGTCGAACAACACCTCGGGCACCACGTCGAACAGCTCCACCACCGCAGCGGTGGAGACGAGCGCCTTCAACAACGCCGACGTGATGTTCCTGCAGATGATGTACCCCCATCACGCCCAAGCCGTGGAGATGGCGAACATGGTCGAGGGCCGCACCAGCAATCCGCAGGTACTCGCCCTGGCCAAAGACATTGCCGCGGCCCAGGGACCGGAGATGGAACAGATGACCGCGCTGCTGGCACAGCGGGGCATGAGCGTTCCCTCGACAGATGCCGGCGGCGGAATGAGCGGAATGAACCACGGCGCCGCGAGCGCCGCCGCCGACGGTGGTGGCATGAGCGGGATGATGACACCGGAGCAGATGACCGATCTGGCAGGCAAGAGCGGCACCGACTTCGACACCGCCTGGCTGAACATGATGATCGAACACCACACCGGTGCCATCGAAATGGCGCAAACCGAACTCTCCAACGGTGAGAACGCCGACGCCAAGCAGATGGCCACCGACATCGTCGGTGCCCAGCAGGCGGAGATCACCACCATGCAGGCACTGCTGCAACAGAACTAGTCCGATGAGGGTGGGACCGCGGGCCCATTTGCGGTCCCACCCTCCTCCATCACCGCACGCACGGCGTGCACCCCTTCTTCTCGGCCCACCAGCTTCGCTGCCGCCTCGTCGGTATGGAGGAACCCCATGAACACTCGCCCACCGCGCCGGACTCCGGTACTGCTCGCGCTGGCGATCCTGATCGCACTACTGGCCGCCTGCGCCCCGTCCGGAACCGAATCATCCTCACCGAGCGACCCGGCGACCCCGGCCGCCGACCCCACGATCACCATCGTCCCCACCGATGGCACCGACACCGTCAACCCTGCGGATCCGGTATCGGTCGACACCACCGGCGGCACACTCGAATCCGTCACCATGACCAACGAAGGCAAGGTCATCGACGGCATCTTCACCCCCGACCGCATCGCCTGGAAGCCCGGTGTCCCATTGGGCTACGGCAAGACCTACACCATCACGGCCACCGCGGTCCACGATGACGGCACCCGCACGGAGCGCACCAGCACCTTCTCCACCGTGCAGCCGGGAAACCTCACCAAACCCACCTTCGTCACCTCGGGCGGCAACCTCCTCACCGACGGCGGCACCTTCGGCATCGGGATTGTCATCGTCACCCACTTCGACGAGCCGATCACCGACCGCGCCGCCGCCGAGAAGGCATTGACCGTCGAAACCACACCCCAGGTGCAGGGATCCTGGTACTGGGCGGACGAGCAGAACGTGCACTGGCGCCCGCAGAACTATTACACGCCCGGCACGAAAGTGACCGCCCGCGCGAACGTGTACGGCGTCGATCTCGGTGGCGGATTGTTCGGCCAGGAGGACGCGGCAACCTCCTTCACCATCGGCGACGCGCACATCTCCGTCGCCGACGACACCACCAAACAGATCACCGTCACCAACAACGGTGACCTCGTGCGGACCATGCCCACCTCGATGGGTATGGGCGGCAGTGAAACCATCAACGGGCAAACCCTGACGTTCTGGACCCAGCGCGGCATCTACACCGTCATCGACAAGGCCAACCCGGTCATCATGGATTCCTCCACCTACGGGCTCCCGGTCAATTCCCGTCTCGGCTACAAGGAATCGATCAACTACGCCACCCGTATCAGCAACGACGGCATCTACCTGCACGAACTCGCCGACACCATCTGGGCGCAGGGCAACACCAACGTCTCCCACGGCTGCCTGAACCTCAGCCCCGACAATGCCCGCTGGTTCTACGACTTCTCCGTCCCCGGCGACATCGTCGAGGTCCGCAACACCGGCGGTGCACCGCTCGAGCAGTGGCAGAACGGGGACTGGAGCGTGCCCTGGGACCAGTGGCTGGCCGGCAGCGCGCTGTGACCCCACCGACTCCGACGTGGCACCCGCGGACCTACACCGCCCACGCCGCCGCGGTTGCCCGCTCAGGCGGTGAGCGCTCACCGCGATCCCCACGTCGCGGGCCTCGGCGGGCGCCGCTGATCCTTCGCGACCACCGAGTCCTCGCCACGGTAGCGGTGCTGGCCTCACTGGCCGTGGCCGCCGCCCTCGTCCCCCGCCCGTCGATCTCCCAGGTGCGGGAGTGGGCGGAGTCGATGGGACCGGGGTTTGTGCTGGTGTTCTTCCTGACCCAGGCGGTGTTGACGATCGCCCCGGTGCCGCGCACGGTGTTCACCCTCAGCGCAGGATTGCTGTTCGGTCCCGTCGCCGGGGTCGTCGTTGCGATCGCCGCCACGACGGTCAGCGCCGTACTGGCGTTGCTGCTGGTGCGGGCGCTCGGACGCACCGCGGTGCAGGCCCGGCTGACGCACCCCGCGGTCAAGGCCATCGATGCCCGCCTCGCCCGGCGGGGGTGGCTGGCAGTCGGGTCATTGCGCCTGATCGCCCCGGCACCGTTCGCGCTTGTGAACTATTGCTCCGGGCTCTCGGCGGTACATGTGCTGCCCTATACCGCAGCGACGGTGGCGGGAATTCTGCCGGGCACGGTCGGGGTGGTGTTGCTCGGTGACGCGTTGACCGGGCAGACGAATCCGGCGCTGATGGTGGTGACGCTGATCTGCATCGCCGTGGGGGTGGCGGGATTGGTGGTCGACACCCGCCTGCCCGTGTCACCGGCCTCGAGCGCACCAAAGGCGGCCTAGCCCACCGCGGCACGTGCGGAACCCGCGGGTAGGTATTCGGCGATGTGGCACAGGGATTTCGAATCACCCACTCGAATCGAACTGGGCGCTCTCGCGCACGGTCCAGCCAACTACATGCAGGGCAGAGTGAGGAATCACACCCAAGCCATAATACCCCCAGGGGTATTATGGAGGAACGTTCACGGAAGGACCCACCATGGTTGGCGACGACGAATCCATTGCACTGGTACTCAATCGACTCCGTCGCGCCCAAGGGCAGCTCGCGGGTGTGATCTCGATGATCGAAGCCGGCCGTGACTGCAAGGATGTAGTCACCCAACTCGCCGCCGTCTCCCGTGCCCTCGACCGCGCCGGATTCAAGATTGTCGCGAGCGGACTGCGCGAATGCCTCACCGGTGACGCCGCTGAAGGTCAGGAGCCAATGACCGAGACCGAACTGGAGAAACTCTTCCTCGCCCTCGCCTGACAGTCCTTCAGCGCCGCCCTCGCAGCCAAACCCCGGCTCCACCATCCATCGATAGGAACCCTGATGAACCTCGCACTGTCGACCACCCTGAACACCACCTTCGACGACGCAGTCGAGCGGACCCGGAACGCCCTGCAGGAACAAGGCTTCGGAGTGCTCACCGAAATCGATGTCCGTGCCACCCTGAAAGCGAAACTCGACGAGGACCTCGAGGACTACCTGATCCTCGGTGCCTGCAATCCACCCCTGGCGCACCGCGCCGTCACCATCGACCGCCAAATCGGGCTGCTATTGCCGTGCAACGTCGTCGTCCGCACCGACCCCGACGCCGGTACCGTCATCGTCGAGGCCATGAACCCTCAGTTGATGGCCCAGATCACAGGCAACCCCGCCTTCGAACCCGTCGCCCAGGACGCCGCCACCCGACTGCAAGCCGCAATCGACACCCTCGCAGCAGCAGATCGATAATCACCGCCGCCCTCGGAAGATCAGGCCACGCAGAGCACCCTTCCCAGCAGCTCAGTGTCGCTGGTCGACGGTGACCTGGTGTTCGCGGGAGTCGAAGCCCTGAGGTCGGCGATGGTCATGTCATCGGGGAAAGACGGATCCTGCCGCGCGGAAAGGAATCGCCCTGACCGGGTGGGCTTGTCCGACGCGGTGCAGCCGGTGGACCATCACCCGGTCCACTTTCGCGAGTCGGCAGGACAGCGTTGGTTTCGACCACCTCGAGCCGGAAACATCGCAGCGGAAAGTGCGCGGGCTGAGCCAGGCTGAAACTCCGGATTCCTCTCGGGTCACTCATGCTTTGTGCGCACCCGGCATCGATAACTTCGGTAAGCGCACCGTAGTCGAAGCTATCCCCTGCGCCGGGACCAGTACTCCTTCAGTTGATTTCGGTGCTGTCGAGGATGGAGAGAAGGTCCACGAGGAGTTTGTCGGCTTCGTCTTCAATGCCGTCGAGGATGTCGGTGACGTCTTCGAGGTGGGTGTGGGCGTTTCGGCGGGCGGCGATGCCGCGGTCGTAGTAGCCCTGGTCGAGTTCGATATCGACCACGACCGGGACCGGCACGTTCTCGTGTGACGGCGCAGTCGGCTTCCTGGTCGGCGGCCGCTTGTGTACCGGCGCTGACCCGACCAGGTGCGCCCGGACCAAGGCGGCGACGGAGTGCCCGGTCAGCGGGGTCGGATCGTAGGGGGTGTGTCCCCACCGGTCGATGGATGTGAAAAGTGGTTGGTCGTCGCGGCGCGCACTGTCCGCGAACGCCGAGAGGCTCACCCCTTTGTCGAGGCGGCCGGCGAGGAGCTGGGTGCTCGGATACCGGTCCAGGAACCCGAGCACCTCCACCCAATTACTATACACGGCAATAGGTTCGACACCAGATTCGGCGGTGACACGCACCCAGCCCTCACCCGCCCCGAGGACGAGCGCGTCGCGCTCGGTGGTGACGTCGGTGCGGCGCAGCCGGGCGATCTCCTCGAAGCCCAACCCGGCGGCGGCCAGGGTGAGGAGGAGGGCGTCGCGGCGGCCGAACAACCCGCCCGGCCACCCGGTGACCGGGATCTGTGGCACCACCTGCGCCACCCGCTCCCCGACCCGGGCCAGCCGGTTTGCACGCGCAGTGCTGAGCAGCTGCCGGATCGTCTCCGTCCGGCCCGGGGCCGGCAACCCAGCCCCGGCGTGGACGGCGTTGATCGCGGCGACCCGGCGGCGTTGCGTTCCGTCGGCGGCCGGGTGGTCGTCGAGGAACTCCGCCACCACCGACGGGTGCGCGGGCAACGACCGGTGCTCGCACGCTGTGCACCAGTCGACGAACAACGCCCAGTCGTACCGATACCGACGGGGCACCACCACCGGATCCGCGCTGTTACCCACCGATTGCGTGATGGTGCCGAGGTCGACGTACACGGTCAGAGGCCGATCTCAGTGACCGCGTTCCCGACGAGGGGCGCGTGTTCGCGGGCGTAGAGCTCCACCATCGCGGGCGTGACATGCCCGGTCTGCCGCATGATGGCATGCGCGTCGGCGCCGTTGCGGAACGCCTGGGTGACGAACCCGGCCCGCAGCGAATGCGCACCGAGCTGCGCGACGATGTTCTCGTCGTAGCCGGCCGCGGCGGCGCGGCGGCGGATCGCCGCGTGCACCGACGCCCCCGACAACGCGTTGTCGGAGAGGTTGCCGTTCTTGGCGATCGCCCGGAACAACGGGGCCCGGGCCCGCATCCGCGGCAACCCTGTTCGACACACATGACCCTCGAACGGTGGGGCGGTGCGCAGCAACCGGATCACCCCGGAGCGGGCGGCGAGATCGTATGCGGCGACGACCTGCGCCCACCGCACATACGCGCACGGTGGACAACTGTGATGGTGGGTGGTGAACGGCAACGCCCGCACCGTCCCGGCACCGTCCTGGTCGGTCTTCGACCGCCGCAACCGCACGTGCACCCCATCGAGCCGGTGCACGGTGACGTCCCCGCAGGTGAGGGCGACGAGTTCGCTGCGGCGGAACGCGCCGGCGAACCCCATCAAAAGCAGCGCGCTGTCGCGGCGCTCGTGCACCGCGGCCGCCCAGCCGGTAACAGCTTGCCGGGCGGATCGGACGATGGTGACGATGTCGTCGACCAGCAACGGGGCCCGGGGATTCCGGGGCCGGTCGCCGTTGGTGGCGTAGGTGCGGCGAATCCCGGACATAGTGGAGACCACCAGGGCCTCGGTGCACGGGTTTCGCAGGTTCGCGGTGCGGTGGTAGTGCCCGATCACCGACACCCACCGGTTCAACGTCGATGGTGAGTAGGCCTTATCCCCCGCCTCGGTGAGGGTGTCGGCGGCATCGACCAGATACGCGGCCACCGTCGCCGGGTGCGCCGGCAACGCAGCGTGGCCGTGGGTGTGGCACCAGCTGCGGAAGCGGCGCCAATCCGAGGCGTAGACGCGGCGGGTACCCGCCGATTGTGACGCCTCCAGCGCCCCGGCGATCTGCGCCACCGCATGCTCCGACAGCTCCGGAACCGCACCCCACGAACGATCGGGACCCGACTCGGCTGGGGTGCTGGCGGTTACCTCGATCGTCACACCGGGAATCTACCTACGGTCACCGACATCACCGGTGCCGCGCTGGTCAGTGCCGAGAGCGGGAATGCTCGTCGGTCTGCATCGCCAGGACGGCAGCGAACGCGGTGATCAGCAAACCCAGCAGAAGCAGCACATTCATCGTGTCCCCCTGTCGTGGTGTCAGCGCGGACCCGTCTGGGTCATCGGTCGGCGGTCGTCGGCGAACATGGCCTCGATCCTGGCTTTGATCTCCGCGGTGCTCATCGCACCGGTGCGCCGCACCGGCGTCCGCGAGGGGATCGAAGACGTCGGAATCATCGAGGCTGTGGTCATGCGCGCCCTACCTTCCCATCGTGTCCGCGGACTCGGCACACCCGGTTGGTGTGCACCCCCGTCACAGTGATATGTGACCCGCTTCACATTTTCTGTCGTGAAAGTTGTACATCACCAACGGCACAGTTGGCATCCTTCGCGACTCCAAGCCGCGGCGCGCGCGACAGCCGGTGCTGTTACCGAGCGCCGCCGGGGCCGGACCGTCACGGACTTTCCGCCCTCACCTGCACGAAATCCACGGTCGAGGCGCCGCGGCGGGGCTCTGCAGAGCAAAAAGTGTGCTCACCTGCAGGTTTAAGGGAGACGTTGCGTAAATGTTTTTTTACAGCACCAACCCCGCACAAATCATGAGTGACACGGACCCGCTCTGTCCTGGCTCAGTGCATCTGATGCCGACTCAGCAGATCTGATGCGGCCGACGGTCGATCTGATGCGTGACTCGGTGAATCTTATGCGGGGTCCCCTGGTCGCGGTCGACGTCCTCGTGCGTCGGGACTCAGGCCACGTGCAATCGGTCGGGCGGCACGCCAACAAATTCCACCCGCATCAGATTCAGTGAGGCAAAGTCGAACATTGCGGCTCAGACAATCTGACGCATCGCAGGTCGGCGGCATCAGATTCACGGAGTCAGGACACGCTCTGTCCTGACTCGGTGAAGGTGGCGACGACTCAGTGAATCTGGCGAGTGTGGCGGTCTATCTTGGCGGCCGGCTCAGCGAACCTGGCGAATCCGAGGCGGTCACCCGCGATCGGGAATGAATCGAGGCACCGAGTTCCATGCTCGCCACATTCTTTGAGTCCGAAGCCGCCGCGGCGACTAAATAGACCTGGCGAACAGCAGGTGCGGCCGCTGCGATCTCGCCAGATCCACTGAGTCAGGACACGCTCGCTGAACCGGCCAAAATTCGGGCCGGTTGTACTCGATTTCGTGTCAGTCGCCTGTCAGTCGCGTGTCGGCTTCTCGATTTCGTGTCAGTGCGAGGAAGCCGTTTAGTGCCGCGGAGCGGCAATGCCCAGGTTCAGTTACGTGCATTGACCTGCTAACTTTCGCGTAGCTGCAACCGTGTCGATGTGCATTTCTCTCGACATCAACCAGTTCCCATGCACCGCGGCCTGCTTCACATAATCTCTGTACGAGGCACCATCAAGATCACCGACACAGTGAGAGCAGGATAGTGAAGGTAATTGGTTTCAGATGCGCGAAAGACTCGATCAGTTGGGCAGTAGTCGAGGGCGATCGACGCGCTTGCGCAACTCTCGTTGATCGGAAAGTCGTGTCGGCTCCGACTGACACACGGGAGATGCAACTTGCCTGGGTATCGAAAGAGATCCTGGAAGTCCTCACGAAATTCGACCCCTCTCATGCCGCAATCCAGGCGGCGGGTGGTAGCCGGGGAGGTGGCCTCGCGGACTCCCTCGTACAACGCATTGAAATCGACGGTGTGGTGCGCTCGGTACTAGGCGCATGTTCAATTCCAACCAAGTCGATCAAGCCGCAATCAGTGAGTACTGAGTTCGGGGCCAAGAAGACCGAGCTCGATGATCTGCTCGCTGACATCTCCTGCATCAGAGACGTACCGAAGACACATCGTGAGCCGGTCATCCTCGCCGTCTCTCAGTTGCCGGTGTGACGGGATGACCCCGTTCAGACGTATCAAACACATCGGTGACGGACATTTCGGCCGCGTGGAGTTGGAGTACGACGAGGGACTGAAGCGCTACTGCGCAGCGAAGTACCTAGAGAATACGGCCTTTGTCAGTCCGGATTTCACCGAAGCCCAAGCGATGGTGCTCGGCCGCCACGACAACGTCGTCACCGTCTATTCGACGGATACGGAGGACGGTACGCCCGTCATTCGAATGGAGTACATGAAGGATGGGAGTGTCGCGAAGAGGTACGGCCTTGAAGCCGCACCTGTTAGGGATGCCCTCCTCATCATGGAAGCGGCGTGCAGGGGTATTCAACACATCCACACTGTCGGATTGCTTCATCGCGACATCAAGCCGGCAAATCTCCTTCTCGACGATGAACATACGGTTAAGGTGACCGACTTCGGACTCGCGTGCGAAAGCCGAGACGCCGAGAACTCGATTGGCGTGCCTTACTTCGCGCACCTTCCGCCGGAGTCGATCAAAGACGGCACAGGGACGATCACTTCGATCGCCGGCGATATCTATTCGCTAGGGCTGACCACCTACCGGTTGCTCAATAGCGATAGGCGCGTGCGTCCTAGACTTGAGACGGACTCGTCAATCCCCCACAGTGAGACCTGGATGCCGTACATCCATCAATCTCTCCGCCGAGCCGTCACCAGAGCCCTCCATGAAGACCCCGGGAAACGCATCCAAACGGCATCGGACTTCAGGCACGCCCTCGGCAATGCGCGACCACGAGTGAGCTGGCAACCCGACGTGGGCCAAGCGACGCGGCATGCATGGACTGGTTCAAGCATCGAGGGAACAGACTGGCGAGCACGTATCAGCCGAAATTCCACGGGGCATCAGTTCACGATTGATCGTTGTCTGCCGAATAGGGCATGGCGAGCACACAATGCTGACAAGGGCATCTATGACACTGAATCCGAGGCCCTAGATCACGCCGCCGAAGTGCTCCAACGTGTCGCGACCGAGGGAAAGTAGTCCCTGAGGGGACCGCCCATCGTTACTGCTGGTGTCCTGAATCAGTAGAACTGGCGAGATCACTGACGCGCCGCCTTGGTCGCCGTATCGACCGAGACGCCGGGGCGACCTCCGGCTCAAAGAATCCGGCGAGCGTGGAACTCGGTCGCCTCGATTCATCCCCGATTGCACGGGTGATCATGCCGGATTCGCCGGTCTCGCTGAGTCGTCCATCAGATAGTCGTCCACGCTCGCCAAATTCACTGCGCTTTCGTCAACTTCACCGAGCCGGGGCAGTCGCGACCACGCGGCGATGATGCACAGAAGGCGGCAGCGTCTGTTTACCGCGGTAAAAAAAAAGACCAATCGGTATGCTTCCGGGGACTGCGTTACGCCCGCCACGGATCTTCAGGGGGTTGTCTCACGCAGAGATTCTCCGGCTCCGACCTGAATTTCCGACAGAGGCTCTCCGAACCCGGTACGGATGGTGCGGCGCCGCCGCGCCTCACTCCCAACAGCTATCGTCGGTTGCCTGCGGAACAAGGAGGTATCGCGTCCATGACATCGTCCACGACCACCGACACGTCCACGCTGCTGATGGTCGACTCCGCGTCTGCTCGGGACCGAGACGACGCCTTCTCCGTCACCCCGCTCAGCGGTGGTCGCGGGTGGGCGGTCGAGGTCCATATCGCCGGTGTCGCCGACGTCGTCGGCCTGGGGTCGGTCGCCGACGAGCAGGCGTTTCTGCGGGCCGAGACCCGGTATCTGCGCGACCGCACCGTTCCGATGCTCGGCGAGACGGCCGAACAGGCGGCCACCCTGACCTCCGGAGCCGCGCGGACCAGTCTGCGGGTCGCCGGCACCCTCACCACCGACGGGCGGCTGGTCGACGTCACCGTCGCCCGCGGGCACATCCCCTTGGGAAGATGTGTGGCCGTCGATCACGCGCAGGTGCCCGGCATCCTGACCGACCCGGCACATCCACTCCAAGTCCAATTGGCCGCGGCGGATGCGGCCGCGCAAGCCCTGCTCGGCGCCCGCCGCGACGGCGGCGCCCTCGCGTTCTACGACCTCACCCGCGGCTGGGCAGCCAACGAGGACGGCGCCATCGTGCCGATCACCGCCGAACTGCGCACCGTCGCCTACGTCATCGTCCAGGAACTGATGATCGCCACCAACGAGGCCGTCGCCCTCTGGTGCGTGGAGCAGGGGCTACCGATCCTGTTCCGCAACCACCGACCCAACCCGGTCGCCGGCAGCACCGACGAGCTCATGACCGAGATCGCCGCCGCGGCAGGCGACCCGGACCTGTTCGCGAAACTCCGCGGACGACTGCTGTCGACGCTGCGGGCCGCGACCTACGACCCGACGGTGCACGGCCTTAGCGACTGACATTTGCGTGTTCTCGACGTTCGCGGTGTGTCATCAACTGCTATGTCGCGTACACGTGCTAGATGTGATGTACGCGAGATGAGGAGCCACCCGTGGAGAGCGATGGCCAGCGGTACCGCGTTCGGCAGGTTCGCCACCGGGGTGGGCAAATCTCCTATTGGATCTTTAGTTCGGATGGGGAGCTCCATCACGATTCGATGCGCGTGTTGGCGTCGTATGGCACTGCAAGCCAGCAGACTTATGCCTTCAGTCTGGTAGACCACCTGAATTGGTTGCACATCAACGGCATCCAGACGAAGTCGGTAACCTTTGACGACTTGCGTCGGTACATGAATGCGCTCACCAACGAGGGCGCGGAGATCTTTGTGCCGTGGAGACGTGCTGATCAGCGACCACTTGGTGCCTCGTCCGCGTGCAACGTGGCAACTGTCGTGAAGGCGTTCTACATGTCGCTGCTCAAATCGGGGACGGTGAACGAAGACCTGGTATGCAAGCTCAACGCACCAGCGTCCCGCACGCAACGGGGCACCTTCGTACAGAGGAATCCCCTAGCCCCGAAACGAACTTCGCGAAGACCTCGGGTAGTTACGGACGCCACTGTGCAGGCCCTGTTTGAACCGGACATCCTGAGAAGCGCTCGCGATGTCATGATCGTGACCTGGCTGCACGACACCGGCATCCGGGTCGGAGGCCTTTGCGGACTGAGGTTTACCGACCTTCATCTCGTTGCGGATCATCCCTGCGGGCAACACCGATATCCACATATCCACGTGGTGGGGCGCAACGACAATCCGAACGGTGCTCGCGCCAAGATCCCAGGTGCGTTGAGCCGGGTTCAGCTGAATTCCGAAGGGTATGTCATTGATGGTGTCATTCGTGCAGTGAGTGACGACATGATCAGCACCTTCCACGCGTACCTCCTCGACGAATACAAGACCGTCCAGCACTTCATTGATCACCAGCAAGTACTCGTCCACACGGATGGTCGAACGCCGGGCGCTGCTCTCACGACAACTGGTGTTCGAGGCATGCTTCGGAGAGCGGGGGAACGAGCCGAGCTGCCGACCCGTGTCACGCCACACGCGTTTCGCCACAAGGCTGCCTCGGATTTCTATGCGGTCACGGACTTTAACGCCGAAGAAGTGGCGGAGGAATTCGGCTGGTCCAGACCGGAAATGGTCACGGAGCTCTACGGCAAGTCGGCTAGCTCATCGGTACTTTTGCACCTCGATCAGTACTGGACAGCAACTGCACGTCCGAGCGCAGAGCACGACCTCGTGCCGGACCGGAAGTGAGGGCTGGCGCAGTGGCAACGACTACCAGCAGGTATCCGACACTCACAGTAGTAGCGCATGATTCGGACATAGATAACCTCAGCATCGAGCGGCGATACACCATCGCCAGCGAGTTCTTCCCCGAGTGGATGAAGAACGAGCCGATCCAGTTTCCGCCCGATCACGACACGTTTGGGTGGGCGTGCCGGGTTCCAAACTGCGCGGCAATGATGTGCGGGAGCTACACGCTCCGTCTCTGCGAGGCTCACGCGACCAAGTACCTTCAGGCGAAGGACAGATTGACGCTCGATGAGTTCGCCGAACAGGCTCAGCCACAACGGAGTCTACGGTTCGGGTGGGCCCTCGAACGCGGTAGGGACTGCGAGGTGTGCGGGTCCCATCGTGAAGCAGTGACACGAGGACTCTGCGTGCAGCACAACAACGCGAGAATGAGGGCATCGGAGTGCGGCATACCGCGGCCCGACTGGCTGTCAACTGCAGTTCCACTTCCTCCTTTCGCCTGCTGCGAACTCGGGGTTTGTGTGCGTGACGCTACGATGACGATTGGGGTAGGCGCCGCCAGTCGGCGGGTTTGCCGCGGACACCAGCACGTGTGGTCACGCTGGCGCAAGTCATTGACGAAGCCTCCCACACGGCGGCAAGCCGAGGAATGGTTCTCCAGGGAAGACGCCGGGGATGCAATGCAGCCGCACGAGAGTCGTGGCCTGCTCTCACTCTCGGACCTTCCGGCCAACGTTCAAAGAGAGGTCCGGTACGGCATCTATAGACACGCCAAGGCGCCGAACCGGACCCAGTGGCGTCCGCTCGACATCAGGGAAGCACTCAATCGACTCGCAGCCGAGGGCATTGAGACCTTGGCCGATCCACGTGTCGAGGCCATCGCGGGCGCAGCGAAACGCGGCAGCATGGTCAAACGAGTACTCACGGACCTGCCGATCGCGGCCCGGCCGCTACTCCTCGACGCCAAATCGGCGAAAGATGCTGGCGTGTTCGACCCGGTGTTTGTCGGTGGCGAGCCCTTCCAATCATCGTCGGTGCGACACCGCCGCTACCTGTTTGATCTTCGAAACGTGTCACAGCGATGGCTTCGAGATGTTCTGTGGGACTATCTTTCCGACCAGGCACTCGCAACCAACGGGAAGCGTGCCACGCTGCCAACCATCCAACTACGTATAACCAGCGTGATCGTCCTGTCCTTCATGCTCCGCCAAATCCGTCAGGACGGCGGCAACGTGGCAGAAATTCTCACCAGCGAGGATTCGGCGGCACTCGGCGATCTCTGGAATATCTGGGTATCAGAAAATATTCACGTCCCGTGCATCAAGCCGCCCAATCGCCCAGTCAAGGACGAGCGCACCGCCTTGGTTCGCGCACGGTTCAACTTCACCACGAACGCACGAATCGTTCTCCTTCACGCGTTGAACCACAATACGATCGCGCGTAAGACGGAGAGCTTCATCCTCCGCTTTCCGGAGTACTCCAGGCCGAAGACCAGTCCTCGCCCACGACCGCTCAGCGACGAGGAGTTCATGCGTCTGGTATCGGACGAGAGCATCACGAAGCTCGAGGATTTGGACACAAACGACGTTGGGATCGCCGACATCTGGGTAACTCATGCATTCCAGGGCGGGCGAATCAATGAGACACTCACGCTACGCCTCGGATGTATCGGCTTTGTGGGCGCGATGCAGCCCTACCTGTGGCGGGACATATCGAAAGCAGGTCAACTTGACTACGGCATTCCGTGCCACCAACCCGTCTATCAGAGACTGCTGAAGCGGCAAGAGAAAACCCGGCAACTACTGCGCCAACGGTATGCAAAGGAATTGTCGAAGCTCGGAAAGCGCCAGGCGACGGCGTTGGAGACCAATTGGGACCGGGAGATGCCGCTGTTTCCACGCCCGAGCAGCAACCCTGACCTGGTTATACCATTCTCCTTCAGCGGTTTTCAAGATTCGTGGATGACGTGGCTGGAACAGATCGGAGTCGCAGGTGTGACGTCGCACCGGACACGTGCGACGATGGCAACCACCCTCCTCGACAACGGGGCACCACCAAAGCTCGTTCAGCAGATTCTCGGGCACTTCTCCGATGCCGCTCTCGCCTTCTACGGAAGGTACAGCGACGAAACCACCGTCCGCCACCTCCAGATGTTCTGGGCAGGCGGGCCAGGCACCAGTAAGCCTGGCGCCATCGTGGCGCAACCCAGCGATTTTGCCGACAGCACGTCAACTGCCGCTCGAATAGACCTTGCGGTTGTGCCCGTGGAGCACGGCCTCTGCCGATACGGCCCGGTCGTTGGTGGCGCGCTCTGTCCAAAGCAGAAGAACTGCACCACCGGACCTGGCGGCGTGTGTGAGCACTTCGCCCTCACCGGTGCGGATCTCGCGTATTGGGAACGGAAACGAGACGCCGACTACCAGTTCGCGGAGGGAGCACCCACCGAGGAGGCGCGCGAGTACATCTTGAGCCAGTGGCGCGAGTGGGAACCAGTGATCGACGGCCTCAGGGAAGCGCTCGAGGACGCCGGCCTGTTGGAGGCCGCAGAACAACTCGACTTGAGAAGTCCAGCCCAGGACTACTTCAGCCCGGTGTTCTCCATCGGCTGGACGGCAGGAGAATTGGATCAGAATTCCAACGAAGTGGGAGGCGGTGACGATGGCCACGGAGCGACGGCCAGCTGAGGCAATTGCGCGGCGCACTGCCCAGTCGAAAGCTTGTGAAGATAGGGTGCGCCAGGCGCTTTCACGACTCGTGAAGGCGGGGGTTCCGTTCACCGTTGCTGATGTGTGCACTCTCGCCGGGGTTGGACGAACGTTCATCTACAGCCAGAAGCGGCCCGAGCTCACTCAGGCAGTCCTCGACGCACGGAAGCATTCAGTCCGGGCAGCGACCACAAGGGCCGAGGAGTCGCTCGATACGCAGACCGCATCCTGGCGCGAACGAGCACTCAACGCCGAGGCAGTTGTCACCTCGCTCAGGTCAGGGATTCAGCGGCGTGACGAGCAGGTCAGCGCCCTCACCGGGATGCTCTATGACGCCGACGGCGTCCACCTTGTCGAGGAGAACACACGACTGCGCGAGCTGATCAGGAATCTCACCCGAAGCCTGGCGGAGTCGGAGAAGGAACGAACCAGACTCACGAGATCCCTCGACGGCGCACGGGCCAACGTGAAGCGCGAAAGGGAACGCAACGTCACGCAGCTCTTCGGCGACAACCCATAACGCAAAGGCGATGGTTTCGCTGTTCGTACCCGGTTGCGGGGACTGTCGAGAGCATGTTCGCGATACCGTGACCTGCAAAGATAGTGGCAGCTGACTCCGGATCAGTCGCTAAGCACGGCCACTACGG
>NZ_JBLWIT010000086.1:0-14485 GCF_048381435.1 Rhodococcus mengyinensis | reverse complement strand
GACACGATCCTTGACGGCACCCCGAGCCCCGTGCCGGCGGGCGTAGCCTGGGGTAATGCGTTACACCGACTGGGGTGAGCGTGCCTCTCGGTGGTCCGGAATTCGCAGTAAGACAGTCGATGTGCACGGCACGAAGGTGCACTACCTGGTAACCGATCAGACGCGGGCATCCGAAGTGCCGGTTCATCTACTCGTTCCCAACCCGGCCAACAGCGCCTCGAACTGGCTCGACGTACTCGCGGAACTGCGACCACACGCGCACGCGATCGCGGTAGACCTACCCGGCACGATCGCCGGCCACACCGCGCTGCCGAACCGGCGCGCGACGAGCATCGAAACCAACGCGCTGTTCCTGCGCGATTTCATCGATGCACTCGGGCTCGATCGGGTCACGGTGCACGGCTGGTCGGCGGGCGGGATGGTGGCGTTGATGTTCGCCGACCAGGCACCCGAACGGGTCGACGGGCTCGTGTTGGTGGCGCCGGCACTTCCTCCCCCGCTGAGCGACGGCGAGGCGCGCATGTGGCAAACCCTCGGCAGGGCGGGGTTGGCCATCGTCGCACCGGCCGCCCGGGTGCTGCTCCGGGTTTCGGGGCGGCGCATCCTCGCCCGGAAGCTGCGGCCAACGGCCGATCCCGCGTCGATTGCGGGCACGAGAATGTCACCGGAAATCGCCGGTCTCATGCGGGAGGAGATGTCGGCGGTCGCGCCGAGGTGTTTGGGTCGCGCGGTCACGGTGTATGCCTCGCTGCTGTCGCTGATGCTCGTCCGCCGGCGACCCGTGCTCGACGCGATGCGCCGAGTCGCCTCGCCGACTCTTCTTGTCTGGGGCGATGAGGATCGCATCGCTGCCCGCGCGTCGATCGATGACTGGACGGCGCAGCGGCCCGACTGGAATCTGGTGGTCCTCCACGGTGTGGGTCACGCGCCGCCGTTCGAAGTCCCCGCCGATTACGCTCGCACGGTCATCGACTGGTGTGGTCCACGGGTTCACGACCGGTAGAGCTATGCGGCGCCTTTGCTCAGCAGCAAGCCGCGGATACAGCGGGTTCGTTGACGGCGTCCCAGTCGCAGAGAACGCTGGCATTGGAGCCTCGGCCCCGGGAAGCTCGCCCGAGGAGCGGAGCCGTCCTATTCTGCACGTCGGGTCAGCTTCGGGAGTCCAGGCTCCGAGGGCGCGGGGAATCTCTCGGACCCGCCGGCACCGGCTCGAGGACGCCGCAACCAGCAGCAGGGCGGCCCGCGCCGCCCTGCGCAGCGCCTCCGAGTTGTCGGTGCTGCTGGCCGGCTCCCAGCTCGGCATCACCGTCTGCACCCTCGCGCTCGGCGCCGTGCACCACTGGCTGACCCCGGCCTTCGAAGGATGGGGCGCCCCACTGTGGCTGGCGGACGTCGCCGGGTTCATTCTCGCGTTGATCATCGTCACGTTCCTGCACCTCGTCGTCGGTGAGATGGCACCGAAGTCGTGGGCGATCGCACATCCGGAAAAGTCGGAGACGATGCTGGCGATCCCCATGCGCGGCTTCATGTGGGCCACCGCCCCGCCCTCAACGCGCTGAACCGGATGGCGAACTGGTGCCTGATCAAGATCGGGGGACCCGGTCGACCAGATCGGGTCCGGCCAGAACTCCGCCGCGCTGCGCCACTGAACCATCCCGAGTCTGATGCGCACAGTGTGTTATTTGTGTGCATCAGACTCGGGATGGTTCAAGTTGCAGCGGGCCGGAAGCTTCCGCTTCTACCTGGACGGGCAGCGGTGGGGGTCCGACACCGTCGCCCAGATGCACGGCTACCGACCCGGTGAAGTCACCCCGACCACGGAATTGCTGCTCTCCCACAAGTACCCCGAGGACAAGCCGCACGTCGCCCGGTCCTGGACCGGCTGATCACCGACGCCGAACCGTTCAGCAGCAAGCACAAAAGCACCGCATCATCGACACCGCCGGGCAAGGTCCGCCAGGTAGTGGTCGTCGGGGACCGGATGTTCGACGACACCGGCACCGTGATCGGCACGACCGGGCTCTACATCGACATCACCGACTCCCACCGCAGCGACGTCAAGGACTTCGTCGACGAAACCGTCGCCGCCCTCGAGCAATCGCGGGCGGTGATCGAGCAGGCCAAAGGCGCGCTGATGCTGGTCTACGGAATCCCCGGGCCGATCGCGCGTTCGACATCCTCACCTGGCGCTCCCAGGAAACCAACACCCGCCTCCGCACCCTCGCCGAACACCTTGTCACCGCATTCGCGAGCTCGCGCCCAACACCGTCCTGCGCACCCGGTTCGACCACCTCCTGCTCACCGCCCACCACCGAGCCCGGCCACCGGACCAGATCTGACGGTCCCGATGGTCCTCGCTGGTGGGCATCCGAGTACCGATCCGACTCTCCGCTTCCTCGATAACACCACTGAACCCGGCGTGTAACGACCGCCCGGCCGGGCCGAAAAAGGGCGTGATCCGCGGTGTGTAGAGCGGCGCGGGCAGGGTACTCGCCGCATACGCCGCCCGCTCCGCTTTCGAACCCGCGGAGCCGCGGCCAGACCCCTTCACCGGGACCGCGTCCCCTCTCGGCCCCCTACGTAGGGGCCGAACGCCGCGCGCGGACCGCAACCTACGAAATCACCGGCCCGCGCGGGGTCGGCGGTCCGCCGTCCAGCACGCGGGGCGCGCGATCAATCGTCGGCGTGGTGCACGAACCTGCGGAGTAACGGAGGACGCCAGAGGCTGCCTGTCACCGGTCCGCCGACGGTTGACCGTCTGCCCCCGGGGGACGACCCATTGTTCACGGTTGACCTGAGGTTGCCTCCCACCGTGTGCAGTCGACCACGGCGTCCACCGCAACATGCCGACGGCAATATTGCATTAGCACTCCACCATAGAGAGTGCTAAATTTTCTGCACCCGATACCGGGACCCGCACGAACCAGCAACGCCCAGAAAGGATCCGCACCCCGTGACCGCCATCCCCGGCCCGCATTTGCACACCACCCAGCCCGCCACTGGCCGCGACGAGGCTGCGCCGACCGATATGGCGCTGCTCGAGTCCTGGGAATCGGGTATCGCCGTGATCATCGGCCTGGCCTTGCTGACGACCCTGGCGTGCACCGCCCTCGGATTGTTTCCGCTGACCCTTTTCGCGCTCGTCGCGGTCGCCGGCGTCGCCGGTCTGGTCACCGCCGCCCTCTGATCCGGCCAGCATGCCCCGCCCGCTACCCGGAACGGACAGATACGCTCCCCGGGCGGCAGCACGCTTGTGGTGGGCGCGCACCCTCATCTCGGTTATCGGCTGCAGGTTGTGGCCTCAAATTACTTTCTGGGAGTGGGACTCTCAGGAAATTCACAGGCATCGCGGGGCCGGGTGATGCGACGATGAAGCATGCGCCGCCATCGTTGGCCGGCCCTCGCGCCGCCCACCACCGGAGGGATCGTCGTGCACACGGGCATGCCGATCGCGGCAGAAAAGGACCTCGCCCTCGAGCTGTCGGCGGCGACTGCGTTCGCGTCCGGGCTGGGGCTGCGGTTCACGCTGTGCGTCACCGGTGTCCGCGCCGACTTCGCGCGCTACGAAACCCGGCCCCTGACCGACCCCGGGGACTGGTCGGCGCAATGGTCCTACCTGGCCGTGCACCTCGGCGCCGACGACCTCGCCGGGTTCGCCGACCCGTTCCACCCGACACCCGATTCCGGGCAGGACGGATCCGGGCCGTATCGAACCACACCGCAGTACTGGATCGGCACCTACCCAACCACCAGGTCACTGAACATCACCACCGCCTGGCCGCACGTCGGACTCCACCCCACCTCGGTCACCCTCACGCTCGGACCCAGCCCCTTCCCCACCACCTTCGGATCCGGTGCTCGTCGATGACAGGTGCACCAATCCTGTTCGACGAGATGAACGTCCCCGCCGCCGGTGACATCCGCCGAGCAGCTCCACCGTCACCGACAACCACGTTCGTACTATCCCCCGAGGATGACAAGCGGGCCGCGGCGCCGCCCGGACACAGCCCGCAAACGCAGATAGCGCGCCAGACACCGATAGCCGACCGCGCACATATCTAGAACGGTTGGCGGTGACGTGGCGAATCCGCCACCGTTCCGAGATTCCGCGTTGCCTCTGGCAGATCGGCATGCTCGGCCAGTGCGTTGACGATCAGCTCGACACGCGGTGGGCCGACTGCCCCGTAGTAGCCATTCGCGACCGGTTTGGATCTGGAGTCAGGTCCGAGAGACACGCCACCACAACCGAATCCGTTCTCGGCATGCACGTTCGGCACCGCCACACTCGAAAAGTGGGTGCCGGCGATCGATAGCACACATGGAGGACCAGGGTCGAGTCGACCGGGCCGGGCCGGATCGGTTATCCGGCCGGGGCCGCGTGCCAGTCCAGCCGAACGGATCCGGTCGCAACGTCGAATGCGTCGCCGTCCGGCTCGTCCTCGAAACAACCGTAGGGGACACCGCCCGCGGTGCAGCCGACAACGAACATCGACCCGCTCGTCCACCATGATCCAACCGAATACCGATGCCGGTCTGACTGCGATGTCCGGTTGGTCGTGGCGGTGCGGTTCACGTGCCGGCGTGGGCTGAGGCTCGGCTCACGGCCCGTGGAGCCGGGCGTTCCCCTTGGTATCAGGTGTGTTCGTGGCGGTCACATCGGTCCCACGGCCACCGAGACGTGGAAGTTCCCCGCCCCCACGGATCGCTCGAGGGTCGCAATGACGGCAGCCGGATTGTCGTAGGGCCCGTTGAGGTAGAACGGCTGACCGTCCCTACCGAACTCGATCCGACCCGGCCCGTCCCACTCACCCAGGAACGCGGCGGCATCCTCATCGAAGGCGCCGGCGGGCTCGAACCCGAGCCCGCGCGCATACGCCGCCGCCCCGAGGATCAGTTCGCGGCCGAGTTCGATCGGAATCTCCACCGCCGGACGGTCGAACGCCGCATAGTAGGTGCGGATCGCGGTGGGGATCCTGCCCGCATCCATGGTTTCGGGATCACGGGCGTTCTTCACCCCCAGGCAGTGCACATCGGCCAGGTACCCTCGCACGGTCGCCCGACCACGCCGTCCCTCCCGTGCCACCAGCACCTGCGCGAAGCCTTCGGCCTCACCGGCGGGAGCATCCAGTTCCGCCCACTCCGGATGACGCTCGAGGCCCAGCCCGACACTCCAGCCACAATTGACCCAGCACCCCAGCACCCGCCCCAAGCCTCGGGACACGTCGGCCTCGGCGGCGATTCGTCGCACCACCGGCGCCACCACCGACGGCCGCACACCCAGCGCACGCGCGATCACCTTCGGCGGAACACCCTGCTCCCATCGCCGCCGCACCTGCTCGACCAACTCCGCATCGTCCATGGCACCCCATTCTGCTTCACCGATCGACAGGCTCCCGCGTCTGCACACATCCGCACATGTCTGGCCAGGTGAAGGGGGTGATGCCGACCGTCGGCGCCGGGCACGTCAGTCGCGGGGCACCACCACCGAGCGGTCACCCATCTAACCCCCGGTCCCGCAGCAGTTTCAACGAAGCCCGACCTGCCACTTCAGATTCCTCACCGCAGGGTGCAAAAGACGTGCCTGCTCGAGTCCTGGATCGGCGCGGTGCCGATCCAGGACAGGACGAGCCTGCCCACCGCAGTATCGCGGCGGCGGGCGCTGGTTCGTGGAGCGGCGGGGCATGCCGGTTCTCGTCGATGGTTGACTGATCTCGTGCCGACCTCAGACGACGTACGACGGCTCGCCGAGCAGCTCATGGCCGAGTTGTCCCCGCAGCAGCAACAGGCGTTCTTGGGCGCGATCGGGGCGGATCGTTCGATGGCATTGATCGAGAATGCGCGGCGAACCCCCGAGCCCACGGTCGGTGATGCCCCGACCCGCATCCGCGGCTTTCGGGTCCGGCTCGACCTGATCGGCGCCAAACCGCCGGTGTGGCGGCGGCTCGAGCTGCCCGGCGACCTCACCCTCGACCGGCTACACATGGTGATCCAGGCCGCGATGGGGTGGCTCGACGGCCACCTGCACCGGTTCCGCACGGGCAGCGATCCCCGGTCGCCGTACTTCGTCACACCGTTCGACGTCGAGGAGGGCGAGGACGGCGTGCTCGAAAACGGCGTCCGGCTCGACCAGGTGCTGACCGGCACCGGTGACCGCCTCTGGTACCAATACGACTTCGGCGACGACTGGGACCACGTGCTCGCGGTGGAAGCGCTCCTCGACCAGCCGCCCGCCGAGGTGCGCTGCACCGGCGGTCGGATGGCCTGCCCGCCCGAGGATTGCGGTGGGATCTGGGGTTACACGGAGCTGGCGGCGTGGGTGCGCGGCGGATGCGACCCGTCGTCCGTCCCGGCCCCGTTCGAGGACGCCGGCCACGCCCGCGACTGGCTACCGCTCGACTGGCATCCCGACCGGTTCGACGTCGACGAGGCCAACACCGCCCTCGCGGCGGCGGTGGCCGCGCCGCTGCGGGTGGCCGGGGAACTGGCCGCGCTGGTCGAGCAACTGGAGCGGGGCGGCAACCGGGCACTCACGCAGCTGCTGGAACGGTCGGCGTCACACACCGCGGTCGAGGTGACCGAGGCAGACGCCGCACGCCTGATCGAGCCGTACCTCGTGCTCCTCGACCTGATCGGTGACGGGGTGCGGCTGACCAGCGCCGGCTACCTTCCACCGGCGCTCGTCGAGCAGCTCGCCGAGCGGACCGGCGTCACCGGGTGGTGGATCGGCAAGGCGAACCGCGAAGACCTCACGTGGCCGGTCGCGCAACTCCGCGACAGCGCGCGAGCGCTCGGCCTGGTGAGTGTGCGCAAGGGCCGACTGGCGCCGACCGCGCTCGCCCGCCGGAGCGGTAACCAGCCATCGGCGCTGTGGCAACACATCCTGTCCCGACTGCCGGTGGGCAGGACCGAGTTCGACCGCCAGGCGGGCTGGCTGGCACTCGCCGTCGTCGCCAGCGGCATCCCGGCCGAGGAATGGACCCGCGAGATCCGCAACCTGCTGCTCGGCCTCGGCTGGCGCACGAAGGGCAGTCCGACCCTCGGAACCGCTGCCGTCGCCAGCCCCACCCTCGACGTCCTCGAACTTCTCTCCGGGAAGACACGCGGCACCATCACCGGCACGGATCCCGCCGTTGCCGCCACCGCCCGGGCCGTGACCGGCGCCGACCCCAGCGACGCGACCTGACCGATCCCCCTCGCCGCGCCGTACGTCCGCATCTCCTCATGGTGGGGAACCAGCGGGGCGCCGACCCGGGACGTCCCGATGTGTGCTGGCAGCTTCCGATCCGCCGCACCCAGGAATGGGTCGAACGCCCGACGGCGAACAGGTCCTCAGGACCACCATCACCGAGTGCGACCGCCGCGGCTGGGGCGAAGGGGGGCGCCGACCCGGATTGGTACTGCTCCGGCTCCCCGGACGCATGCGTGGGGACCAAAGCCGTCTGGCAGTCGTTTGCATCCGAGCTCACCGAATTGCCGGGCAAGGCCGCGTACGGCGAACTCGCGAAGCTCTGCACACGCCGGGCCGGGCCGGGAATGCACACGCATTCTCGGCCGGATCGGATTCACCTGCAGCCGCCCGGCGGTCGAAGACCTGGCACACCCGGCGACCCCGCTCCGGGGAGGATGTGGATAGCACACGCCACCATCACCGTGCCCTCACCTCTGCCCGATCTCCTTCACCACATCTGACAAGGCCGACTTCAGCCCTCCCGGTGTTGCGGGTCCGTCGAACCGACGGCACGAAACGCGCGGGACGCCTTCAACCCCTTTCGCACCACCCGGAGGTGAAAAATCGCCACGCCAACCGCTCCCGCCGCGAAGACCATCGCCAGAAACCACCACCACGCGGCAAACACGAGATAGAGCACCGCACAGGCACCGGCGGCGGCAATGAACCCCCACTGCACGCGGTTCAGCGTGCGAGCCATTTCTGTGGCACGAGTGATCTCCGCAAGATGAAAGTCCTGGCTGTGCGAATGAATGTCGATCTCCCGTCCTCAACTGATCCGACCCCGGTGGCAACCGTCCACGGCGACCGGGGACACAGTGTCCGCGTCCTTCGTCGCTACCACCTGCCATCGTGCACCGTCAGCGTAGAGGTCGTCACCGACACTGCGCGATGTCCACACACCCCGGCCACCGTGGGCGTGGCTGCGCGCAGTTACCGGCGGACGCCCATAGGAAACCGGATCCCGTCTCGCCGTTACCGCTCCGATCCTTGGTGCCCGACACAGGTCGAGGGGGCTCCGGCCACTGTCCGGGTGCAGCGGCTGCCCGTGCTGGCCCAGGTGCACCAAATTGCCGAGAAACTGTTTCGCGCAGTGGTTCTCCGACCACGCTCACCGCCGTGCCCGTAGCGCGCTGCGCCTGACGTGCGGTGCGGGTGCCCTCGAACAGGGCCCACTCGTCGCCTGCGAGCACACCCCGCCGATACGCCCGCCGCACGTCATCCCAGCTGCCCGTGGCATACACGTTCACCGGCTGGTCGCCTTCGGTGGGACATGCCCGTAGGTGTAGTTCCAGTGCACCCCGGAACGCCCCTTGATGGGGACCGCGTCCCTTCTTCGACCCCGGCTGTGTGCCGACGCCGCGCGTGGACTCCACGAGGTCGCAGGCCCGTGTGGGCCGGCGGTGTGACCGTGTGCGGACGGGGCCTCAGGCGATCATGTCCGGGGGCTGGGAGACGTCGACGTCGAGCAGGACATCCCACGAGACCGGGGGACCTGAATTGGGAACATCATCACGTGTTCGGCCAGATGACGGGCTCGGCGTCCTCATCGCGACCACTGGTGCTGCCCCGCGAGAATCACCGCCAAGACCGTCCACATCGTCGGCCCGGGGTAGCGACACCACCGCAATGCTGACCGCACACCAGTCCATGGGGACCTCGCACGAGAAACGCCACCTGCCTGGGGGTTGGCCCGGGCGTCGTGTGTCGGCGACCCGCAGGGACAGCAGCCGGTTATCGTCGAAGACCTGTAGTGAATCAAGGGGGCACGCGACCATGGCATCACCGACCACCACCGACCTGTCCACGCTGCTGATGATCGACTCCGCGTCCGCGCGGGACCGCGACGACGCCTTCGCCGTCACCCCCCTTCCCGGCGGCCACGGCTGGGCGGTCGAGGTTCATGTTGCCGGCGTCGCCGACATCGTCGGCCTGGGGTCGGTCGCCGACGAGCAGGCGTTCCTGCGGGCCGAAACCCGATACCTGCCGGGCCGCACCATCCCGATGCTCGGCGACACCGCCGAACAGGCCGCCACCCTGACCACCGAAGCCGCACGCACCAGCCTTCAGGTCACCGGCACCCTCACCACCGACGGCCGACTGATCGACACCGCCGTCGCCCGCGGACAGATCCCCTCCGGACGGTGCAAGGCGGTCGATCACGCGCAGGTGCCCGCCATCCTGACCGACCCGACACACCCACTCCACGGCCCGTTGGCCGCGGCGGATGCCGCCGCGCAGGCCCTACTGACCGCCCGCCGTAATGGTGGGGCGCTGGCGTTCTACGACCTCACCCGCGGCTGGGCAGCGAATGAGGACGGGGCCATCGTGGCGATCGCCGCCGAACTGCGGACCGTCGCCTACGTCATCGTGCAAGAGCTGATGATCGCCACCAACGAGGCCGTCGCGTTGTGGTGTGTGGAGCAGGGGCTGCCGATACTGTTCCGCAATCACCGACCCAACCCGGTCGCCGGCCCCGCCGACGAACTCATGACCGAGATCGCCGCCGCCGCCGGAGACCCGGACCTGTTCGCGAAACTCCGCGGACGGCTGCTGTCCACGCTGCGGGCCGCGACCTACGACCCGACCGTGCACGGCCTTAGCGACTGACATTTGCGTGTTCTCGACGTTCGCGGTGTGTCATCAACTGCTATGTCGCGTACACGTGCTAGATGTGATGTACGCGAGATGAGGAGCCACCCGTGGAGAGCGATGGCCAGCGGTACCGCGTTCGGCAGGTTCGCCACCGGGGTGGGCAAATCTCCTATTGGATCTTTAGTTCGGATGGGGAGCTCCATCACGATTCGATGCGCGTGTTGGCGTCGTATGGCACTGCAAGCCAGCAGACTTATGCCTTCAGTCTGGTAGACCACCTGAATTGGTTGCACATCAACGGCATCCAGACGAAGTCGGTAACCTTTGACGACTTGCGTCGGTACATGAATGCGCTCACCAACGAGGGCGCGGAGATCTTTGTGCCGTGGAGACGTGCTGATCAGCGACCACTTGGTGCCTCGTCCGCGTGCAACGTGGCAACTGTCGTGAAGGCGTTCTACATGTCGCTGCTCAAATCGGGGACGGTGAACGAAGACCTGGTATGCAAGCTCAACGCACCAGCGTCCCGCACGCAACGGGGCACCTTCGTACAGAGGAATCCCCTAGCCCCGAAACGAACTTCGCGAAGACCTCGGGTAGTTACGGACGCCACTGTGCAGGCCCTGTTTGAACCGGACATCCTGAGAAGCGCTCGCGATGTCATGATCGTGACCTGGCTGCACGACACCGGCATCCGGGTCGGAGGCCTTTGCGGACTGAGGTTTACCGACCTTCATCTCGTTGCGGATCATCCCTGCGGGCAACACCGATATCCACATATCCACGTGGTGGGGCGCAACGACAATCCGAACGGTGCTCGCGCCAAGATCCCAGGTGCGTTGAGCCGGGTTCAGCTGAATTCCGAAGGGTATGTCATTGATGGTGTCATTCGTGCAGTGAGTGACGACATGATCAGCACCTTCCACGCGTACCTCCTCGACGAATACAAGACCGTCCAGCACTTCATTGATCACCAGCAAGTACTCGTCCACACGGATGGTCGAACGCCGGGCGCTGCTCTCACGACAACTGGTGTTCGAGGCATGCTTCGGAGAGCGGGGGAACGAGCCGAGCTGCCGACCCGTGTCACGCCACACGCGTTTCGCCACAAGGCTGCCTCGGATTTCTATGCGGTCACGGACTTTAACGCCGAAGAAGTGGCGGAGGAATTCGGCTGGTCCAGACCGGAAATGGTCACGGAGCTCTACGGCAAGTCGGCTAGCTCATCGGTACTTTTGCACCTCGATCAGTACTGGACAGCAACTGCACGTCCGAGCGCAGAGCACGACCTCGTGCCGGACCGGAAGTGAGGGCTGGCGCAGTGGCAACGACTACCAGCAGGTATCCGACACTCACAGTAGTAGCGCATGATTCGGACATAGATAACCTCAGCATCGAGCGGCGATACACCATCGCCAGCGAGTTCTTCCCCGAGTGGATGAAGAACGAGCCGATCCAGTTTCCGCCCGATCACGACACGTTTGGGTGGGCGTGCCGGGTTCCAAACTGCGCGGCAATGATGTGCGGGAGCTACACGCTCCGTCTCTGCGAGGCTCACGCGACCAAGTACCTTCAGGCGAAGGACAGATTGACGCTCGATGAGTTCGCCGAACAGGCTCAGCCACAACGGAGTCTACGGTTCGGGTGGGCCCTCGAACGCGGTAGGGACTGCGAGGTGTGCGGGTCCCATCGTGAAGCAGTGACACGAGGACTCTGCGTGCAGCACAACAACGCGAGAATGAGGGCATCGGAGTGCGGCATACCGCGGCCCGACTGGCTGTCAACTGCAGTTCCACTTCCTCCTTTCGCCTGCTGCGAACTCGGGGTTTGTGTGCGTGACGCTACGATGACGATTGGGGTAGGCGCCGCCAGTCGGCGGGTTTGCCGCGGACACCAGCACGTGTGGTCACGCTGGCGCAAGTCATTGACGAAGCCTCCCACACGGCGGCAAGCCGAGGAATGGTTCTCCAGGGAAGACGCCGGGGATGCAATGCAGCCGCACGAGAGTCGTGGCCTGCTCTCACTCTCGGACCTTCCGGCCAACGTTCAAAGAGAGGTCCGGTACGGCATCTATAGACACGCCAAGGCGCCGAACCGGACCCAGTGGCGTCCGCTCGACATCAGGGAAGCACTCAATCGACTCGCAGCCGAGGGCATTGAGACCTTGGCCGATCCACGTGTCGAGGCCATCGCGGGCGCAGCGAAACGCGGCAGCATGGTCAAACGAGTACTCACGGACCTGCCGATCGCGGCCCGGCCGCTACTCCTCGACGCCAAATCGGCGAAAGATGCTGGCGTGTTCGACCCGGTGTTTGTCGGTGGCGAGCCCTTCCAATCATCGTCGGTGCGACACCGCCGCTACCTGTTTGATCTTCGAAACGTGTCACAGCGATGGCTTCGAGATGTTCTGTGGGACTATCTTTCCGACCAGGCACTCGCAACCAACGGGAAGCGTGCCACGCTGCCAACCATCCAACTACGTATAACCAGCGTGATCGTCCTGTCCTTCATGCTCCGCCAAATCCGTCAGGACGGCGGCAACGTGGCAGAAATTCTCACCAGCGAGGATTCGGCGGCACTCGGCGATCTCTGGAATATCTGGGTATCAGAAAATATTCACGTCCCGTGCATCAAGCCGCCCAATCGCCCAGTCAAGGACGAGCGCACCGCCTTGGTTCGCGCACGGTTCAACTTCACCACGAACGCACGAATCGTTCTCCTTCACGCGTTGAACCACAATACGATCGCGCGTAAGACGGAGAGCTTCATCCTCCGCTTTCCGGAGTACTCCAGGCCGAAGACCAGTCCTCGCCCACGACCGCTCAGCGACGAGGAGTTCATGCGTCTGGTATCGGACGAGAGCATCACGAAGCTCGAGGATTTGGACACAAACGACGTTGGGATCGCCGACATCTGGGTAACTCATGCATTCCAGGGCGGGCGAATCAATGAGACACTCACGCTACGCCTCGGATGTATCGGCTTTGTGGGCGCGATGCAGCCCTACCTGTGGCGGGACATATCGAAAGCAGGTCAACTTGACTACGGCATTCCGTGCCACCAACCCGTCTATCAGAGACTGCTGAAGCGGCAAGAGAAAACCCGGCAACTACTGCGCCAACGGTATGCAAAGGAATTGTCGAAGCTCGGAAAGCGCCAGGCGACGGCGTTGGAGACCAATTGGGACCGGGAGATGCCGCTGTTTCCACGCCCGAGCAGCAACCCTGACCTGGTTATACCATTCTCCTTCAGCGGTTTTCAAGATTCGTGGATGACGTGGCTGGAACAGATCGGAGTCGCAGGTGTGACGTCGCACCGGACACGTGCGACGATGGCAACCACCCTCCTCGACAACGGGGCACCACCAAAGCTCGTTCAGCAGATTCTCGGGCACTTCTCCGATGCCGCTCTCGCCTTCTACGGAAGGTACAGCGACGAAACCACCGTCCGCCACCTCCAGATGTTCTGGGCAGGCGGGCCAGGCACCAGTAAGCCTGGCGCCATCGTGGCGCAACCCAGCGATTTTGCCGACAGCACGTCAACTGCCGCTCGAATAGACCTTGCGGTTGTGCCCGTGGAGCACGGCCTCTGCCGATACGGCCCGGTCGTTGGTGGCGCGCTCTGTCCAAAGCAGAAGAACTGCACCACCGGACCTGGCGGCGTGTGTGAGCACTTCGCCCTCACCGGTGCGGATCTCGCGTATTGGGAACGGAAACGAGACGCCGACTACCAGTTCGCGGAGGGAGCACCCACCGAGGAGGCGCGCGAGTACATCTTGAGCCAGTGGCGCGAGTGGGAACCAGTGATCGACGGCCTCAGGGAAGCGCTCGAGGACGCCGGCCTGTTGGAGGCCGCAGAACAACTCGACTTGAGAAGTCCAGCCCAGGACTACTTCAGCCCGGTGTTCTCCATCGGCTGGACGGCAGGAGAATTGGATCAGAATTCCAACGAAGTGGGAGGCGGTGACGATGGCCACGGAGCGACGGCCAGCTGAGGCAATTGCGCGGCGCACTGCCCAGTCGAAAGCTTGTGAAGATAGGGTGCGCCAGGCGCTTTCACGACTCGTGAAGGCGGGGGTTCCGTTCACCGTTGCTGATGTGTGCACTCTCGCCGGGGTTGGACGAACGTTCATCTACAGCCAGAAGCGGCCCGAGCTCACTCAGGCAGTCCTCGACGCACGGAAGCATTCAGTCCGGGCAGCGACCACAAGGGCCGAGGAGTCGCTCGATACGCAGACCGCATCCTGGCGCGAACGAGCACTCAACGCCGAGGCAGTTGTCACCTCGCTCAGGTCAGGGATTCAGCGGCGTGACGAGCAGGTCAGCGCCCTCACCGGGATGCTCTATGACGCCGACGGCGTCCACCTTGTCGAGGAGAACACACGACTGCGCGAGCTGATCAGGAATCTCACCCGAAGCCTGGCGGAGTCGGAGAAGGAACGAACCAGACTCACGAGATCCCTCGACGGCGCACGGGCCAACGTGAAGCGCGAAAGGGAACGCAACGTCACGCAGCTCTTCGGCGACAACCCATAACGCAAAGGCGATGGTTTCGCTGTTCGTACCCGGTTGCGGGGACTGTCGAGAGCATGTTCGCGATACCGTGACCTGCAAAGATAGTGGCAGCTGACTCCGGATCAGTCGCTAAGCACGGCCACTACGG
>NZ_JBLWIT010000085.1:575-21855 GCF_048381435.1 Rhodococcus mengyinensis | reverse complement strand
ACTAGGACATGTCTCCTAATAGTTTGAGCCACTCGACGATGCCGGCGAGCAGGAATCCGGCGCGGTAGGTGAGGGCGAGTTTGTCGTAGCGGGTGGCCACCGCACGCCACTGTTTCGCCTTGTTGAAGGCCCGTTCGACCACGTTGCGCCCCTTGTAGGACTCCGGGTCGAAGTTCGGTGGCCGCCCGCCCGCGCGGCCCTTGTTCACCCGGTTCGCTGCCTGATCGGTCTTCTCCGGGATTACCGCCTTGATGCCTCTGCTGCGCAGCAGTTCCCGGTTGGCCCGTGATGAGTACGCCTTGTCGGCCCGGACCTCGTCGGGGCGCGTGCGGTGCGCTCCGCCGGCGAGCCGCGGGACGCAAATACCCTCCAGCACGTGGGCGAACATCGGACTGTCACCGGCTTGGCCGGGGCCGACCAGCACCGACAGTGGGCGCCCGTGACCGTCGCACGCCAGGTGCGCCTTGCTGGTCAACCCGCCCCTCGACCGGCCGATGCCGTGATCGGCAGGCTCGTCACGCAGGTTCGTGTAATTCGGTAGATCCCCCTGTGTGGCGGGCGGCGTTCGCGCCGTGCTGATGGACACGGACCACCGTGGAATCGACCGATACCGCCCAGTCCAGGTTCCCGCCGGCGTCGGCCATCGCGACCAGGGCTGTCAGCACCCGATCCCAGGTTCCGTCTCCGGCGTAGCGGCGATGCCGCTTCCACACCGTCTTCCAGGGCCCGAAATGCGACGGGAGATCCCGCCAGGGCACCCCGGTCCGCAGTCGATACAGCATCCCCTCGACCACCACACGATTGTTCCGGAACTTCCGCCCCCGGAGCCCATCGGAACTGGGCAAGAGCAGCGCGAGCAACTCCCACTGCTTGTCCGTCAACACCTCAAACCGATCAACAACGTCTGCCACACCGAAGATTCTGCAGCACAACACCACAAATCATTGGGAGACACACCCTAACGCACAAACGCGCCGCCGGACCGAACGCGAGCCCGCGGCGCCGGTCCTGAGATCCATGTGGTCGGGCACGCCCTGCGTCGAAGTCGTGAGGAGGCAATTGCTCCGGGTGACAATCGTGGACCATCCGAACCCATTGTGTACAGCGGATCCGGCGAGCACCAGGAAAGTTCCGAATCGATGTGCTTTCGCCCATTTCTGCCCCGCGTTTTCGTTGACCGCTGTCATTGGATGTGGCGCAGTTCACCAGCAGACTTGAATTCACCAAGTTCCCAAACCAATTCCGGAGTTTTCCAGTGCGTATTGCCGTCCTTCAAGCAACGTCCGCGGTCGGGCACGTCGATGCGAATCTCGACACCCTCGCCGCCGCGGCCTCGGATGCGGCAGACGGCGGGGCGGACATTCTCGTCACCCCCGAACTGTTTCCCACGGGATACGCGCCGGCCAGGATTCACCACCTCGACGGTGCTCCTGTGCGACAGGCGGTCTCGAAGCTGGCGGAGAGTTATGGTATCGCTGTCGTCGCCTCTACCGTCGAACAGTCCGGTTCTGGACGGTTCATCACCGCCACCCTGTTCGGGAGTGACGGCACACAGGTGCTCCACTACCGGAAGTCGCACCTCTTCGGCCCGGAGGAGGCGCAGTTCTTCGCCGCGGGCACGGAATTGTCGCCCGTCGTTCGTTTCGGCGATCTCACAGTCGCGCTGGGGATCTGCTACGACGTCGAGTTCCCGGAGTACGTGCGCGCTCTCGCCGTCGCAGGGGCCGACCTGGTGCTCGTGCCCACGGCGGTACCCACCCGTGTGTCTTCGACATTCGACTCCGCCGCCGTGCCAAGCCTGCTCGTGCCGGCGCGCGCACTCGAGAACACGGTGGCGATCGCGTACGCCAATCAGTGCGGCACCGGGTTCGCCGGCCGCAGTTGCATCGTCGCGCCGGACGGATCCCGTGCGGCGCAGGCCGGGGACGAGGCGAAGCTGATCTTCGCCGACATCACGAGCGAAGCGATTCGTGCGGCCAGAGCGGACAATCCGTACCTGCGGTCGCGCCGACTCGACTTGTACTGACGAGAAACATCTTCCGAACCGAACCACCCTGAAGGAGTAGTGTGTCTTCCTCTGCCCCGATCACGATGCTGATCCCCGATTTCCCGTTTCCCTACGACGAGTACGTTCGTCACCCCGCCGGGATCGGCTCCGTGCCGAGCGAGGCATACGGTCGCAAGGTTGCCGTCGTCGGCGCCGGCATGGCCGGACTCATCGCAGCGTACGAGCTCATGAAGATGGGCCTCCATCCGGTGATCTACGAATCCGCGGAGATCGGCGGGCGGATGCGAGGCAAGAGATTCGGGACGGACGGGGGACCGGTAGCCGATCTCGGCGGGATGCGGTTCCCGGTGTCGGGGCAGACTTTCTTCCACTATGTCGATCTGCTCGGGTTGAACACCGCACCGTTCCCCAACCCGTTGACCGACGCGAGCTCGAGCACGGTCGTCGAGCTGGGCGGTAAGGCGCACTACGCCCACACTCCGGACGAGCTGCCCGAATTCTTCCACGACGTCTCCGCGGCATGGAGTGACTGCCTCGAGGAGCGGGCCGCCTTCACGGAGATGCAGACCGCAATCCGAGACCGCGACCTGAAGAAGATCAAGCGCATCTGGAACGAGCTGGTGCCTGCGTTCGACGGCATGTCCTTCTACGGATACCTCGAATCGTCGAAAGCCTTCTCCACACTGCCCTTCGAATATCGGGAGGCGTTCGGGCAAGTCGGATTCGGCACCGGCGGATGGGATACCAACTTCCCGGACTCGATGCTCGAGGTCCTGCGTGTCGTCTACGTCGACGCGGACGCGCACCAGCAGCGCATCCTGGGCGGCGCCGATCAGGTACCGCACGGACTGTGGAACCACGCTCCCGCAGACCTCGTCCACTGGCCGGACGGAACAACTCTTGCCTCCCTCCACAGCGGATCACCCCGGTCCGGGGTGCAGCGGATCAGGCGCGACCGTACGCCCAGCGGTGGTCCCGGCCGGATCGCGATCATGGATCGGTGGGGAAACGAAGAGTCGTACGACGCGGCCGTCGTCACCTGTCAGTCGTGGCTGCTGTCGGCCCGTATCGAGTGCAGTGAAGAGCTGTTCAGCCAGAAGCTCTGGATGGCAATCGAACGTAGCCATTACATGCAGGCCTCGAAGACGTTCGTGATGGTGGATCGTCCGTTCTGGAAGGACGTCGATCCCGAGACGGGTCGCGACGTCATGAGCACGACCCTCACCGACCGCATCACCCGCGGCACGTATCTGCTCGACGACGGACCGGACAAGCCGGCGTTGATCTGCCTGTCGTACACCTGGAACGACGACTCCCTCAAGTGGATGCCACTCGACGCCGACGAGCGCGTGAAGATGATGCTGCACTCGCTCGCCCAGATCTACCCCGGTGTCGATATCGCCTCGCACATCATCGGCGAACCGGTCACCGTCTCGTGGGAGGCGGATCCCCATTTCATGGGTGCCTTCAGCGACAACCTGCCCGGGCACTACCGCTACCAGGAGCGGTTGTTCACACACTTCGAACAGTCGGACTTCGAACCCGGGCACAAGGGGATCTATCTCGCCGGTGACGACATTTCGTTCACCGGTGGGTGGGCGGAAGGCGCCGTCACCACCGGCCTCAACGCGGTGTGGGGGGTCATGAATCAGTTCGGTGGAACCACGCCGCCGTCGAATCCCGGCCCCGGTGACCTTTTCGACTCGATCAAACCTGTTCGACTGGACTAGGAGAGCACTGTGAGTACGAGCCATTCACCCGAATCGCCTGCGGTACACATTCCGTCGGACTCCTCGGCACGCCTGTCGCACGAGGGGGACGGCGACTACAAGAAGGACCTCAAGACCCGGCAGATCCGGATGATCGCGATCGGCGGCGCGATCGGGACGGGACTGTTTCTCGGAGCCGGCGGCCGCCTCGCCTCGGCCGGGCCCGCCCTGGTGGTCGTGTACGCGGTCACCGGCTTCTTCGCCTTCCTGATGCTGCGCGCGATGGGCGAGCTGGTGCTCCATCGGCCGACGTCCGGATCCTTCGTGTCGTATGCCCGGGAGTTCTACGGCGAGAAGATGGCATTCGTCGCCGGGTGGATGTACTGGATGCTGTGGGCGATCACCTCGATCGTCGACGTCACCGCCGCCGCGATCTACGTCCACTACTGGCATTTCTTCACCTCGGTTCCGCAGTGGGTGCTCGCGTTGGGTGCGTTGGCGATCGTCCTGTTCGTCAACCTGTTGTCCGTCAAAGTCTTCGGGGAACTCGAGTTCTGGTTCGCGATCATCAAAGTCGTCGCGCTCGTCTCGTTCCTGGTGATCGGCGGGATCGTCGTCGCGCTCCGCTTCCCCGTCGACGGTCACGCGACCGGCTTCGCGCTCATCTCGGACAACGGTGGATGGCTCCCGAACGGCATGCTTCCCCTGGTCATCGTGATCGTCGGTGTCACGTTCGCCTACTCCGGCATCGAACTGGTCGGCATCGCAGCGGGAGAGACACCGAATCCCGCCAAGATCATGCCGCGCGCGATCAACAGTGTGATCGTCCGCATCATGGTGTTCTACGTCGGTGCCGTGCTGCTGCTCGTCCTGCTCCTGCCGTACACCGACTACAGCCCGACGCAGAGCCCGTTCGTCACGTTCTTCACCCAGCTGGGCATACCGGGCGCCGGCAACGTCATGAACTTCGTGGTGCTGACCGCAGCGCTGTCCAGTCTGAATGCTGGACTGTACTCGACGGGCAGAGTCCTGCGGTCGATGGCGATGAGCGGGACGGCACCACGGTTCACCGCTCGCATGAGCAGCTCCGGCGTGCCCTACGGGGGAATCCTCCTCACAGCGGTGGTGACGCTGATCGGGGTGGGACTGAACTACATCGTCCCCGATCACGCTTTCGAGATCGCGATCAACGTCTCCTCGCTCGGCACGCTGACGACGTGGGCGGTGATCGTGCTGTGTCAGATGAAGTTGCACCGGTGGGCGACTCGAGGGGTGGCGGAACGCCCGGCGTTCAGAATGCCGTTCGCCCCGTACTCGTCGTACGCGACGCTGGTGTTCGTCGCGGCGGTCCTTGTTCTCATGGCGCTCGACCATCCGGTCGGGACGTACACGGTCGCGTCGGTTGTCGTCGTGATCCCGGCACTGATCGCGGGCTGGTTCGCCGTTCGGCACCGAGTGCGGGTGCTCGCGGGTCGGCAGTCGACACACCGGTGATCGATGTACCGACTGTGCCCACCGGTGCCCCCACTCCGCACGCGTACCTCGCGGCAACCGGGGCATCGGCGGTGCGGTGCGAGTCCTGGCAGTGCGTGCGGACAGATGTTTCCAGCAGATGTCACGATCGTCACCTCGCTTCACACCCGGGAGCGCCAGGGCACCTGGCGGCCAGTCGTTCTCTGCGAGAACGGCTCCCGGATCGCTGCATTGCCGCCACGCGGGCTCAATGTGTCACGGCCGCACCGAGGTGGACCGGGAGGTGGGAATCTGCCCACCGGGAAGCTGTAAACGGTGTGTGTTTCCCTATTGAAGGTGTCTCCTGTCACAGCGGATAGTTGATGTCATCGGGAGTGGTCAGCTACCCGGCACTCTTTCCCAGCCGTTCTTTGGAGAACCCATGGCTCAATCTGCAGTCGGCGGCCCGGCGTCGCAAGATATCAAGAGCAAGATGCGCAAGATCGCGACGGCCAGTGTTATCGGCACAACCGTCGAGTGGTACGACCTCTTCGTCTTTGCCACGGCCTCGGCCCTGGTCTTCAACAAGATCTTCTTCCCGAGCTTCGACGCGCTCGTCGGAACCATGTTGGCCTTCGGCACGTTTGCCGCTGCGTACGTCGCCCGGATCGTCGGCGCCGCTCTGTTCGGCCACTTCGGTGACAAATTGGGCCGGAAGTCCATGTTGCTGATCTCTCTGATCACCATGGGTGCGGCAACCTTCGCGATCGGACTGTTACCCACCTACTCGGCGATCGGCATCATGGCCCCGATCCTGCTGTTGACTCTTCGGGTCATCCAGGGCCTCGCGCTCGGCGGCGAATGGGGAGGTGCGGTTCTGATGGTGGTCGAACACTCGCCCAAGACGAAACGTGGATTCTACGGCTCATTGGTCCAGGTCGGGGTTCCGGCGGAACATTGATCGCCAATCTGGTCTTCCTGATCATTGCCGCGACCTCGCCGGAGGAATTTCTCCTTACCTGGGGTTGGCGTATTCCGTTCCTGGCGAGCGCTCTCCTGGTGGCCGTCGGCCTCTACATCCGCTTGACTCTGGAGGAGACACCGTCGTTCCAGGCGGTCAAGGAAGCCGGCGCGAAAGCCAAGATTCCCTTCGTGGTTCTCATGCGCAAGTACTGGAAGCAGGTTCTGCTGGGCGGTATTGCCACCTTGTCCACCGGCACCGCGTTCAACATCATGGTGGCCTTCGGACTCACCTACGGCAAGCAGCAGCTCGGCTTCTCCAGCGACACCATGCTGCTGGCGGTTCTGATTGCGTGCGCCACAGGGCTGTTCATGATTCCGGCATTCGGCGCACTGTCCGACCGCATCGGGCGCAAACCCGTGATCATCGGCGGCATACTCGCAGAGGCTGTCGTCGCCTTCCCCATGTTCTGGATGATGGATACCAAGTCCGTCCCGATGGTGATCTTCGCCTACATCATGATGATGACCGCTTTCTCGGCCAACTACGGCCCCATCGCCACATTCTTGGCGGAGCTGTTCGGCCCCCGGGTCCGGTACTCGGGTCTGTCTATCGCGTACATGCTCTCCGGACTGCTGGGGAGTGCCGCAACCCCCGCCATCACGACGGCGCTCCTGAGTGCTACTGGCTCGGGGTCGTCCGTGGCCTGGTACATGATCGGATCGGCGGCAGTCTCGATCGTTGCTCTGCTGCTGCTGACGGAGACGCTGCGGAACAGTCTCGACTCGGCCGACGAAGCGCCGGCCGAGAATTCTCTCCCAGAGGCGGATCCTGAGCGGGTCCGGGTCTGATGCGGCGTATAGGCATAGTGTCCGGCGACGTGCTTCCGGTCGGACCGTTCTCTCATGCAGTGGTGGCCAACGGGTTCGTGTTCACCTCGGGTCAGCTTCCCGCCATCTCGAACCTCGGCGATCAGCCGGATGCCTTCGACAACAAGGTGCGTCAGACTCTGGCCAATCTGGAGGCGACGCTGCGTGAGGCCGGATCTTCCCTGCAGAACGTGGTCAAGGTGAACACCTACCTCACCGACCCGGGGCAGTTGGAACCGTACAACGCTGTCTATTCGGAGTTCTTCGGGAGCGACCTGCCCGCCCGAACCACTGTGTGCGTCGATATCTTCGGAATCGCCCTGGAGATCGAGTGCGTGGCCGTCCTCGCCGAGAACTCGATCCCGGAAGGAACATCATGACTCGAGCTCAATCGTCCACTCCGCAGCAGATGCTGCCCCCCTCGTCGGCGCTGCTGGCCAAGCTTCACCGGGTCAGCTTTCCGACCATCGGGCACTACCTCGAAGAGGGGTTCGTGGATCCGGCCATCCGTTCTCTTCTCTCCGATGTGCGTGTGGTGGGCCGCGCACTGACGGTGCGCATTGCGGATGCGGATGCGGTGGCGATGAATCACGCATTGAATGCCCTGACACCAGGTGACGTGCTGATCGTCGACATGGGAGGCGACGCGGCTCACGCTTCGGTCGGAGCTGTCACCTCCTGCGCGGCACTTGCCGCCGGCGCGGTGGGAATCGTCGTCGACGGAGTGGTAACCGACATCGTCGAACTGCGGCAGGGTCGTCTGCCGGTATTTTCCCGCGGCACTTCGATTCTCACCACCAAGAGGTATGACGGCGACAACAGCGCGATCAACGTACCGGTCATGATCGGCGGTGTTTCCGTCAACCCTGGTGACATCGTCCTCGCCGACGACAACGGTGTCCTGGTCCTGACCCCGGACGGTGCGGCAGATGTTGTCGACCTGGCCCTCGCGTCCGACGCTGCCGAACCGGACATCCTTGCCCGTATCCGGGCCGGTGAACCCCTCGCCGATGTGCTCTATATGGGCGGCACGACAAGCAGGTCGTGAAGAAACCACCGCGTTAGATCTGTATGGATGTCGATGACGATCAGCGGGGAGCAGGTGCATTGGTGATCGGACATCCAACCATCACCACCGATGCAGTGGCGCCGGATGTGTACTTCGCGGCTGCGGCAGGTACCGATGGTTCGGTTCGCGTTCTCGGTGTTCACACCGGTGGTCTGTCGGCAGCCGACCTCGAGCTCGTGAGAACGGTCCTCACCCACGAACTCGACAGGTCCGGGCGGCCACGTTTCCTCTACGAGAATGCGTCCCGAATTACCGTGTTGCTCAGCGGTGGCACCGATGTCGAAGGGTGCAGAGAGTTGCTCGCAGACCTGCCCCCTGCGATTCGCTCACGGTTGCGTATCGGGCTGAGCGCAGCGCTGCCTGTCGCTGAGGTGGCGAATGCCTCGCGGCAGGCACACGTTGCTGCGGCCGCCGCGTCGGAGGGTGCCGCGGTGTTGGACTTCGGGGAGATCGTAAGTGGCGAGCTCTTGGTGTCGACGCCGTGTCGTGAGGTACTACGAGTGGTGGGCGAGTCGACAATCGGGCGTGTGGACGATTATGACCGCGTCAACCGTACCGCCCTGTTGTCGACCCTTCGGGCGCTCCTCGAGGCGAATGGGCACCTCGCATCTGCGGCAGCGGTCCTGGGGATTCACCGCCATACTCTGCGCACCCGAGTGGCTCGAATCGAGCGCATTCTCGAGTGCTCATTGACCTCGGCGTACGTGCGTGCCGAGTTGCTGCTCGCCCTCATCGTGTGCGAGTACCCGAGACGGCCCGCTCCGTGACGGACCCGCTGACGGGCCGACTGTTCCGTCGGCCCGTCAGCGTGATCGGCCACTCGAGGTGTTCTTCCCCAGTGCCCGTCGATTTCCGGCGAAGCACGCAGTGGTTCAGTGCAGCTCGGGTGCGAGGGCATTCATGCCGAATATCCGCGCCCGGTCGAGAACTCGATGGGCCCTGGCGAGCCGAGGCAGATCGCTTCCCTTTCGTGCGTTGGCGCCATCGGGTCCGAGCAGGGTGATTAGTTCTTCGGCGTCCGAGATTTCCTGATCGGTCGGGCTGAGGGCCGTGTTGATCGTGGCGGCATGTGACGCGTGTAAGCACATGCGGCCGGTCATACCCAGACCGGCCGCATACTCGGTTTCGTCGACGGTGAGGATCTGGTCATCGGGCACTGTCGGCCCGTCTATCGGGGCGGGCAGACCCGCCGCGCGACTCACCACGACCAGCCGAGAACGCGCGTACGTCAGGGCGTTACGGTCGGTGCCCGCTCCGACGTCCATGCGGAAGTCTCCGCTTCCGAAGGCCAGCCGACCCACCCGCGGGTGTGTGGCGATCGTTCCTGCAGCTTCGAGACCTACGGCGGACTCGATGAAGGCAATGACCGGTGTGGTGGCACGAAGTCTTTCGGCGATCTTGTCGACATCGCTCGCCGAGTCGGTTTTGGCCAGCATGACGCCGAGAAGACCTGGTGAATCACGGAGTGCCGCGACGTCGTTCTTCCAGAACTCGGTGGTGACGTCGTTGATACGGATCCACGCGCGTCGATGGTGAAGCGCGTTCACGACCTGAGTGCGTGCGGCGGGCTTCTTGGCGGGAGGTACGGCGTCGTCCAGGTCGAGGATATCGACGTCGGCGCCGGATCCCATCGACTGCGGCAGGTCGGATGCTCCGGAGATCAGGAACCAGGATCGTGCCACGGTGTAGGGCAATTCCTGGCTCCGCCCACCACTCACCGATTCGTCCGTCCAGGTATCGATGTTGTTACTCGATCGCACTTTTCACACTTCCATTGTTCGTTCACGTTGACCGCAGGCAACCGTCGCGATCGGCACCTGGATTCGTGGGGATGCAGAGCGGCCGGCGGAACCGCGTGTCGCGGATCCGCCGGCCGAATTCGTTCAGTTGTCGAGAGCGCGCAGCGCGGCGGTGACGGCGCAGGTTTTCGCCAGGTCGACCTCGCCGTCCCCGCGAACCGCATCCACGACGAGTTCGAAGCGATGCAGATCGTGCGAATGGGCCTCGCACCACGCAGCGACTGCGTTCCCCGTCGCCGTGCCGTCGTCACGCAGCACCCGGACTGTCAGCGCATGGTGCAGGTCGGACAGGTCGTCGTGCACCGCCGCCGCGGCCAGCACGTCCCAGTGGGTGGTACCCGTGCGATCCGACAATGCGTCGACCACCCAGCCGATGCCGAGTCGCTGCCCGAGTTCGTGGTGCACCTCGGCTACCCGCTCCACCGAGATTCCCAGTAGGTCCGCGGTGTCCGTGAACTGGAGCGCACCGGGAAGATCTGCATCGAGCGGGCGTTCGCGCCGGGGGAGTTCGACGAGCTTGCGGACCGAATCGGCAAACCGGTCTATCTCCCTCTCCGGCACCACGGTTCCCCGTCGTCGGCGCAACAGCCACGAGACGGCGTGTTCGATCAACCAGCTGGTGTCGAGTAGCGACTCCGGTCGTTCGATGCCGGTGCCCGGACCCTCGAGTGCCCGTTCCCACAGCGCATCCAGTTCGTAGATTGCGCTCACGGCAGCGTATGCGGAAGCGGCTTCCGACGTGGTGATTCCGAAGCGCTCCTGTAGCCAGAAGATGGCCCCCGGGCCCACGCGGTTGATCAACTCGTCGGCGATCGACGTCGCGATGATCTCCCGTCGCAAGGGATGGGCGGCGATCTGAGCGGCAACGTTCTCGGTGATGGCGTCCGGAAAATACCCGGTGAGGCGCGCAGCGAATACTTCGTCGTCCGGCACGGTGGAGGCGAGCAGTTCCTGGGAGACCAGATTCTTCGACTGCGCAAGGAGAATCGCGATCTCCGGTCGTGTGAGTCCGTGCCCGGAGGTCGCGCGGCGCTTCAGTTCCGCGGGCGAGGGCAGTCCCTCGGTGCGTGGATTGATGCCGCCGACCTTTTCGAGGTTGCCGATCAACCGGACGTGCCTGTCGAGGAGATGGCGGGCTTGCGCGGAGGCGAGGCTGATGGCCAGGATCTGGCTCGCGCTGTCGTCGAGTACCCGCGCGGCGACGTCGTCGGCGACCTGCGCCAGCAGGGACTTCCGTCGTTCCGCCGAGAGGGTGCCTGCTCGCACCGCTGCGTCGAGCGCGATCTTGATGTTCACCTCGAAATCCGAGGTGGCGACTCCCGCTGCGTTGTCGATGAAGTCTGCGTTGATGCGCCCGCCATCCCCCGCATAGTCGATTCTGGCCTGCTGCGTCAACCCGAGGTTGCCGCCTTCGCCTATGACCGCGCACCGGAGTTCCCCTGCCGACACCCGTACGCGGTCGTTGGCCGGATCCTGAGCGTCGACGTCGGTCTCGCTCGCGGCCCGGACGTAGGTGCCGATGCCGCCGTTCCAGAGCAGGTCGACCGGTGCGCGCAGCAACGCCTGGATCAGCTCGTCGGGGTCGAGCGACGAGGACTCGATGCCGAGGCGCGCCCGCACCTGAGGTGACAGGGTGATCGATTTCGCCGACCGAGACCACACGCCGCCACCGGTCGAGATCTTCTCGCGGTCGTAGTCCGTCCAGGACGACGTCGGCAGTCCGAAGAGGCGCTCGCGTTCGCGGTACGACACGGCGGTATCGGGGTCGGGATCGAGGAAGATGTGCCGGTGGTCGAATGCACCGACGAGCGTGATGTTCCGCGACAGCAGCATCCCGTTGCCGAACACGTCGCCGGACATGTCGCCGATACCGACGACCGAGAACTCGTCGGTGTCGATGTCGTGGCCCGCCTCCGCGAAGTGCCTTTCGACGGACAGCCACGCTCCGCGCGCGGTGATGCCCATGGCCTTGTGGTCGTATCCAGCCGAGCCGCCCGACGCGAACGCGTCGCCGAGCCAGAAGTCGTACTCCGCCGCAATGCTGTTCGCCAGATCCGAGAAGGTGGCGGTGCCCTTGTCCGCGGCGACGACGAGGTACGCGTCGTCGCCGTCGAGGCACAGAGTGTCGGCCGGATGGACGACGGCACCATCGACGATGTTGTCGGTGATGTCGAGGAGCCCGCGGATGAAGGTCGCGTATCCCGCCCGCGCCGGCGTGTCGGCCGAACGAACGACGAACGCCCCCTTGGCTCCCATCGGGACGATAGGAGCGTTCTTGACCGACTGGGTCTTCATCAGACCCAGTACTTCGGTCCGGAAATCCTCGTTACGGTTCGACCAGCGCAGACCACCGCGTGCTACAGCACCGCTTCGGACATGGATCCCTTCCACTTCGTCGGAGTGAACGAAGATTTCACGAAAGGGAACTACGCGCCCCCGCGTCGCCAACCGGCCGGAATCGATCTTGAAGGAGAGGTACGGCTTCGGCTGTCCCTGTGCGTCGCGCTGGAACCAGTTGGTGCGCACGACGGCCAGGACGAACGCCTGGAGGGCTCGTCGGATCCTGTCCTCGTCGAGGGTGGTCGCGCTGTCGACCAGGTCGGTCAGCGCGGCGTTCGCCCTCTCCGGGTCGCCGGTCCGAGCCGGGTCGAGCCGTGCCTGGAAGAGCGTGACCAGGGCACGGACGAAGTCGGGATTACTCGCCAGCGAGTCGACGAGATAGGTCTCGGAGAATCCGAGTTGGGTCTGCCGGAGAAAGCGGCACATCGCACGGACGAGCACGGCCTCGCGCCAGTCGATTCCCGCAGTCGCGACGAGGCGGGCGTACTGATCGATTCTCCACCGGCCCGCCGAGCCTGCCTCGAACGCCGTCGCGATGTGATTCAGCACCGGGGCGGAGAAGGACGATCCCGCGAATGCGAACTCGTGCACCGATCCGGGGCCCTCGGCGCCGTCGGTGGAAACCTGGCGATGCGCTGCGGTGCGGAGACCGAAGCTTTCGAACATCGCGCACACATCGACCAGTAGGGGTTCCGTCGCGGGCCACCCCACCACCGCCGCCATGCCGGCGGTGGTGTGCTCGAACGTGACCTGTGGATGTCCTGACGCCGTGGGTGAATAGTCGACTGTGGTGTCGGTCTGGAGAGTCATCGTCGTGTCCTCATCATCGAAGTGCCGGTGCGTGTGACGTTGCGGGGTTGCCCGGCTAACGGAGTGCGATGTACTTGATCTCGAGGTATTCCTCGATGCCTTCGCTACCGCTCTCACGGCCGAGCCCCGATTCCTTCACCCCTCCGAACGGTGCCGCGACATCGGAGATGATGCCCCGGTTGACGCCGACCATCCCGGACTCGAGTGCGCTGGACACCCTCAGCGCACGGTCGAGGTTTTCGGTGTAGATGTACGCAGCCAGACCGAATTCGGTGTCGTTGGCTGCGGCGACGCCTTCGTCCTCGCCGTCGAACCCGATGACGGCTGCGACCGGCCCGAAGACCTCTTCCTTCAGAATCCGCGCGTCGGCCGGCACGTCGGCCAATACCGTCGGCTCGTAGAAATAGCCCTCGCCGGCGGCGTTGCAGCCGCCGGTGGTGACGACGGCGCCCTTGTCCACGGCGTCCGTCACCAACTCTGCGACACTCGACCGCTGCTTCTCGGTGATCAGCGGTCCCACCTGTGTGCCGTCGAGGTCCCCGGGCCCGACCTTCAGTGCCTTCATACGAGCGGTCAGCTTCTCGATGAACTCGGCTCGTATCGCGTTGTCGACGTGGATCCGGTTGGCGGCTGTGCACGCCTCACCGGTGTTGCGCATCTTCGCGGCCATCGCGCCCTCGACTGCCTCGTCGATGTCGGCATCGGCGAACACGACGAACGGCGCGTTGCCACCCAATTCCATCGACGTCCGCAACACCCGCGTGGCGGACTGCTGCAGCAGGATCTTTCCCACACCGGTGGAGCCGGTGAAGGTGACCTTCCGAAGTCGGTGATCGTCGAACAGCGGAGCGGTGAGCTTGGACGAACTCGACGTCGGCAGGATCGAGAGCACGCCCGCCGGAAGGCCTGCCTGCCGGAAGACCTCGCCGAGCAACAGCATCGTCAGCGGTGTTTCGGCGGCAGGCTTCACCACCATCGTGCACCCGGCCGCGAATGCCGGTGCGATCTTCCGGGTGCCCATCGCAAGAGGAAAGTTCCACGGCGTGATCGCCAGCGTGGGGCCTACCGGTTCCTTCGTGACCAGAATCCGGCCGTTGCCCGACGGTGACTGCGTGTAGCGGCCGTTGATCCGCACTGCTTCCTCGGAGAACCAGCGCAAGAATTCACCGCCGTACGTCACCTCTCCGTAGCTCTCGGTGAGAGGCTTGCCCATCTCGAGGGTCATCAGCAACGCGAAGTCGTCCCGGCGCTCGATGACCAATTCCCAGGCCCGGCGGAGTATCTCGGAACGCTCGCGAGCCGGGGTCGATGCCCATCGGGCCTGCGCCTGCGCGGCGGCGTCGAGTGCCCGCACGCCGTCCTCCGGCGTCGCGTCGGCCACCTCGATCAATACCTCGGCGGTCGCGGGATTGCGGACCGGGAACGTCTTGCCGCCGGTGGCCTGCACCTGCTCGCCACCGATCCACAGGTCGGTCGGAAGTGAGGCCAGAAGGGTCTGGGTGTCGGTCATGTGTATTTCCTTCAGGTGTCGAGGTGATCGATGGCCGCGCGTGGGATCAGCGACGCGCGTGCGCGCGAACCGCGTCTTCGAGGACGGTGAGGGCCTCGTCGAGTAGGTCGTCGCCGATGACCAGGGGTGGCAGCAGGCGGATGACGTTCCCGTGCGTGCCGCAGGTGAGGATGATGACTCCCTGTGACAATGCCTCGGCAGCAACCGCTTTGGTCAGTTCCGGGTCGGGTTCGGTGGTGCCGGGCCGGACGATCTCGATGGCCAGCATGGCGCCGCGACCGCGTACCTCTCCGATGACACCGACCTCTTTCGCGAATGCTTCGAGGCGCGGTTTGACGGAGTTCTCGATCTGGCGCGCCCGGGCCGGGAGGTCCCACTCGCGCATCGTGTCGATGGTGGCGAGCGCGGCCGCACAGGCCACCGGGTTTCCGCCGTAGGTTCCGCCGAGCCCTCCGGCGTGTACCGAGTCCATGAGGTCGGCGCGGCCGGTGACCGCCGACAGTGGCATGCCGCCCGCAATACCCTTTGCCAGGGTGATGAGGTCGGGAACCACGCCTTCGTGCTCGCTCGCGAACCATGCGCCGGTCCGCGCGAAGCCGGTCTGCACCTCATCGGCGATGAAGAGGACGCCGTTCTCCTTCGCCCAGGCGACCAGGGTGGGAAGGAATCCCGGCGCGGGCACGATGAAGCCGCCCTCACCCTGGATGGGCTCGTAGATGATCGCGGCCACCGAGTCGGCACCGATCTGCTTCTCGATCTGCGTGATCGCCCGGAGCGCCGCCTGCTCGCCCGTGAGGCCGGACTCGTCGCGGTACGGGTAGGACGCGGGCATGCGGTACACCTCGGGCGCGAACGGACCGAAGTGTGCCTTGTACGGCATCGACTTCGCCGTGAGTGCCATCGTGAGGTTGGTTCTACCGTGATAAGCGTGGTCGAACGCGACCACCGCTGTCCGGCCGGTTGCGAGTCGAGCGATCTTGATTGCGTTCTCGACAGCCTCCGCACCGGAGTTGAACAGCACCGAACGCTTCTCGTGGTCTCCCGGCGTCAGTGCGGCGAGTTCCTCGGCGACCCGGACGTACCCCTCGTAGGGGGTCACCATGAAACAGGTGTGGGTGAAGCGTTGCGCCTGCTCGGCCACTGCGGCCGCTACGGCGGGGTTCGATGCGCCGACGCTGGTCACGGCGATGCCGGCGCCGAGATCGATCAGGGAGTTACCGTCCGCGTCGACGACGACTCCACCGTCCGCGTCGACTGCGTAGACGGGCACCGAGGAACCGACACCTGCAGCGACGAAGTTCTTGCGCCGGGCTGCGATCTCGGCGGAACGCGGGCCGGGAAGCGCGGTGGCGAGGTGTCTCTTCTGGGCGAGTCGATAGGTGAAGTCGGTCATGAATGCTCCCATAGGCGTTGAGGAACCCGACGATGACGGCCGATCCAGTGGGCTCGGCTTTCACGCATCTCCGGTCGATGTCTTCAGCAAGTGTTGCGTCGAGCGCCACCAACGAATAGTGGCCAAACTGGGCAGAGCGGCTTCACTGATGCGCCAGAATGGCACACTGGGTGCATGCCGATCACAGTCCGCCAGCTCTGCGACACCCAAGCGTTCAACCTGACCGTTCGGGCCGGCGAGGAGCACCTCGAACGCGAGCTGAGCTGGGCGCACGTCTCCGAACTGGAAGATCCCACGGCCTTCCTCAGCGGGGGTGAACTCCTACTCACCACGGGGGTGTCGCTACCCGCCGACGCCGAGGCCATAGGGGAGCGGGTGCGGCGACTGGTTGCGGCGGGTGTCGCGGCCGTGGGGTTCGGCGTCGGACTGCGCTTCGACACCGTCCCGGACGCATTTGTCGCGGCGGCCCGCGCCGAACAGCTCCCCTTGGTGGAAGTACCCCTCGCAGTTCCGTTCATCGTCTTGGAAAAGGCTGTATCGCAGGCGCTCTCGTCCGACGATCACGCCCGGTTACAGCGGACGCATCAGCAGCAGCGTCGGCTGATTCATGCGACGCTGGCGGCGGACGGTGCGAGGACCCTCGTGCGGCGCACGGCGGAACTCATCGGCGGCTGGGCCGCGCTGCTCGACGCCGCAGGGCACGTCGTGCACAGCTCGCACCGCACCGTGCGTGGAGCGGTGAACCGCACTGCACCGCAACGCATCGCACGCCCGGGCGAAGTGGTGTTCTCGTCCGAGGGCGGCGAGGACATCATCTCTCAGCCCCTCGCGGCCGTGGACGGCAGAGTGCTCGGGTATCTCGTTGCGGGACGTCAGGGCGTGGTCGGATCGCTGGACCACGGGGTCGTGACGGTTGCAGCTTCCCTCCTGACGTTGTTCGTGCGCAGAACCGACGAGACCCAGCGGGCACTCGCTCGCGCTCGAGCCGCGGCCCTTCGACTCCTGATCGCCGGTCAGATGGCCGCGACCCGGGAGGTTTCCCGGGATCTTTGGGGCGGGTTTCCCTCCGAACCGGTCAAGGTGATCACGGCGGTGGGTTCGCAGAGTGGGTTGAACAGCGCGATCGCGGTCCTCGACACCGGGCCGAGCGGGGCAGCCATCTTCGGCCGGGTCGAAGGCCACCTGCTGGTAGTGGTCTCCGAAGCCTCAGTCGAAGAGTCGGTTTCGAGGCTCGTCACGGTTTCCGACCTCCGGCTGGGAATCTCGGAGAACGCGTGGTGGGACGAGTTCGCCCGCGCCCGCCGCGAGAGCCGGCAGGCTGCGGACGAAGCCGCGCAGCGCAACGAGGGGGCGCTGCACTTCGCTCAACTCGGCGGTGAGGGCCTCGCCTCGTACCTCGACAGGTACCGTGCGCGATCCTATGCGGAGAACCATCTCTCGGTATTGCAGGACGCCGGAGGCCCGGGACGGGAGGGAAGCCTCTGTCGAACCCTGCGTTCATGGCTGACTCACAACGGTCAAACCGACCCCGCGGCCAAGGACCTCGGAATTCACCGACACACCTTGCGGCGACGTCTCGATCGAATCGAGAACCTTCTGGGCGTCTCACTGAACTCGCCCACCACCCGCGCCGAACTGTGGCTCGAGCTCGAACTACTCGGGGAGAACACGAACCCGTAGCTCGAGAACCCCGGATCGCGCCCATGTCGGAGGGTCCCCCGACGATTGTCGCAATGTGTCGATCTCGTTTGTCGTGACGCTCTGAACTGCGCGTTCGACAACATTGTTATGCCGACCGATTGGACGATCTCCTCCATCCGCCCGGGTCGACATACCGAGCAGATAGCTGATTGCCACGACCTGTTGCTGATCGTCATCTTCTGGGTATCACTCTCGTCCCACTCCTGCCCAGAAGTCATTGATGGTCGCGGCGCCCCGTTGTGGGTCTTGCGTGAACCACCAGTGGCCGAGTCCGTCGAGCTCTGCGATCTCAGCACCGGCGCGCGCGCTTGCGCGGCGACGCTGCTCGTCGGGGGCGTAGGAGTCCTCGGTGGCGATGATCGACAGGCCTGGCCGCGCGGCGGCTCGCTCGAGATTGCGGCCTAGCTCGGCCATGGTCGGCTGGGCGGCGTCGCGGTACAGGCGAAGGATGCACTCGCCCATGGCGGCGTTCTGCCCCTCCGCGACAGGTAAGGCAACGTCTTGGTGCATTCCCTTCTTTGCCAGTGCCGCAGCACGTTCGGTGACCGGCGGGTCGATCATCGCCGCTATCGCCTCCTCGCCTCCCGGGGTCGCCCACACCTGCACCCGATCGGGCCACTGGAAAGCCTGGTCGAAGAGGCCGATGACGTCGCACACCCAACTGTGCACCAGTTCTGGCCGTGTCATCGCGACGTTCATCACGTGGGCACCGCCCCAGTCGTGGCCCACCAGGTGGACCGGCTGCCCGAAGCGCTCTAACTCGGTGACCAGCCAACGGCGGTACTCCTCCACCGTGGCCGTAAACCGCAGGGGAACCGGGGCACCGAAACCCGGTGGGGACAGGCGTACGACGGGTCCGCGATCGAGGAGCGGATCCAATCTGTTCCAGACGGCGGCGGTCTCGGGGTTGCCGTGGACGAGGCACACAGTCACGCGCTTCCCCTTTGCATCAAACTCGAATATCGGTGGCGGCCGACAGCTGAATGACTTAGTTGGAATGGTACGCGGGGCCCCACCTTGGTGGAAGCGACGATGTAGAGGGTGGAGTTCTGCGTACTACCGGCATCGCTCACACCGTGTCAAGGGGCTAATGGTTGATTCGCGCGGCCATCGAGGCTTTTCTGACGGCACGGGACCGGGGCAGCGGCGGAGCTCAAGAGCGGGCATCGTCGTTTCAGCGTATTCCTTTTGGTCGGCCCATCAGCATTCCCCGCAACAGGGGTGGTTCACCTAGGTCGGCGGTGAAAGGTTTGGAGCTGCCAACTCCGCTGAGACTCGGCGGTCGCTTCCGTCGGATGCAAGATTTACTGCGATACCGGCAAATTATGTTGAGACCGGACAACATTCACGGGGGCCCAGCACGATACCGAATATGGGCTTTCTGCCAGGCGAGGTCTCGTATTGCCAGAAGGTCTCGAATGCTCCCCCACAACTCGACGCCGCGCGGAGCCACGTCAACCCCTGACGGCCGTGGCCGCAAGCCCCAGCGCGACTCACCATCCGAGTTCGTGTAGTCGTGCGTCGCTGATGCCGAAGTGGTGACCGACCTCATGGAGGACGGTTCGGCGCACCTGATCGACCACCTCGGCGTCGCTGCGACATATGGCGCAGGTCGCTTTGCGGTAGATCGTGATCCGGTCGGGCAACAGTCCCGCGTACCGCGTAGTGCGGTTGGTCAGCGGGACTCCCTGGTACACGCCGAGCAGACCCGGCGGACCGGAGTCGTGTCGGACGGTGACCGCCACGTTGGCAATCACTCGACCCAGCTCCGGCGGCAAGCTGTCGAGCGCCCGAACAACCATGTCCTCGAACCGCTCGTCTCCGACGTCGATCATGCCTCCATTGTCGGGCGCGCGGGGAAGGGTGGGAGGACATCGACCATGTCCTGAACGATGATCGATCGCATCCCCGAAGGAAGTGAGGTGAGCTGGGCGCCGAGGTCACTGTCGGGCACGACGTCCCTCCCCACGGGTGGGAACACCAGATGCGGGTCAGGATTCTGTGTGCGCTGACGCCAACTGCGGCCGCGGTGGCACTTCTCACCACCAGCTGACACCTTTCGGGCGCACACAATTGCGCTGCCCACACTAAGAGAGGGCGAGCAGCGACCCTAGAGGGAATGTGGGTTGGACCTCAGCGCTCGGCGCTCCCACTGGGCCGCGGGCGGCGGCGGTCTTGGGCCGTGTCATCGAACGTCGCTTCCGATGTGCGGCACTGGGACTGGGGTTGGTCGACCAAATATCACCGCGGTGGTGTCACAGGAGTGTCGGCGAGATTCGGGTCGAGTGTTGTTTGCTCCCCAGGTGGGGACCCGATCAGTCCTTGTTTGTATGTGGGTCGGCTACCGTGGGGCTGTGACAGCAGGTATTCCGGGGCCGTCGCACAAGATGACGCCGAGCCCCGAGGTTGCGCTCGACTTCGCCCGGGAATGGGTCGAGTTCCCGGATCCCGACGACGCCGAGCATCTCATCGCCGCGGACGTGACGTGGCTTCTCTCGCGCTGGACCTGCGTGTTCGGCACCCCGGCCTGCCAGGGCATCATCGCGGGCCGACCCGACGACGGCTGCTGCTCGCACGGCGCGTTCTTCTCCGACGAGGAGGATGTCGCGAGGTTGCACGAGTCGGTGAAGCTGCTCAGACCCGAGGACTGGCAGTTCATGAAGCAGGGTCTCGGGAAGAGGGGGTACATCGAGGAGGACGAGCTCGACGACGAGCCGGCGCTACGTACCCGCCGCTACAAGGGCGCATGCATCTTCCTCAACCGTCCCGGCTTCAAGGGTGGCATCGGGTGCGCGCTGCACTCGATGGCACTCGAGCGCGGCATCGAGCCGCTCGAGGTGAAGCCGGACGTGTGCTGGCAGCTGCCGATCCGGCGCACCCAGGAATGGGTGGAGCGACCCGACGGCGAGCAGATCCTGAAGACGACGATCACCGAGTACGACCGCCGCGGCTGGGGTGCGGGCGGCGAGGACCTGAACTGGTACTGCTCCGGCTCGCCGGACGCGCACGTCGGCGCCAAGGCGGTGTGGCAGTCGTATGCGCCGGAGCTCACCGAGTTGCTCGGCGAGGCCGCGTATCGCGAACTGGCGCGGCTGTGTAAGCGACGCCAGGGCCTCGGCCTGATCGCCGTGCACCCGGCGACCGCGGTCGCCGAGAAGAATTCCCGGTAAGGGAGCGGCGGTCCCTGAGGACGTCGACCCCCGGTCACTGGCCGGACTCCTCACCCGACGTGAGGGTCGGGTCTGCCGCGACGGGCGGGGGTCAGCGCGACCTGCCAGGAGCGGCTGCTGTGATCCAGGGCGGTCCCGGACGGCGCCCGACTTCAGGAGAGGGCCGACGAGACGATTGACGTCCATTTGACTGACCGCCTCCTCCCTCAGGAACCTTTCGCTGCGCAGTCGACGTACCCAGTTCCGGTCACGGCTCGCTGCGGTAGGTGCAGATCCCAGTGGCGATGGCCTGCAGCCCGGTGGGGCAGGCATCGGTCCGCGACCGCGACCGCGACCGCGAGGTGGTGCGGCGAAAGCGGCGGGGCGCCGGACGCCGGCGAAGACACCGCCCTCGTCAACACCGTGACGGTGGGCCCGACGCGGACGTCGCCAGCCTGCCTCACTTCACTGCTACGGACTTTCGGACACGGTGGCGCCGTCGGGCACCGT
>NZ_JBLWIT010000085.1:0-551 GCF_048381435.1 Rhodococcus mengyinensis | reverse complement strand
CGCCACCGTGGGGTCTAGGTGTTGTTCGCCGTCCGCGGGGTGTGGTTGCGGGCTTCGATGGCCGCGACGGTGTTGTCGAACGCTTTTCCCAGGACGCGGGTGCCGAAGACGCCGAGCACGGTCGCGAGCGCTCGTCCTTTGAGGTTCTTGCCGTCGCGGACCACGACGGCGTCGATGTCGGTGGTCCCGTCGGGCCGCGGGGTGAGGGTGTAGGTGTGGCCGGAGTTGCCGCCCCACAGGTTGGAGTCGGTGGTCGTCATGACGACACGGTGGGGGTCGGTCCAGTCGTAGTGCAGGCGTTCCCAGGCCCCGCCCGAGCCCTCGGTGACGTCGGCCTGAGTGGTGCCGAGTTCGTGTACCTGGAGGTAGTCGTCGGCGCTGTTGCTAAAGAGCGCCTGGCGGCCGGGCCCGAAGTCGGTGACTGCGTCGAGAAATTGTTCGGGTGTCGCGGTGGTGGTCTGGTGCAGGTGGATCGTGGACATGACGTTCTCCTTGGTGGGTGGTGCAGGGGTGACGGGTTGACCGGTGGATGGTGTCGAGGGCAGTTAGAG
>NZ_JBLWIT010000084.1:0-83626 GCF_048381435.1 Rhodococcus mengyinensis | reverse complement strand
GGCGAGTTCGGTGAGCGTGGTGCGGCGGGGTCCGGCGCAGATGTAGTACGCGATCTCGGTCGGATCGGAGAGGGATCGGCGGGCGAGCAGCCAGTGCCCGCGCCCGGGTGCCCAGGCGATCCGGATCGGGATCCGCACCCAGGAGTATTCGCGCCGGCCGTGCGCGCCGTCGCCGACGGAGATCCGGCGCCACTGCTTCGCCGGGACCGCGGCGATCATCTCGTCGGCGCGACCGGCGCGACCGTGCGGGGTGAACACGTCGTCGTTGCAGCGCGTGGCCAGGACGTAGGAAATATCGCGTTCCTCGAGCCAGACCCGCAGGTACTTCACCTGCCCGTAGGCCTCGTCCGCGGTGACCCAGGAGAACGGGACCTGTGCGTCGAGGGCGCGTTCGATCATGTGTTGTGCCAGTCTCGGTTTGGTCGCGAACTCGATGTCGTCAGTGATGCCGGCGGCGCGGCACCGGTCGCGGTCGGAGGTCCAGGATTCGGGCAAGTACAGCTCCCGGTCGATCAAGGCGTGGCCGGCGCCGCTGGCGTAGGCGAGGAAGACGCCGATCTGGCAGTTTTCCACCCGTCCGGCGGTGCCCGAGTACTGGCGTTGCACCCCGGCCGAGCGGGTGCCTTTCTTGAGGAATCCGGTGTCGTCGACGATCAGTACACCGGCCGGATCGCCGAGGCGTTCGACCACGTAGTCACGGACGTCGTCGCGGACGCCGTCGACGTCCCAGTCCGCGCGCCGCAGCAACCGTTGCATCCCGTCCGGGCTGATCTCGCCGGCGCGCTCGGCGAGGGTCCACCCGTTCTTGCGTTCCAGACCTGCAACCAAACCCGTCACATATTCACGGACTCGGGACCGCGGCTCCGACCGGGCGAACCGACCGGAGATCCGCTCATGCAACGCTTCCAACTCGGCAGCAACCAGATCGAGGACCACACAATCAGTATCGTCTACCTGTCAAGCAAGTGCCGTTGCAGTACTAGGACCTCGGCGCCTCGACCGGGGCCACATGTTCGGGCCACAGTCGCAGCGCGACGAGGTAGCCGGCCACGGCGATGGCCGACGATCCGACAAGACTGACATCGACACCGTGCGCGATGTCGGCAAGGGGCCCGGAGTACAGCGACGTGTCGACGGCGAGGACGCCGAACACGGATCCGGCCGCCCACGGGATGACGGCGCGCAGGTTCCACCCGCCGGTGAACCAGTAGCGCCCACCCCTGCGGCCCAGATTGAAGACCTGGAGGTCGACGGCGTCGTACTGCCCTCGCCGCGCAACCAGGAAGCCGGCGACGTTGATCGCCACCCACGGCGCGGCGAAACCGTTGAGCACCAAGGTCATCGCGGTGATCGAATCGACGGCGTCGACGACGAACACGCCGATGTAGAGCAGGGCGACCGCGAGCGCCGACGTGATCAGCGTGGTGTGGACGCGGCGCAACCGGGGGATCAGCGCTTCCAGATCGAGACCGCTGGCGTAGACGTTGAGGACGCCCTGGCCGAGTCCTCCTGCGAGGGCGACGAGGACGATCGGCAGCACGTACCAACCGGGCGCCTCCGCCACCAGGTCGGCAACGTAGGAGTCGCTCAGCGTGGTGAACGTCGACGCGGTGAACGATCCGAAAGCCGCGGTCAGGAACAGCCCGAAGAAGATGCCTGCCATGGTGGCCGCGACGATCGTACGGTCGCTGAACCGCACCCGGGAGATCCGCCTGCTGTAGTCGCCGAGCGTCGGGGCGTACGACAGCGGACCGCCGACGGCGAGCACCACGGCCAGAATCCAGGTGGGCCAGAACCCGCCGAGGAGATAGTCGCCGCTGCCCGACCCGCCGTCGAAGCGACCCCCGAACGCGAACACACCGAGCAGGAGCAGCGCGGCGACGACGGGCAGCACGAACTTTTGGAGCGCGACCACCGTGCCGTGGCCGAACAGCGCGACGGCCACGATCTCGGCGGCGATGATGCCGTAGCCGAGGGCGAGCATGCCGTTGTCGACCGGTGTGCCGAGCAGGCGGTGGGCGGCGGCGATCAGCGCGTCACCCGAGGTCCAGACCGCGATCGCGGCGTACGCGAGGGCGAAGAGCAGGGTGAGCCCCGAGCCGATCATCCGTCCGCTCACTCCGAAGTGCGCACCACTCGACACGGTGTTGTTCGTGCCGGTGCGCGGGCCCAGGAGTGACAGGGGAGCGATGAGGAGCGTGCCGAGTCCGATGCCGACCGCGCTGGCCGCGATCGCGCTGCCGAACCCGAGTCCGAACGTGATGGGGAGCCAGCCGAACACGATCACCGAGAACGCCAGGTTGCCGCCGAAGAACACGGCGAGCATGTTGAGCGGTCGCGAATCGCGTTCCGATTCGGGGATGTATTCCACGCCGATCGTCTCGACGTGTCCGAAGCGGTCCTCCGGCGGGGAGGGGGCGTCGTCGTCGAGGGGCGTCGTCGGGTCGAGATTCGTGGACACTGCGGACCTCACATTCCGGGTCGGAGGTGACTGTCATCACGTCCTGTTGGGAACCGAAGATATTCCAAACTGAAAATTCAGTCAAGACCGGCGAGTGACGTGCGCCACCGAGGGTGGTTCGGAGTTTGCGCTGATACGGCGACCGGACTAGATATATGTGTGACCGCTTGTCTCATGTATCCCTCTGTCATCGGAGTGCCTGTGTCTGCCGCCGCCATCAACAGTCGTTTCGCGAACCGGTGCCGGCTCGCCGCAGCGGGGACGGCGTTCGGGCGACGCGACATCGAGGGTCGACGGTGAGGTCGCCGCTCGTCCGGTGGCAGCTGATCGGCTTCGTTCTCGTGGCCCTCACGGGCCTCGTCTACGTGGGTGCCAACTACGTGCGTCTCGACAATCTCCTCGGGTTCGGCGAATACACCGTGCACCTCGAATCGGAGACGTCGGGCGGCATCTTCACCAATGCGGAAGTCACGTACCGCGGCGTGCCGGTCGGCCGCGTCGGGGACATGTCCCTGACCCCGGACGGCGTCGTCGTCGAACTGAGGATCGACACGAGCGCGCCCGACATTCCCGCGTCCGCGAAAGCCGTCGTGGCCAACAGGTCGGCGATCGGCGAGCAGTACGTCGACCTTCGGCCCGCCACCGATCGCGGGCCGTACCTGACGGACGGGTCCCGAATCGCCGCCGCCGACACCTCGACGCCGGTGCCCGTCGAAGAATTGCTCGCCAGCACACAGGGATTGACGAAATCCGTGCCGATCGACGCGCTCCACACCGTCGTGACGGAACTCGGTGCGGCGTTCGACGGCAAGGGCGAAGACCTTCAGTCGCTCGCGGACTCGTTGTCCGGGCTGTCGGCGTCGGGATCCGAATCGCTCGACCGGACACTGGCTTTGGTGCGCGACGGTCGAACTGTACTGGATACGCAGTCCGAACAGTCGTCGGCGATCAAGGATTTCAGTGCCGACCTGGACTCGCTCGCGGATCGTCTGCGCAGCAGCGACCCGGACGTCCGGCGGCTGATCGACAACGGAAATCCGGCGAGCGATCAACTGGGGCAACTTGTCTCGGAGACCGGACCCGGTGCCACGACGAACCTCGCCAACCTGTCCGCCACGGCGAAGGTGATCTCGGTGCAGGCCACCGCCCTGCAGACGCTGTTCGTGTATCTGCCCGGCGTGGCGGCCGCGTCTTCGACCATTGCGCCCGACGACGGAACCGTTCACCTGGGTCTGGTGGCAGAGACCAACAATCCGCCGTCGTGCACCGTCGGCTACGAGGGCACCCAGGCGATCCTCCAGGAGATGAAGCGGAACGACCCGAACTTCGACGACACGCAGCAGGACTTCCCGCAGAACACTGCCGCGTCCTGCGAAGCCCCGCAGGGCAGTCTCACCGGCGTCCGCAGTGCGAACCGGATCGTGTTCGGCGACCCCGCCACCGTTCAGCCGTGGGACTCCACGCCCAAGAAGGACCCGAACAGGCTGGACCTCAACCCGATTGCGAATCAGCTCGCCCCGCTCCTCGGGGTGACTCTCAACTGACGCGAGTTCTCGGTCCCGGATCCGGGACCCTCCGGGTTTCGGGTTGACAACTGCGCGCCGATCCTGCAATCTTCGAAACAGGTCACGAGTACCAGCGTCAAGCCCCGGCTAGCTGGTCGGCAACCCTCCACCGCGGCGGGGTGCTCCGGGTGACGACCAGGCTGAGGTCCATACCGGACCCGGCAAGCGCGGACTCCGAGAGGGCACCGACCCTGCGACGAGTCCCTGACTACGAGGGATGTCGTGATGACTGCTGTACTGACCGCTGACGTGTGTGTTGCCCCCCTGGCCCAGGTTTCGGGCTCCGACCTGCGGGTTCCGCTCGTTCAGGGCGGCGACTGTGCCTACGTCAACTTCGACTACGCCGCCAGTGCGCCGGCGTTGGCGCAGGTGACCGACCGGATCGGGGCACTGCTACCGACGTACTCCAGCGTGCACCGCGGCGCCGGCTACGCGTCGCGGGTCTCGACCGAGTGCTACGAGAAGGCCCGCGACTCTGTCGCCCGGTTCGTCGGAGCGGGGGAGGACCAGGTGGTGGTCTTCACCCGGAACACGACCGACTCGCTGAATCTGCTGGCCGGCTGCGTCCCCGGCAGCACCGTCGTCCTCGACATCGAGCACCATGCGAACCTGCTGCCGTGGAAGAACTCTCGCGTCGTGAGGGCGGCGGACACGCTGGAGGAGACGGTCCGCCTGCTCGTCGCAGAACTGTGCTCCAAGCCCACCGCCCTGCTCGCGGTGACGGGTGCATCCAACGTGACCGGCGAGGTTCTGCCGATCGCCGCCCTCGCCGAGGTGGCGCATCGTTGCGGCGCACGGATTCTCGTCGACGCCGCTCAGCTCGCGCCGCACCGGCGCATCGACGTCGAGGAGTGGGGCGTCGACTACCTCGCGTTCTCCGGGCACAAGCTGTATGCCCCCTTCGGCGCCGGTGTGCTGGTGGGCCGCCGGGACTGGCTGGACGCCGCCGAGCCCTATCTCGCAGGCGGCGGGGCGGTCCGGAACGTGACCGTCGAATCGACCCAGTGGGCGCCCGCCCCTGCCCGGCACGAGGCCGGAACCCCCAACGTGCTCGGCGCGGCGGCGCTCGCCGCCGCGTGCGATGCACTGTCCGAGCTGGACTTCGGCACGGTGGCCGCACACGAGGCGGCACTCACCGGCCGGCTCCTGGACGGCCTCGGCTCCGTCGACGGCCTGGACTTCCTGCGGCTGTGGTCGGACGCCCCCGACACCGTGGGGATCGTGACATTCACGATCGACGGGTTCGAGCCGGGAGAGATCGCCGCCTACCTCTCCGCCGAACATGGAATCGGAGTTCGCGACGGGCGGTTCTGCGCCCATCCTCTGCTGGGCCGCCTTGGCAGGCCTGACGGCGCCGTGCGGGTGAGTGTGGGTCTCGGAAGCTGCTCCGAGGACGTGGATCGGCTGGTCGACGCGGTGCGCACCCTGGTGGCGGGCCGCCGGAGCTGGACCTACGCCAAGGAGAGCGGCCAGTGGAATCCGGTGCCGGAGACGCGTTTTTCGCGGGACGCGCTAGTATGACCGCATGGCATCGCAGGCTGGGAGCACAATGATTGCTCACTGGTGCCGTCGGCATGTCGATCTGTGCCGAACCGCCTCGGGTATGTGTTCGAGCTGACCGTTCTTCCAGCTCCGTTTCATTCACACGTCATTCCCGAGGAACCCCTATGTCTCGAGACAATGCCTTCGTATCCCGTCCCCTTCGCGTCGCCGTCGAACTGACCGGCTCCGGCCACCACCCGGCGGCCGAGGGCGCCACCGGCACGCGGCCGATCAACGGCGCGGACTACTGGGTGGACCTGACCGCCGATTCGACGGATCAGCTCGACCTCACGTCGTTCCCGCCGAACGTCGTCCGGATCCGGGCGTCCGATCTGCGTGAGGCGCAGCAGGAACGCGCACGGATCCGCGCCGAACTCGTCGCCGACGGTCGCGACCCCGACAGCGTCACCGTCCTGGTGGACCTCGAGGTGCTCATCGCCGGGGAGGCCCGCGCCGCCCGCAAGGAGCTGGCCCTCCTCGACAGCGCCCTGGCGACGCCGCGTGCTCCGGTGTCGTTGCAGTACATCGGAACTCCGGTCGGCCTCGCCGGACTCATCGCCGACATCCAGGCGGCAGGCGTCGCCGACGGTGTGACCGTGCTGCCGCTGTCGCTGCCCAGGGTCCTGGAGCAGCTCGTCGACGGCACCCTCCCGTGGCTGGAGGAGCGAGGTCTCGTCACCTCCGCCGACGCCGTCGACGAGGCGCTGCGTCGCTTCGACCTCCCCCTCCGCGAGCGGGTACTGGCGTCCTGAACTGGTCAGTTGCCGTTGTTCGCTGAACCGAGCGGAGTGGGCCGGTAGTACCGGCCCTCGTGATACAGCAGGGGAGCCGAAGCGGAGTCGTCGTCTGCCTCGGCATGAACGCGGGTGACGAGGCCGATGACGAGCGTGTGATCGCCGACGGGAATCAGCTGGTCCACGATCACCCGCAACCAGCTGGGAGTTCCGTGGAGGACCGGTTCGCCGGTGTCGAGTCGCGCCCAGAGCGACTCGTCGGAGAACCGCTGGTCGGCGCTTCGGGAGAATCGCTGAGCCAGGTGCTGCTGGTGCTCGCCGAGGAGGTGAATCACCAGCGAATCCGCGGAATGAAGTGCATCGATGCTGGACGACGTGTTCGCGATGTTGAACGACACCAACGGCGGGTCCAGTGAAACCGAGGAGAACGAGGACGCGGTGAAGCCGACCGGGCCGGACCCCGAATCGAGGGTCACGATGGTGACGCCCGCCGGGTGCCGACGCAGGGCTGCGCGGTAATCCTCGGCGCAGATTCCGGGGGCGAGTCGATGGTCGCGTGGGAGGTCCGAACCATCGACGGTTTCGGCGTTCTCGGCTCTGTCGGACAAATCATTCTCCGGGTCGGCCCGTGCGGGCACTGTGTCATTCTCGTTCACGAGATCTGACGTCAACTATAGGGGCGTCAACCGCCCGGGATTCAGTCGACGTCGATCGCCAGGCCCGCGGTGATCCGCACCAACTCGGAGAACGACGTGCGGAAGACCGTGTCCGGGTGCCCGGCGGCCGCCCACAGTTCCGCGTACTCCGACAGGGCGTTGTCGACGTACGTCGGAAGGTTCGTGGGATGTCCGAGCGGGGCAATACCCCCGATCGGCTGTCCGGTCGCGATCCGCACCATGTCGAGGGGTGCCCGGGTCAGATTTCCCTGCAGTCGTTTGCCCGTGTTCGCCAGATCCACCTCGTGCGCCCCCGACACGAGGAGCAGGATCGGATCGTCGTCCAGGAGGAACACCAGCGACTTGGTGATGGCACCGATATCGACCCCCAGAGACTCCGCCGCCTCGGCCGCGGAGTGGGTGGAGTCGGGCTGGGTCACGATCACCCCATGGTGTCCTCGCGCGATCAGAGTCTCGGCGACATGCGCGGCGTGGGGGTGCAGGGGCGTCGGCATGAACCAAGAGTAGGTCCATTCCTCCGGTACGACATCAAGAAGCGTCGTCCGACACGACATCGGAACGGGGCGTAGTCGATTCCGGCTTCCGGAGGCGCCGGGCGGTGAACCCGAACAGCAGTCCGAGCCCGACCACGGAATAGAGCGCGAGGGCGAGCGCGGGCTGTCCGAGCCCCACGTCGTCGAAGTACACGATGCTTCGAATTCCCTCGGTGCCGGCGCCCGGGGTGATCCAGCGTCCGATGGCCGCGTAGAAGGCGGGAATGACGTTCGAACCGAACGCACCGCCGGCGCTGGGATTGCCGAGAATGACGAAGACGGCGATCGCGAGGGGCACCGCAAGGATGCCGACCGAGGCGCGCAACCCCAGCGTGAACACGGCGGTGCCGAAGACGACACCTGTTCCGAGTAGCCACAGCGGGAACCAATGGCCTGCGAACGTGCCGAGCACGTGAGTGGTGATCAGGGCGCCGAGGGCGCCGGACACCACGGCGTAGCCGAACAGGACAGCCGTGTGCACGGTCGCCTGGCGGAGGCTTCGCGGGGCGCCGATGAACAGGCCGATCGCCGCCGCGAGCAGGTAGCCGCCGACCACCCACCCGACCGCGAGATAGAAGCCGGACAGTCCGCGGTTGTCGTGTGCGCCGACCGGAATTTCGTCGCGGACCGTGAACTGGCGACCCTGGCTGTTCTCCACCTGGGCGAAGACCGATTCGAGCGCGCTGGAGATGGAGCTGCCGCCCGCGCTCGCCGTGATCAGGGTGTCGGGGCCGACGGGGTTCATGACGAACGCACCCTGGATCTCGCGGTCGTGGAGGAGCCGCCGGGCTTCCGCGGTGTCCGAGACGACACGGGCGCGCAGCGGCCTGTCGTCGATCGCATCGAGCCGGTCGGCGACCTGCTGGTCCGTGCCTGCGGGCAGTCCCTCCGCCGCGACGACGCCGATCTCGATGTCGCGGGGCGTGGGCTGATGGAACGCGGCCACGTAGCTGAGGATGAAGCCGAGCTGGAGGAGGAGAACGCCGAAGACCAGCGCGACCATCACCTTGGGTGCGCCGTACTTCGAGACCGGGCTGTCGTGGTGCACGGGAGCCGGGGTGGTGGATTCGCTGTCGGTCATGGTCATCGGACGTCCTCGATCCTTGTCAATACCGTGGGTATTGAATACCCTAGGTATCGTGACTGCAGATCGTCAACCGGACAGTCGTCACACCGAATGGGCGCCCACGACGCGTCCCGGTCGTGACGTCGTGCGTCAGCGCCTCCTCGACGCCGCGGCGGAGGAATTCGCCGAGCGCGGCTTCAGTGCGGCCAGGCTCGCCGAGGTGGCCCGCCGGGCCGGATTCACCAAGGGGGCGGTCTACTCGAACTTCGAGTCGAAGCAGGACCTGTTCGCCGAACTTTTCGCCGCGCGCTCACTCGAACTGGCGGGACGGGTCCTCGCCGAGATCGCCGGCATGAACCCCTCGGATGCCGCGGGCAAAGGCGGCGAGGCGATCGCGTCGTGGATGGTGCGCGAGCCGGGATGGTCGCTGCTGGTACTCGAATTCGGCGTACTCGCGGCACGTGACCCGCAGATCGCGCAGGCCTACCTGCGGGAGCGGCGGCAACTGCGGGGAAAGCTCGTCGAACTGATCGGTGAACGCGCGCGGGAGTGGGGGGTCGACGACACGTTCGACGTCCGCACCACGGCCATCTCGCTGATGGCGCTCATCTCCGGTCTCGTGCTCGAGCACTCCGTGGACCCCGAGGAAGTGGATCAGGCGACGATGGGCGCCGCGGTCACCGCACTGTTCGCGGGCGCAGTCGCGAGGGCCGGGCTGACCTGATCTCAGGCGGTGTGCGCGACGACCCCGTCGAGGAATCCGTCGATGTGGGCCCACGTGGAGTCCTTGGCCTTCGGGCCCGCGACGAGCCCGAGGTGGCTGCCCGGCGCGGACTCGAACCGCACCGACGGAGAACCGGTGAACACGTCCGTCGCCGCCCGGACCGACGGGATCGGGGCGATGACGTCCTCGGTGCCGCCGATCGCGAGAACCGGCACCGCGAGATCGGCCGGCGCGATCGCGCCGTTCCGGGTCTGGAAACTTCCCGCGGCGAGCGCGTTCCCGAGGATCAGCTGGGTGCAGACCTGGCGGAAGAACCGGGCCGGATAACCCGGCATGTCGGACATGAACCGGTCGATGGACTCCATGCGCGCGAGGGTCTCGGTGTCGTGCAGGTTCCGGGCGATGAACCACGGCTTGGTGAGCTCGCGCTGAAGCGCGGTGAAGCGGTAGCTCGCCTGGACCAGCGGCGCGGGGAGTCCGCCCATCGCCGAAGTCGCGGTGGTGAGGGGGCGATCGCCGGTGAACCGGCCGACCATCCGCAGCGGCGCGATCATGGTCACCGACTCGTAGTCGATCGGCGTGCCGATCGCCGTCACGGAACCGATCGGCAGATAGTTCCGGCCCGCCGCCGTGAGCAGCGACATCGTTCCCCCGAGGCTCCAGCCGATCAGGTCGACGGGTGCACCGCCGTGGAGTCGGGACACCCGCTCGACCGCCGCCGGGATGAAGTCGTCGATCCAGTCCTCGAACCCGAGGCCGCGGTCGGAATAGCCCATGGTGCCGTAGTCGACGAGATACGCCGCCTTGCCGGAACCGGCCAGGTGCGCGGCAAGGCTCTGGCCCGGCCGGAGGTCGAAGCAGTGTGCGGGCGCCGCGAGCGGGGGCACGAGAAGGACGGGCCGGCCGCCGTCGGTCTCGGTGGTGTCGAACCGGTACAGGTCTTGATGGGGCGCCTCGTGGATGCGCGTCGACGGGGTTCGCTGGACCGGCGCGATTCCGCCGCCGAAGGACAGCCGCCAGGCGTTGCGGGTCAGCGTGTTCAGCGTCGGGTTCCAGGCGATGTCGAGCACGGATTTCCTCTCGTGGCGGCGCAGATCCTCCAGGTATCTGTGACGTCAACATACAGGTAATCTCGCGGTCGCCCGTCAGCGGGAGGCGAGCAGAACCCGCAACACGGTCGCCGGCCGGAGCAGCGTCCCCGGACGGTCGAGAAGATGCGTCACCCGGAGGAACGCGGACCCCACGGCCGGGTCGACGGACGCCGCCCGATCGAGCCGGGAGGTGTACGCATTGACCAACCGCACTCGCGCCGACCGTCGACCGGGCACGGCCGGGATCCGCAGGTCGTTGTCGACGGTGAGCGTCCACGCGGCATCGATACACCGGTTCGCCCCACGGAGGAACCGGCGACCGAGATGCGTCCGCTCCGACCGCAGGCAGTCCCGCAGGATCGTCGCCTCCACCGCGGCGACGCTCATGCCCTGACCGTAGATCGGGTTGAACGAGCAGATGGCGTCCGCGAACGGCAGGTAATTCGACGGTAGATCGTCTGCGGAATAGTGCCGCCGGACGGTCGTCGGGATCCGGTAGCGCACGCCGTCGTCCACCGGCTCGGCCGTGCGCAGTGCGTCGTACATGTCGGGGGCGGGAAACGACTTCACGAAGTCGAGGAAGCCGTCCGGATCCAGTGGCGGCACGTCGTCCCCGTACCCGGCGAGAGTGACGATCCAGGTGCCGTCCTCCTGCACGCCCATGAATCCGCTGCGCGGACTCGACGGTCCCGGCGCCATCCCGATGCCGGAATCCCCGTCCAGATGCGGCGGGTCGAGCCGGAAGTGCCGCGTCGCGTAGCTGACGTCCACGGCCAGCTGCGTCTCGGCCGGCGGCGCGAACCCCAGCTCGCCGAGCCGGGCGACAGTCTGCGAACTGCGGCCGGACGAGTCCACGACGAGATCGGTCTCGACGACCTCCGGCGGGACGCCGCCCCGGTGCTGCACGGTCACGCCGGTCACCTGTCCGCCGTCGACGGTGAGACCCGTGACGTCGGAGCGGTCCCGTATCCGCACGTTCGGCAGGGCCTCGACCCGGTTGCGCATCTGCCACTCGACGAGCGGTCTGCTCGCGAGAATACCGGGGACGCCACTGATCTCGCGCGCCATCCGATGCCCGTCGACGATCCACCGGATGTCGCCCAGTGCGTCGCCCGCGGTGGCGCCGAGGGCCAGGAGCTCGGACACGAACCCCGGCAGGAGGTCCTCCATCGCGGCCTGCCCGCCTGCGAGAAGCGCGTGCACGTGCCGGGCCTGCGGCACGCACCTGCGCGCGACGGCTGTGTCGGGCAGGATGTCGCGGTCGAGGACGACGACGCTCCGGAACGAGCCGGCGAGAGCCGCCGCGGCAAGCAGTCCCCCCATTCCGGCGCCGACGACTACGGCGTTGCCGGCCGGGGTCGTCCGGTGCGTCATGGCGGCTGTCCGTTCACAAGACGGTGCAGAGACCTCCAGGGTATTTCTCCTGACCTCGAAGAGCGGTGGTTACTCTGGAGTAATGACCGAACAGAAGACCTGGAATGCGTTCACCGTCGAGCGCAAGGATCACGTCGCGCAGGTGACGCTCATCGGACCCGGAAAGGGCAACGCGATGGGCCCGGATTTCTGGAGCGAGCTCCCCGAGATCTTCGGGGAACTCGACACCGATCCGGACGTGCGGGCCGTGGTGATCGCCGGCTCCGGCAAGAACTTCTCCTTCGGTCTGGATCTGCCCGCCATGAGCGGCAGCTTCGGGTCCGTCCTCGCCGACAAGGCGCAGGCCGGCCCGCGTACCGCGTTCCACGACATGATCAAGCGGATGCAGTCCGGCATCAACGCGGTCGCCGACTGCCGCAAGCCGGTGGTCGCGGCCGTCCAGGGCTGGTGCATCGGCGGCGGCGTCGACCTGATCTCCGCGTGCGACATTCGCTACGCCAGCACCGACGCGAAGTTCAGCATCCGTGAGGTCAAGGTCGCGATCGTCGCGGACATGGGCAGCTTCGCCAGGCTGCCCGCCATCATCGGCGACGGCCACCTGCGGGAACTCGCGCTCACCGGTAAGGACATCGACTCCGGGCGCGCCGAGAAGATCGGTCTCGTCAACGGTGTCTTCGCGGACGTCGACGCCGTCCTCGCCGCCGCGCACGCGACCGCGGCCGAGATCGCGGCGAACCCGCCGCTCGTCGTGCACGGCATCAAGGACGTCCTCGACCACTCCCGCGCGGCCGCCGTCGACGACAGCCTCCGCTACGTCGCCGCGTGGAACGCCGCGTTCCTGCCGTCGCAGGACCTGACCGAGGCGATCACCGCCGTCTTCGAGAAGCGCGCCCCCGAATTCACGGGCGAATAGTCCGTCCGCCGACGCGGCCGTACCTCCGGGACGGGGTGCGGCCGCGTCGTAGTCGCTTATCCGCAGGTAAAGCCCAGTTCATCAGTTGCCCGAAACCTCGCCGCCCTCGCATACTTGCGGACTACAAGTAAACGACAGCGCAGCGAGGAAACAGTGTCGAATTCGGTCGAAACGCCGGTGGCCTACACCCACCGGCAGATCCTGGCTGTACTCAGTGGGTTGATGCTCGGCATGTTCCTCGCCGCGCTCGACCAGACGATCGTGGCGACGGCGATCCGGACCATCGCCGACGACCTCGACGGGTATTCGCTGCAGGCGTGGGCCACCACCGCATACCTCGTCACCGCCACCCTGGCGACGCCGCTCTACGGCAAACTGTCCGACATCTACGGCCGCAAACCGTTCTTCATGTTCGCGATCACGGTGTTCGTGATCGGCTCGGTCATGTGCACCTTCTCGACGTCGATGTACATGCTCGCGGCCTTCCGTGCAGTGCAGGGACTCGGCGCGGGCGGTCTGTTCTCGTTGGCGCTCACCATCATCGGCGACATCGTCTCCCCGCGTGAACGGGCCAAATACCAGGGCTACTTCCTGGCCGTGTTCGGCACCTCCAGCGTCCTCGGCCCCGTCCTCGGCGGAGTGTTCGCCGGGCAGGACGTGATCCTCGGAATCGACGGCTGGCGTTGGGTTTTCCTCGTCAACGTGCCGGTGGGACTGGTCGCGCTCACGGTCGTCTCCCGCGTGCTGCACCTGCCGCGACGACCGAGCGGAAGCCGGCGGATCGACTGGTGGGGCGCGATCGCCCTCGCGGTGGGTGTGGTGCCGCTGCTCGTGGTCGCCGAACAGGGGCACAGCTGGGGATGGGACAGCTCGAAGTCGTTGGCGTGCTACGTGATCGGCGTCATCGGTGTGCTCGCCTTCGTGTCGGTGGAACTGGCGATGAAGGACGACGCACTCATCCCGATGCGCTTCTTCCGCAACAGCACCTTCGCGCTCGGTGTCGTGATCAGCCTCGTCGTGGGCGCCGTCATGTTCGGCGGTATCACCCTGCTGCCGCAGTACTTACAGGTGGTGAAGGGCTCGAGCCCCACCCTGGCCGGGTTCCAGATTCTGCCGATGGTCCTCGGCCTCATGGCCGGCTCGGTGGTCAGCGGTCAGATGATCTCGCGGACCGGGCGGTACCGGTACTTCCCGATCCTGGGCACCGCCCTGATCGGGATCGGCGCGTTCCTGCTGCACACGCTGGCCGCCGACACCCCGATGCCCGTCGTGATGGTGTTCATGCTGATCCTCGGACTCGGTCTCGGAAACCTGATGCAGCCCCTCACCCTCGCCATTCAGAACGCACTGCCCCCGCAGGACATGGGGGTGTCGACCGGAGCGGCCACGTTCTTCCGGCAGATCGGCGGCACCGCAGGCGTCGCAATCTTCCTGTCGATCCTCTTCTCCCGCCTCACCCCGGCCATCGGCGAACGCGTGACAGCCGCCGCCGGCACAGCCGACTTCCGTCGAGCCGTGGCCGCGGCCGCACAGAGCAACGACCCCGCGGAGGCCGCCATGGGCCAAGGGATCCTCAGCCCCGACCACGCCGGCGTCAGCGGAGTCCTCACGGACAGCTCGGTGATCGGAAAACTCGACGACGTGCTGGCCCTGCCCTTCCGCGAAGGATTCGCCGACGCCATCGGATCCGTCTTCCTCAGCGTGTCGATGCTCGCCGTCGTCGCCTTCGTCCTCACTCTGCTGTGGAAGGAAGTGCCACTCCGCAGCGAGTCCGGCCTCCAGGCCGCGGCGCGGGGAGACGCGCAGGAGTGAGACGCCAACGGCGCCCACCCCCGCGGGGGTGGGCGCCGTTGCCGTAAATATCGGGAGGCTCAGTGCCAGACGATTCGCCGCCGGCTCAGTGCCCGCCGTTGTCCTTCAGACGCTTGAACGAGGCCTCGACCTCGGCCTTCGCCTCGGCCACCCCGACCCAGTCGGCGGCCTCGACGTGCTTGCCCGGCTCGAGGTCCTTGTAGTGGACGAAGAAGTGCTTGATGGCATCCAGTTCGAACTGCGGAACGTCGCCGATGTCCTGGATGTGATCCCAGCGCGGGTCGCCGGCCGGCACACACAGAACCTTGTCGTCGCCGCCGGCCTCGTCGACCATCTTGAACATGCCGACCGGACGTGCCTCGACGATGACGCCGGGGAACACGGACTCGGGGAGCAGGACCAGCGCGTCCAGCGGGTCGCCGTCCTCGCCGAGCGTGCTCTCGATGAAGCCGTAGTCGGCCGGGTAGCCGAACGCGGTGTAGAGGTAGCGGTCCAGCTTCACGCGACCGGTCACGTGGTCGACCTCGTACTTGTTTCGCTGACCCTTGGGGATCTCGATGGTGACGTCGAACTCCACGCCGATTCCTCGCTGTCGTGTCGATGATGATTCGGGGAGAGGATATCGGGTCGAGGATAAGGTTGGTTGTCTGACCACCCACGAATCACAGTGAAGACGGAGGCGCGTTGCCGAGCCAGGGAAAGAAGAAGATGGGCTCGTTGGCGGGACGCCACCGTCGGAACATGCGAATTCTGTTCGCGTCGGTCGTCGTCGTGGTGCTCGCGATGGCGGCTGTTCTGGTGGTCGCGGTGACCGCGCACAACGCGTCGGCGGGTCGCGGTGAACTGACGATCGCGCCCGAACCGGCACCGATCACGGCGGCCCCGCAGGTCACGCCGGTGCCGGACGACGCCCCGATGCCGACGGCGCAGGGGATCGCCGCCGCAGTCGGTCCGGCCGCCGCCAACCCCGACCTCGGCAAGTTCAGCGGAACGGTCGCCGACGCGGTCACCGGTCAGGTCCTGTGGAGCGTCAACCCGCAGACCCCGATGACCCCGGCGTCGACCACCAAGGTCCTCACCGCGGGATCCGCGTTGCTGGCGTTGCCGTCCGACCGTCGCGTGACGACGAAGGTGGTGCAGGGGGCGACTCCCGGCGAGATCGTCCTCGTTGCCGGCGGTGATCCCACACTCACCGCGAAACCGGTCGGGGAGAACGGCTATTACCCGGGTGCGGCGCACATCTCGCAACTGGTCGATCAGATCCGGAACGCGGGCATCCAGGTGACGAGCATCGTGGTCGACACCAGCATCTACTCGGGCGACACCATGGCGCAGGGGTGGTTCCCGACGGACGTCGGCGCCGGATTCATCACCCCCACCGAACCGATCATGATCGACGGCGGACGGGCCGACCCGCTCGTGGACGAGTCGCCGCGCAGTGCGACACCCGCGCTCGACGCCGGGCGGACGCTCGCCGGTGCGCTCGGCGTCGCCCCGTCGGCGGTCACGTCGGGGGTCGCGGCGCCCGGTGCGGCTACCGTGGCGAGCGTGCAGTCCGCGCCGCTGCGCGACCGGTTGCGGCAGATGATGGAACACTCGGACAATGTGCTTGCCGAAGCGATCGGGCGGGAGGTTGCCATGAATGCCGGCGCGGAAGCATCGTTCGACGGCGCCGTCGCGACCATCGGCCAGACCCTGACCGCGGCCGGCTTCGATCTGTCGGGGTTCACCCTGCACGACGCCAGCGGGTTGTCCGTCGACGACCGCATCGCCCCGCACACGCTCGACCAGGTCCTCACGGCCGCCGCGGGCGACGGCAATCCGGCCCTGCGCCCGATGCTCGACTACCTGCCGGTGGCCGGTGCCACGGGCAGCCTGTCGGACCGGTACGCGTCGGGGAACCGCACGGGCGCCGGATGGGTGCGGGCGAAGACCGGCACCCTGTCCACGGCCAGCGCGCTCGCCGGCTACGTGGTGGACCAGAACGGGCGTGTCCTCACGTTCGCGCTGATGTCCAACGACCGCCCGCCGGAGGTCAGCCGTCCCGCACTCGACGCACTGGCGGCCGCGCTCCGCACGTGCGGGTGCCAGTGATGGCCGCCGAGGGAAATGCCTTCAGCGGCGCCGTCGACTGGAAGCTGGCAGCCAGGACGGGGGTGAAGCTCGCGCGCAGCGGACCGGTGACGTCGCGGTACACCGCCGAAACCGTGGTCGCGGAACTGGCCGATGCGTCGATGCGCGCGGAACTGCCCGTCCGGGAAGTCACCGGCCTCGCCGACGGACTTCCGGTGCCGACCGCCCAGATCCTCGACCGGGCCGGGTGGATCCACGCCGCCGCGCACTCGATGTCGCAACTCACGGGCGGCGACGCCGCTCCCGGCACGCTGGTCGGCAAGCCGGCGGGCATTCAGGCCGGGGCGATGCTCGCGTATTTGTCGTCGGCGATCCTCGGTCAGTACGACCCGTTCACCGGCGACAACGGAACCCTGCTGCTCGTGGCGCCCAACGTGGTGTCCGTCGAGCGCACGTTGCGGGTACGTCCCAGTGACTTCCGGCTCTGGGTGTGCCTCCACGAGGTGACGCACCGGGTGCAGTTCTCGTCCTCACCGTGGCTCACCGGATACATGCAGGAGTCGGTGGAGACCCTCGGATCCGCCGAAGACGAGTCCCTCACCGACATGGTCGGCCGGTTGTCCTCCGCGCTGCGCGCCCGCGGGCGCACGGAGCCGGACGAGTCGGGCGCACCGGGCGGCATCGTCGGACTGCTGCGCGCGACCCAGGCCGAGCCGCAACGTGAAGCGCTCGACCGCCTGCTGGTGCTCGGCACCCTCCTCGAGGGACATGCGGACCACGTGATGGACGCCGTCGGCCCCGCGGTCGTGCCGTCGGTGGCCGCGATCCGGGCAGCGTTCGATCAGCGGCGCCGCCGCAAGAGCAATCCGGTGCAGCGTCTCATCCGGGCACTGCTCGGAATGGACGCCAAGATGGCGCAGTACGTGCGCGGCAAGGCGTTCGTCGACGCCGTCGTGGACAAGGTCGGGATGGACCGGTTCAACGTCGTGTGGACCGGCCCCGACACGTTGCCCCGGCTCGCGGAGATCGACGCGCCGGACGCCTGGGTGTCCCGGGTTCTGGGCTGATTCGAGAAGGGCTGAGCCGGTGATGGTGCTTCCCGAGGAGCCGGCGATCCTCGAGGTTCGTCACGCCGTGCGGCGCTGGATCGCGGCGCACGCCCCGGACGGTGAGATCGCGGTCGCGTTGTCGGGTGGCGCCGACTCACTGGCACTGATCGCGGCGGCCGCCGCCGAGGCACGGTCGGTGTGTGCCCTCGTCGTCGATCATCGGCTGCAGTCGGGTTCCGCCGACGTGGCCGACGAGGCGGCCGCCCGTGCCCGAGCGCTCGGCTGCGCGTCCGCCGAGGTGCTTCCCGTCGATGTGACCGGGTCGGGCGGGCTCGAGGCGGCCGCCCGACAGGCCCGTTACCGCGCCCTCGACTCGGCGCGCGGAACCCGCCCGGTGCTGCTGGGGCACACCCTCGACGATCAGGCCGAAACGGTGTTGCTGGGGTTGTCGCGCGGTTCGGGCGGTCGATCCATCTGGGGGATGAGCGCGTACGACAGCCCGTGGGGGCGTCCGCTGCTGGACGTGCGCCGCGCGGTGACCCGGCAGGCCTGCGCGGAACTGGGACTGAGCCCGTACGAGGACCCGCACAACGCCTCACCCGACTTCGTGCGGGTGCGGCTGCGCGCCGAGGTGCTGCCGCTGCTCGAGGACGTCCTGGGCGGCGGCGTCGCCGGGGCCCTCGCCCGCACCGGGGAACACCTGCGCGAGGAAGGTGCGGTCCTCGACGCGATGGCCGCCGACGCCCAAGCAAAAGTCGTGGTGGACGGCGAAATCGACACCGCCCTGCTCGCGCTGTCGGCGCCGCCCGTCCGCCGGCGGGTGCTGCGCAGCTGGCTCCTCGCGGCCGGTGCGCGCGGTCTCGGAGACACCCAGCTGCGGGCCGTGGACGACCTCGTCGCACGGTGGCGGGGACAGGGGCAGGTGGCGATCGGGGGCGGAACACCGGACGCGAGGTTGGTGGTCCGCCGACGACGTGGCAGGCTGAACGTCGGATTGGACGACCGACGAAGGGTTTGATCGCGTGTACGAAGGCGACATCGCATCGGTACTGATCTCCGAGGACGAGATCCGTCGACGTACCGTCGAACTGGCCGAGGAGATCGCCAAGCGCTACCCGGAGGGCGCCCCCGAAGGGGATCTGCTCCTGGTGGGTGTCCTCAAGGGCGCCATCTTCTTCATGACCGACTTCGCGCGGGCCCTCCCCATCCCCACCCAGATGGAGTTCATGGCCGTCAGCTCCTACGGGTCGTCCACGTCGTCCTCCGGCGTCGTGCGCATCCTCAAGGACCTCGACAAGGACATCGCGGGCCGGCACGTGCTGATCGTCGAGGACATCATCGACTCCGGTCTGACGCTGTCATGGCTGATGCGCAACCTGTCGAGCCGCAACCCCGCGTCGCTCGAGGTCGTCACCCTGCTGCGCAAGCCCGACGCCATCAAGGTCGACGTCAACGTCGCGAACGTCGGCTTCGACATTCCCAACGAATTCGTCGTCGGGTACGGCCTCGACTACGCCGAGCGCTACCGCGACCTCCCGTACATCGGGACCCTCGAGCCTTCCGTCTACGGCGGCTGATCTCCGCGCTGCTCGTCAGCGGACGGGTTCGTGGGACACGGCGAGCTCCAGCGCCCGCAGGTCCTGTTCCAGTTGCCGGAACAGCCAGTACACGCCGACGAACGCGAAGATGCCGCCGACGCACAGGATGCGGACCGCGATGATCACCAGCGTGATCTCGTCGGGCGACAGGAACGTCACCCCGGCCACACCGGCCAGCGGAACCGAGGCGGCCACCGCGAGATACAGCGTGCTCCGGCGGTCGAGACCCCGCAGTTTGTGCGCGTCGGCGCTGCTGGCGATGTCCTGCGGCAGCAGGGTCGGGTAGATGCAGCGCACCGCGAAGAACGCCACCACGAAGAACGGGTACGCCACCGACACGGCACCGCACACGATCAGTGATGCGATGAAGTGCACGTACGCGCCCGGCGGCACGTTCCCCGCCGCGAGTTGCAGGGAAATCGGATAGGCGATACCCGCGATGACCCACAACCCGAACACCACCAGCACGACGCGGTCGCCGAGCAGCAGCGTGTCGGTGCGGGCCCGGGCCAGCGTCTGGCGGTCGTACGTTTTCCCCTTACGCAGACCCCGCGGAACGAGCAGCGGATATCGGCACCAGTAGAGCAGCATGATCGCGCCCAACGGGAACGCGATCGAATTGATCACCAATTGGATCGATTCGAACGAGTGCTGGGCCTCCGGCGTCAGATTGCTGATGATCAGCATCTTGTTGTGGTGATAGTTGTAGGCGCCCGCGAGGGCATTCGGCACCGCGATACCGATCACCAGGATCGGGAGCGCGAATCGGCGCAGCCGCATGCGCCAACTGTTCGGCGGCGGATCGACGAGGTCCCGGGCCCGCGGATTCAGGCACAGGTCGAATTGCTGGGCCAGTTCGGCACCGGACGACCACCGGTCCTCCGGCTTCGGTGCCAGACACGTCAGCAGCACCCGTCTCAGCGACGGCGGGCAGTCGTAGGGCAACTGGTCGAGGAACTCCGGGTCGATGTCGCGGCTGCGGCGGTCCAGCATCGCTTCGAGTGCGACGAGCGACTCGCTCGACACGTCCTCGTCCTCGAACGGACGCCGCCCGCACATCAGCTCCCACAGCATCACGCCGAGCGCGAAGATGTCGCTGCGGGTGTCGAGGTCCGCTGCCGTCCCCGGCATGCCGCGGTGACACGCCTCGAGTTGTTCGGGCGACATGTACGCCAGGGACCCGCCGAAGTAGGCGAGCGGTGACGCCCCGGTGACGGTGTCGCTGAAACTGATGTTGAAATCGGCGAGCTTCGGCACACCCTCGGCCGTCAGCAGGATGTTGGCGGGCTTGATGTCGCGGTGCAGGACGCCGCGCTTACCGGCGTAGTCGAGGGCTTCGGCCAGTCGCCGCCCCAGCCACGCGATGGTCTCCGGCCAGGTGAGTGACGCGATCTCGTCCCGCACACTCGAGTCGGTGGGCCTGATCTCGCCCTTCTCCCGCATCTCCTCGTCGACCACGTCCAGCAGCAGGCTGCCCGTCCGGTCCTGTTCCGGGGTCACACGCACGCGCCGCAGCACCCGCAGCAGGGTGCCACCCGGCAGGTACTGCATGTAGAGGAGGCGCAGCTGGCGGTCTTCGAGCAACCGCTGGTCGAACACACGCACGATGTAGTTGTGGTCGAGCTGCGCGAGGGTCTGCGGTTCGTTCCCCTTGTCGTGCGAGATCTTCACCGCGACGAGTCGCTGCATCGACCGCTGGCGTGCCAGGAACACGCGGCCGAACGCGCCGCTGCCCAGGCCCATCAGTAGATCGAAGTCGTCGACCTGCTGACCGACCTCCACATCGTCGAGAGCCGCATTGCTCGGCGGCTTGGTGATGAGCGTGTCCGGCTGCCTGGCGGTCACGGTCGGACCGGCGGCCGCGGTCTGTTCGGCGGCGGCGGTTTGTTCGGCGGGGGCAGTTTGTTCGGCGGCGGCGGTTTGTTCGGCGGGGGCGGTTTGTTCGGCGGCGGCGGTTTGTTCGGCGGTCATCGTCCGTGCGGACACGGTGTGCGCAGCAACCACCGTCGACGGTCCGGCCGCGACCGTCGCTTCGCTGCTCTCGTGTTCGGAGTTCGTGACTCCGACGGTCCGTTCGGCAGAGTCCGATCCAGCGGCCGATCCGTCTCTGCCCGACCCGTTTCCTCTGGTCATTGCACATCGAGGGTTCTACTGGGCGGGTTCTCTGGGCACATCGAGGTTGTCTGGAGCGGTGTGAAGAGTCCCATCCAGGGACAAGCGAATGGTAACCCCACAGACCTACCGTATCCAGCGCGAATACTCGAAATGACTGCTTCTCCGCACCATATACTCGGGTAATGGGGGACTCCCCGTTCACCTCAGCCGTCGTCGTCGCCGAGCAGGTTCGCTCGGGCGTCTCGAGCCCGATGGAGCATGTCGAGGCCGCGCTCGCGGCCATCGAAGAGCGTGAACCGAAGATTCAGGCGTTCGTCACCGTCCTCGCCGAACAGGCCCGAGCCGACGCGCTCGCCCTCTCCCGCCGGCCGGATCTGTCCACACTTCCGCTGGCAGGAGTGCCCGTCGCGATCAAAGACGTCATTTCGGTGGCCGGACTGCCGATGCGCGAGGGATCGGGTGCGACCAGTGCGGAACCGAAGATTGCCGATCACCCGGTCGTCGCGCGGCTGCGGGCGGCGGGAGCGGTGGTCGTGGGCCTGACCACTCTCCCCGAACTGGCGGTGTGGGGAACCACCGACGCGCCCGGCCACATCACCCGCAATCCGTGGAATCCTTCCCTGACCTGTGGGGGTTCGTCCGGGGGAGCAGCCGCCGCCGTCGCCGCGGGGATGGTGCCCCTGGCACACGGGACCGACGGTCTGGGGTCGATCCGCATCCCTTCGGCGAACTGCGGAGTGTTCGGTATCAAACCGGGCAGGGGAGTCGTGCCGTCCGAACTCGGCGCCACCTCGTGGTTCGGCATGGCCGAGAACGGGCCCATCGCCACGACCGTCGACGACGCCGCCTTGATGCTGTCCGTCCTCGCCGACCGACCCGAACTCGCGCGGATCGGCGCATCGGAACCGTTGCGGATCGCGGTGGCGGCAGGGTCGCCGACGTTCCTGGCCACGGTCGATCCGCAGTGGCGGGACGCGGCCGTGCGCGCGGGCACGGAACTGACCGGCTCGGGTCACGACGTCGAGCCTGCGACGTTGCCGTACCCGGTCAACCTGCTTCCCGTTCTCGCCCGCTGGACCGCGGGAACGGCCGCCGACGCGAAGGGACTCGATCTGCGGCGCCTGCAGCCGCGGACCCGCAGACACGTCGCGGTGGGCCGCGCGCTGGGCCGGTTCGTCCGCCCGGAGCAGGTGGGCAGGCTCGAAGAGTCGCTACGCGCATTCTTCGAGAACTACGACGTGGTGATCACACCCGCTCTCGCGCAGCCACCGCTCGCGGCGACGACGTGGAGCGAGCGGTCGTGGCTGTCGAACATCGTGGCCAACGTGCGGTATGCCCCGCTCAGCGCGCTGTGGAATCTCGTCGGGTGGCCTGCGGCGAGTGTGCCCGTCGGCACGCACTCGCATTCGGGCACCCCGCTGGCCGTGCAGATCGCGGCGCCGCCCGGGGGAGAGGCCAGGATCCTGGCCCTGGCCGCTCACATCGAGCGGGTGGGCGGCGGCTGGCCGAGGGTCGCGCCCGTGCGGTGAACTCCCGCACATTCGGACCCGGATCGAGTCCGAGGGAACCGATGGGCAACCGCATGCGTTGAAAGAAAAGAGACCGCTCCCAACGGCGGTTGGCTGCTACCTGGAGTCGCCGGGGTGCCTTCGCGGTAACCTGGTTTGTCCGGTTGGCAGCCGGAAGGCGCACCCGGAAGACCCGCACTCTCGAAAGGACCGGCCATATCGGCCGACCTGTATGAACCGTAAGACTGTGTTTCGAAACCTGGCGATAGTTGCCGGCATCCTGCTGGTGATCTACGCCTTCAGCTACTTCGGCAACGACACGCGCGGATTCCAGGGTGTCGACACCTCCGTGGCGATCGCGCAGCTCGACGCGAACAACGTCGACAAGGCGCAGATCGACGACCGGGAGCAGCAGGTGCGCCTGTGGCTGAAGGACGGCAACGACGCCACCGACGGCAAGACCGAGATCCTCGCGAAGTATCCGGCGTCGGCGTCCGAGCAGATCTTCAACGAGATCTCCGACAAGGGCCTGCAGAGCTACAACACCACGGTCACGCAGGAGAGCTGGCTCACGTCCATCCTGCTGTTCGTCCTGCCGATGGTGATCCTGCTCGGCATCTTCTTCTTCGTGATGAGTCGCATGCAGGGCGGCGGTCGCGGCGGCGTCATGGGCTTCGGCAAGTCGAAGGCCAAGCAGCTCAACAAGGACATGCCGAAGACCACGTTCGCCGACGTCGCGGGTGCGGACGAGGCCGTCGAAGAGCTGTACGAGATCAAGGACTTCCTGCAGAACCCGATGCGCTACCAGTCGCTGGGCGCGAAGATCCCGCGCGGCGTGCTGCTGTACGGGCCGCCCGGAACCGGTAAGACCCTCCTCGCCCGCGCGGTGGCAGGCGAGGCCGGCGTCCCGTTCTTCACGATCTCCGGTTCGGACTTCGTCGAGATGTTCGTCGGTGTGGGTGCGTCCCGCGTACGCGACATGTTCGACCAGGCCAAGCAGAACAGCCCCTGCATCATCTTCGTCGACGAGATCGACGCCGTCGGACGCCAGCGTGGCGCCGGCCTCGGCGGCGGTCACGACGAGCGTGAGCAGACCCTCAACCAGTTGCTGGTCGAGATGGACGGTTTCGGTGACCGCACCGGCGTCATCCTCATCGCCGCCACCAACCGCCCCGACATCCTCGACCCGGCGTTGCTGCGCCCGGGCCGCTTCGACCGGCAGATCCCGGTCGGCGCCCCCGACCTCGCCGGTCGTCGCGCCATCCTGAAGGTCCACTCGCAGGGCAAGCCGATCGATCAGCACGCCGACCTCGAGGGCCTGGCCAAGCGCACCGTCGGAATGTCGGGTGCCGATCTGGCCAACGTCATCAACGAGGCCGCGCTGCTCACGGCTCGCGAGAACGGCACCGTCATCACGGAGGCCGCGCTCGAGGAGTCCGTCGACCGTGTTGTCGGCGGTCCCCGCCGCAAGAGCCGCATCATCAGCGAGCACGAGAAGAAGATCACCGCGTACCACGAGGGCGGGCACACGCTCGCCGCGTGGGCGATGCCCGACATCGAGCCCGTCTACAAGGTCACCATCCTCGCCCGTGGCCGCACCGGCGGTCACGCGATGACGGTGCCCGAGGACGACAAGGGCCTGATGACACGGTCGGAGATGATCGCCCGACTCGTCATGGCGATGGGTGGCCGCGCGGCCGAGGAACTCGTGTTCCACGAGCCGACCACCGGTGCGTCCTCCGACATCGACATGGCGACGAAGATCGCCCGATCGATGGTCACCGAGTACGGCATGAGCGCCAAGCTGGGTGCGGTGCGGTACGGCCAGGAGGGTGGAGATCCGTTCCTGGGCCGGTCGATGGGTCAGCAGTCCGACTACTCCCACGAGGTCGCGCGCGAGATCGACGAAGAGGTCCGCAACCTCATCGAGGCCGCGCACACCGAGGCGTGGGCGATCCTCAACGAGTACCGCGACGTGCTGGACATCCTGGCTACCGAGCTGCTCGAACGCGAGACGCTCACCCGCAAGGATCTCGAGAAGATCTTCCACAGTGTCGAGAAGCGCCCGCGCATCACCGCGTTCAACGACTTCGGCCACCGGACCCCGTCCGACAAGCCGCCGGTCAAGACGCCGCGGGAACTCGCCGTCGAGCGCGGCGAGCCGTGGCCTCAGCAGCCCGAGCCGGTGTTCGCGCAGCAGCAGTCGCAGCAGGCTCCGCCGCAGCAGCAGTACCCGCAGCCGGCACCCGCCAACGGTTACTCGCAGCCGGCACCGGCCCGGCCGCAGGGTGGGATGACGCAGCCGCGTCCGGACTACGGCGCCCCCGCGGGTTGGTCGGCTCCGGGCTGGCCGCCTCGCGACCCGGGGAACCAGAACAACCCCGAGGGTCAGTACCCCGGTAACCAGGGTCCGGGGAACCAGTGGAACCCGCCGCACGAGCAGCGTGGCACCGGCGACGACGACGCGCAGACGAGGGCCTGGAAAGGACCGGACGGATCGAACTGATCCGCCCGACACTAGGCTGTTGCTTCGGGACGATCGGTCCCGGTACTGGAGGAGTTTCGGTTGTCGGTGAATCATCTCGGTAGTGAGCCCGTGGCACTCGAGACAGGCCGGGTGTTCGATCAGCCGCGTGCCGAAGCCGCGGTGCGCGAACTGCTGATCGCGATCGGCGAAAACCCGGACCGTCCCGGACTCCGGGATACGCCCGCCCGCGTGGCGCGGTCGTACCGTGAGGTCTTCGCGGGCCTCTACACCGACCCGGACACCGTGCTGAACACGACGTTCGACGAGGGGCACCAGGAGCTGGTGCTCGTTCGCGACATTCCGCTGTACTCCACGTGTGAGCACCATCTCGTGTCGTTCCACGGGGTCGCCCACGTCGGGTACATCCCCGGTAAGACGGGCAAGGTGACCGGGCTGTCGAAGCTGGCGCGCGTCGTCGACCTGTACGCCAAGCGTCCGCAGGTCCAGGAACGTCTGACCAGCCAGATCGCCGACGCCGTCATGCGCAAGCTCGACCCGCGCGGTGCGATCGTGGTCATCGAGGCCGAGCACCTGTGCATGGCGATGCGGGGCATCCGCAAGCCTGGTGCGAGTACCACCACCTCCGCGGTGCGTGGTCTGCTCCAGTCCAGCGCGGCCTCACGTTCCGAGGCTCTGGACCTTATTCTGCGGAAGTGACCGTGATCGAGCTGCCCTCGCCAGGCCGAACCGTGGTGATGGGCGTCCTGAACGTCACCACCGATTCCTTCTCCGACGGCGGACGCTTCCTCGATCGTGACGCCGCACTCGCGCGGGGTCTCGAACTGAAGCGTCTCGGCGTCGACATCGTCGACGTCGGTGGCGAGTCCACCCGCCCGGGCGCGGCGCGGGTCGATCCCGACGTCGAAGCTGGTCGCGTCGCACCCGTGATCGCGGATCTGGTGGGCGAGGGCATCTGCGTCAGCGTCGACACGATGCGGGCGTCCGTCGCGGAGGCCGCGATCGAGGCGGGTGCGTCGATCATCAACGACGTCGCCGGTGGCCGCGCGGATGCCGCGATGGCCTCGGTGGTCGCGGACGCCGGAGTGCCGTGGATCCTGATGCACTGGCGTTCGGCTGCCGACTACGTGCACCGCGGCACCGCCGATCACTACGACGACGTGGTCCGTGAGGTTCGGGACGAACTGATGACCCAGGTCGACCTGGCCGTGAAGGCCGGGGTGGATCCGGGTTCCCTGGTGCTGGATCCGGGTCTCGGTTTCGCGAAGAACGCCGACCACAACTGGGCTCTGCTGAAGGCGCTGCCCGAGTTCAACGAGCTGGGATTCCCTGTCCTCATCGGCGCGTCCCGCAAGCGGTTCCTGGGTTCGCTCCTGGCGGATGCGGACGGGGAACCGCGCCCGCCCGCCGGACGCGAGATCGCGACCGCCGTCGTTTCGGCGCTCGCCGCGACCCACGGGGCGTGGGGAGTGCGCGTGCACGATGCGCAGGGTTCCCTCGACGCCATTGCGGTCGCCGAGGCCTGGGCAAAGGGTGCAGCCGGACGTGAGTGATCGAATCGAGTTGCGTGGCTTGAAGGTTCGTGGCAATCACGGCGTCTTCGAACACGAGAAGCGGGACGGTCAGGACTTCTACGTCGACATCACCGTGTGGATGGACCTCGCCCCGGCGGCCGCATCGGACGACCTCGACGACACCCTCGACTACGGCGGACTGGCCGAGCGCGCGGCCGCGATCGTCGCGGGGCCCCCACGGGACCTCATCGAGACCGTTGCCGCGGAGATCGCGGACGGGGTGATGACCGACCCTCGCGTCCGGCGCACCGAGGTGGTGTTGCACAAGCCGTCCGCGCCGATCCCGTTGACGTTCGCGGACGTCGCGGTGGTCGCGCACAGGTCACGACCATGAGTCGCGCGGTGTTGTCGATCGGATCGAACGTCGGCGACAGTCTTGCCCATCTGCAGTCCGTTCTCGACGGGCTGGGTGACGCGGTCGTGGCGGTCTCTCCGGTGTATTCGACGGCGCCGTGGGGCGGTGTGGAGCAGCAGGACTTCCTCAATGCGGTTCTCGTCGTCGACGATCCCGCACTCGACGGATACGGCTGGCTGCGACGCGGGCAGGAACTCGAGGCCGCCGCCGACCGGGTGCGGATCGAACGGTGGGGCCCCCGCACGCTCGACGTCGACGTCGTCACGTGCGACGACGTCCGCAGCGACGACCCGGAACTGACGTTGCCGCACCCGAGAGCACACGAGCGTGCGTTCGTGCTGATTCCGTGGCTGGACGTCGAACCCGACGCCGTGTTGCCGGTCGACGGGAGGACGACCCGAGTGGACGCGCTGCTGCCACTGCTGGACAACGACGAACGGGCCGGTGTGCACCGGACGCAGCTCGTTCTGGACCGGTGGTCGCGATGAAGCCGGAACCGACGGGCACGATGAAACCCACCCGGATCTGGGATCTGCTGTTCCTGGCCGCTCTCGCTGTCGCCGCCACCTGGATTCTGGTCCGCGTGTTCTACGGCTCGTTTCCGCCGATTCCCGTGTACGCCGGGGCGTCGCTGTACCCGGTCGCGCTGATCGAGGTCGTGCTCGCGTTCATGGTGCGATCCCGGGTCAGCAATCATCAGGTGGGCGACGGACCGCGTCAGCTGCACCCGATCACCGCCGCCCGGGTGGCGGCGCTCGCCAAGGCATCCGCGCTCGTCGGTGCCGCAACGGCCGGCGTGTGGGGCGGTTTCCTGCTGTACCTGCTTCCGCAGCGGTCGGTGCTCCGGGCCGCGGTCTCGGACACTCCCGGCGCGTGGGTGGGTCTCGTCGCCGCGCTTGCCCTCGTCGGCGCGGCGCTGTGGTTGGAACACTGCTGCCGCACCCCCGACGACCCCTCGGACGAGCCGGCGCATTAGGGACACGGGGGATCGCCGCAGGTCCGATGGAATGCGCGGCGCACCCTTCACGGCCAAGTACCCTGGCACCATGACGAATCCTGGTCGCCTCAAGTCTGCGCGCCGCAACAGGCGCAGCGCGAGCCAGATGATCGTTGCGGGGTTGCTCGCCCTCGCGGTGATCGCGTCCCTCTTCCTGATCTTCAGTGACAGCGTCCAACTCCTGCGGGTGGGCCTGGTGGCCGCACTGTGGGCCGCCACTGTCGGTGCCATCGCCATGACGAAGTACCGGCGCGAGTCGGCGCTCGACAAGGCGAAGGTCAACGACCTGCAGACCGTCTACGAGTTGCAGCTCGAGCGGGAGATCTCGGCACGGCGCGAATACGAGCTCACCGTCGAGAAGCGGGTGCGCAGCGAGGTGCGCGCCGACGCCGAAGAACTCGCCGCGCTGCGTGCCGAACTCTCGTCGCTCCGCAAGAATCTCGAGGCCCTGTTCGACGGCGCGATGCCGACCGAACGGATCGCGCTGCGGGCGGATTCGACGCGTGTGCAGGAACTTGCCGGCGGGTCGTACAGCAGCTACCAGCCTGCTGCGTCGGGCCTGTACATCCCGGGAGCGGGACATGCCGCCGGGGCGGGGCATCAGAGCGGTTCCGCCCAGTCGTCGCACCATTTCGCGAATCCGGACGACGACCCGGTCACCGCCGAGACGTCCATCGTCGAGCCCGCCTATGCCGGATCCACCGAACCCGAGATCGAGGTCGAGCCGGAACCGGAGCCCGAGCAGGTGGCCGAGACCCGGCAGGCACCCGAGCCGGAGCCGGTCGCGGAGGTCGAGCCCGAACCTGTCGCGAAGCCCGAGCCCGACTCCGAGGCAGAGGCAGAGGCAGAGCCCGAAGCGCGGCCGGGCCGCCGACGGGCGCCCGAGGACGACGAACCGTCGGGTGCACATTCCAACGGGCTGTCCGTCGCCGAGATCATGGCCAACATGCAGTCGGCATCCGGGGCCGCCCAGAGCACCGGAGGCAGGCGTCGCCGGGCCGAATAAGGCCGGACGCGCCCGAGGATCAACCCGCATCGTGTGAGGCATATATCACTCTGCCTGCGCATGGCGGGGTGTGTTCGAGCCGGGCTATCCTCACCCTGGAACGTCTGGTACCCGCCGAGCGGGACTGGAACGAACGAGAGGACGAAGGTGACCTCTTTCGGGATCACTAATAGCCCTGCGCCTGCGAGGTTGACGGTGGGAATCGTCTCCGCCGGCCGGGTCGGTACAGCAATCGGTGCCGCGTTGGAGCGGGCAGGTCACGTCGTCGTCGCCTGCTCGGCCGTTTCCGACGCGTCACGTCACCGGGCGCGGACCCGGCTTCCCGAGACCGAGATTCTGCCGGTGGCAGAGGTCGCGGCCCGCTCCGAACTGCTCGTTCTCGCCGTCCCCGACGCCGAACTGCCGTCGCTGATCGCGGGGCTGGCCTCCACCCGTGCGGTGCCGAGTCGCGCAATCGTGGCCCACACGTCCGGCGCGAACGGCATCGGGATCCTCGACCCCCTCACCGAGCAGGGCGTCGTTCCGCTCGCGATTCACCCCGCGATGACGTTCACCGGGCACGACGAGGACACCGTCCGTCTCGCGTCCGCCTGTTTCGGCATCACCGCTGCCGACGACATCGGTTACGCCATCGCGCAGTCGCTGGTCCTCGAGATCGGCGGCGAGCCCGTCCGGGTCCGCGAGGACATGCGACCGCTGTACCACGCCGCTCTCGCCCACGGCAGCAACCATCTGGTGACGCTCGTCGTCGACGCCGTGGCCGCGCTGCGAGTCGCCCTCGAAGGCCAGGAACTGCTCGGCCAGGAGTTGATCGGCGACGATCCGAACGGCCTGGCCGAACGGGTTCTCCAGCCGCTGCTGTCAGCGGCGCTCGACAACGCCCTGCGGCGCGGGCCTTCGGCGCTGACCGGGCCGGTCGCGCGGGGCGATTCGGAAGCGGTGGCCACGCATCTGCGGGTGCTCGAAGAGGTCGATCCGCGGATCGCGGCCGGCTACCGCGCCCTGTCCCTGAGGTCGGCGCAACGCGCCGGTGCGACACCTGAACTGCTGGAAATCCTGGAAGACCGGAGGTGAGTTCCGTGAGCGACCTGCAGGGCGGATACAAGCGCGGCGAACTGACCGTGCACCACGACCCGAGCGTGCTGACCCGGGTCTCGAAGGCGCTGCGCGGTGTCGGCCGCCAGGTCGCGCTCGTGCCGACGATGGGGGCCCTCCACACGGGTCATCTGGAGCTGGTGCGGCAGGCCAAGCTCACCGGCGCGGTGGTGATCGTCTCGATCTTCGTCAACCCGTTGCAGTTCGGTGCCGGCGAAGACCTCGACGCCTACCCGCGCACCCTCGACGCCGATCTCGAACTGCTGCGCGAGGCCGGAGTCGAGCTGGCGTTCGTGCCCACCGCAGCCACCATGTACCCGGCAGGACCGCGGACCACGATCCATCCCGGACCGCTGGGCGCCGAGTTGGAGGGCGCGTCCAGGCCGACGCACTTCGCGGGCATGCTCACCGTCGTCGCCAAGCTGCTGCAGATCGCGGCGCCCAACGTCGCGTATTTCGGTGAGAAGGACTACCAGCAGCTGACGTTGATCCGGCAGATGGTGACCGACCTGAATTTCGACGTCCGGATCTTCGGCGTGCCCACGGTGCGTGAGCACGACGGACTGGCACTGTCTTCGCGCAACCGCTACCTCGACGAGGCGCAGCGCAGCGCGGCGACGGCACTGTCCGCGGCTCTGATCGCCGGCGCCCACGCCGCCGCCGGTGGCGCCGAGGCGATCCTCGCCACTGCGCGCGAGGTGCTGGCGTCCGTCCCGGAGGTCGAGGTCGACTACCTCGAAGTGCGAGGCGTCGATCTCGGCCCCGCCCCCGAGCGCGGCGACGGCAGGCTGCTCGTCGCCGCCAAGCTCGGGACCACCCGCCTGATCGACAACGTCGGTGTCGCCGTCGGCACCGGTTTCCTCGAACGCGACGCCGAACCACCGTCGGACGCGTCGGCCGCAGACGAACTTCTTTCCCGCTAGAAGAGTAAGGACCACAACATGTTTCGCACCATGATGAAGTCGAAGATCCATCGCGCCACCGTCACGCACGCCGACCTGCACTACGTGGGCTCGGTGACGGTCGACCAGGATCTGATGGACGCCGCCGACCTTCTCGAGGGCGAGCAGGTGTGCATCGTCGACATCGACAACGGCGCGCGGCTCGAAACCTATGTGATCGCAGGCGAGCGGGGAAGTGGCGTCATCGGGATCAACGGTGCGGCAGCACATCTGGTCAAGCCCGGTGACCTCGTCATCCTCATCGCGTACGGCGTCATGAACGAGCAGGAGGTGCGCGACTACGAGCCGCGTGTCGTGTTCGTCGACGCCGCCAACTCGCCGATCGAGCTCGGCGCCGACCCGGCGCACGCGCCGGAGGGCTCCGGTCTCATCACCCCGCGCATGCTGTCGACGCTCGACGCCGAGCGCGAATCCAGTTTGGTGTAACCCATGCTCCTCACCGTCGACGTCCGGAACACGAACATCGTTCTCGGACTGTTCACCGGTTCCGGTGAACACTCGAAGTTGGTGCAGGACTGGCGGATGCGCACCGATGCGAGGATGACGGCGGACGAACTGGCCCTCATCTTCCGGGGGCTCCTCGGCACGCACACCGATCAGATCACCGGTGTGTCCGCGCTGTCGACGGTGCCGTCGGTGCTGCGGGAGATCCGCGTGATGCTGACGCGGTACTGGGGGCACGTCCCGCACGTGCTGGTGGAACCCGGGGTGCGAACCGGTGTTCCGCTGCTCGTCGACAACCCCAAGGAGGTGGGCGCCGACCGGATCGTGAACAGTCTTGCGGCGCATCACCTCTACGACGCACCGTGCATCGTGGTCGACTTCGGGACGTCCACGTGTGTCGACGTCGTGTCCGCCAAGGGCGAGTTTCTCGGCGGCGCCATCGCGCCCGGCCTCGAGATCTCCTCGGACGCACTCGCGTCGCAGTCGGCGGCGCTGCGCAAGGTCGAACTGGTGCGGCCCCGCTCCGTCGTCGGCAAGAACACCGTCGAGTGCATGCAGTCGGGTGCGGTGTTCGGTTTCGCCGGCCTCGTCGACGGGCTGGTCCGCCGCGTGCGCAAGGAACTGCCCGCCTTCTCCGGTTCCGACGTGGTGGTGATCGCGACCGGTGACCGCGCGCCGCTGATCATGCCCGAGACGGAAACCGTCGACGAGCACGAACCGGATCTCACGCTCGAAGGGCTGCGCCTGGTCTACGAGCGAAATCAGGCTCGCCGGGGTGCGCGTCGCAGCCCGCTCGAGTGACGGGTTCCCTCTTCGCGGAAGTTATGTCAGAATGGTCCCCGTGAATCTCTGCACGAGTGCTCAGGAGTGTTGTCGAGGCTGAACGCTGCCTTGACCAATTCACACTTCTGGGAGTCTCTCTCGTGCTCGCAACGTATTCTTCTGCATCTGTACCTACCCGTCTTCGCCCGGCTGACCTGCTGCGCATCACCGATCAGGGTGCATCCGAGGTACTCGACGGCCGCCACGACGTCCTGCTCCCGCAGAGCTGGCCCACCGACGAGCGCTGGTCGACCCGGCTCTACTCGGACGACGACGTCGACGTCTGGCTGATCAGCTGGGTTCCCGACCGGAACACCGAATTGCACGACCACGCAGGCTCTTTCGGCGCGCTCACTGTTCTCAGCGGCGCGCTGTCCGAGTTCCGTTGGGCGGGTGACCGACTGCGTCACCGCATCCTCGACGCCGGCGATCAGGCCTCGTTCCCGCTCGGCTGGGTCCACGACGTCGCGCGGGCGCCGGACGCACCCGGGGCGGAGGTGGTGACGCCGACGCTGAGCGTGCACGCCTACTCACCGCCACTATCGGCCATGTCCTATTACGAGGTCACCGACCACGGCACTCTGCGCCGTACCCGGACCGAGCTCACCGATCTCCCCGAGGGTGGTTCGAAGTGAACATCGACCAGATGCTCGAAGAGGCCCGCACCCAGATCGACCGTATGTACGCATTCGAGCTGCCCGAGGCCGTGGCGCGTGGCGCGATCGTCGTGGACATCCGCCCGCAGGCGCAGCGGGCGATCGAGGGAACGCTGCCCGGCGCACTCGCCATCGAACGCAACGTCCTCGAGTGGCGTTGCGATCCCACCAGCTCGGCGCACCTGGCGCTCGCGGTGGACCACGACGTCGAGTGGATCATCGTCTGCTCCGAGGGCTACACGTCGAGCCTCGCCGCGGCGGCGCTGCAGCAGCTGGGTCTGCACAAGGCGACCGATCTCGTCGGCGGGTACAAGGCGATCAAGGCTGCGGGTTTGCTGGGCTCGCTCATCGCCACGCAGCACTGCGTGCGGGAGCTGGCCACCGTCTCGGCTCACTGACCTCTGAATAGGGGCACGCGCGGGCGTCGATTAGGCTGGTGACCCGTGAGTGAAGTAGCAGCCCAGCCAGTCGACGACACCCCCGAGCAGCTTCGCATCCGCCAGGAGAAGCGTGAGCGCATCCTCGCGGAGGGACGCGAGGCGTACCCGGTGTCGGTGGCGCGCACCCACTCGCTGGCGGAGATCCGGGCCAAGTACCCGGAACTCGAGCCCGACACGGCCACCGGTGACCAGGTCGGTGTCGTCGGCCGGGTGATCTTCGTGCGCAACACGGGCAAGTTGTGCTTCGCGACGCTGCAGGAAGGCGACGGCACCCAGCTGCAGGCGATGATCAGTCTCGCCGCTGTCGGCGAGGATGCTCTCGCGTTGTGGAAGGCCGATGTCGACCTCGGTGACTTCGTGTTCGTGCACGGCGAGGTGATCAGTTCCCGCCGCGGTGAGCTGAGTGTGATGGCCGATTCGTGGCAGATCGCGTCCAAGTCGCTCCGGCCCCTGCCCGTTGCGCACAAGGAGATGAACGAGGAGTCGCGGGTCCGGCAGCGCTACGCCGATCTGATCGTGCGCTCCGAGGCGCGGGAGAACGCGCGTAAGCGGGTGGCTGTCGTCCGTGAGCTCCGGAACGCGCTCGAGCGTCGCGGGTTCCTCGAGGTCGAGACGCCGATGCTGCAGACGGTGGCGGGTGGCGCCGCGGCCCGCCCGTTCATCACTCATTCCAATGCCCTCGATATCGACCTCTATCTCCGTATCGCGCCCGAACTGTTCCTGAAGCGGTGCGTCGTCGGCGGTATCGAGAAGGTCTTCGAGATCAACCGGAATTTCCGCAACGAGGGTGTCGATTCGACGCACTCGCCGGAATTCGCGATGCTCGAGACATATGAGGCGTACGGCACGTACGACGATTCCGCCGTGATGATCCGTGAACTCGTCCAGGAAGTGGCGCAGGCCGCTTTCGGTTCGCAGGTCGTCACTCTCGCCGACGGCACCGAATACGACCTCAGTGGTGAATGGAAGACCCTCGAGATGTACCCGTCGCTGTCGCAGGCGATCGGTGTCGAGGTCACTCCGGAGACCACCGTCGAGGAATTACTGGCGCTCGCCGAGAAGGTGGGCCTGGAGGTCCCCAAGGACAAGGGTTACGGGCACGGGAAGCTCGTCGAGGAACTGTGGGAGCACCAGTGCGGCGACCAGTTGTTCGAGCCGACGTTCGTCCGTGATTTCCCGGTCGAGACGTCACCGCTGACTCGTGACCACCGCAGCAAGGCCGGGGTGACCGAGAAGTGGGACCTCTACATCCGCGGCTTCGAGTTGGCTACGGGCTATTCGGAATTGGTCGATCCGGTCATCCAGCGTGAGCGGTTCGTCGATCAGGCGCGTCTCGCGTCGGCCGGTGACGACGAGGCGATGGCTCTCGACGAAGAATTCCTCGCCGCAATGGAGCAGGGAATGCCGCCGACCACCGGTACCGGAATGGGAATCGACCGTCTGCTCATGGCTTTGACGGGATTGGGAATCCGCGAAACAATCCTCTTTCCCATTGTTCGGCCTTCTTCTCGCTGATTCACCAGGGTGAATTCGCGCGGATAAATTCGATCCATTCCTCGTATTCCGAATCGGAAGAACAGGGGTATGGTTACCTCCGGGTCGTAGCTCACGTTGACGATGAGACGTCGCTTCATTCGAGAGGAATTTCATCCCATGGCTAAGAAGGTCACTGTCACCCTGATCGACGATGTCGATCAAGAGGCGTCTGCCGACGAGACGGTCGAGTTCGGACTCGACGGTGTTCAGTACGAGATCGACCTTTCCTCGGAGAATGCGGCGAAATTGCGCGAGCAGCTCGACGTGTGGGTTTCCCACGCGCGCAAGGTGAGCTCGCGCAAGCGCGGCAAGGCCGTGGCGGCTCCGGCCGCCACCAAGTCCCGAGTTTCGGTCGATCGGGAACAGAGCGCCGCTATCCGGGAATGGGCGCGCAAGAACAACAAAAAGGTTTCTGCGCGCGGACGTATCTCCGCGGAAATTATCGACGCCTACAACAAGGCGAACTGAAAGTTAGCTGGGGACAGAATTCGCTGATTCGCTCCGCGACGTGACCTGGACTGTTACCGTCCCGCACTGATCCGTTAATCGGGAAGTTCGGGGGGGGTAGCTGTGCGGCGCTGCGTGACCGTTTCAGGGATTCTGTTCCTGGCGTTCGTGATGTGGTCCGGGGTGGCGTCCGCAGCGCCGACCTATCCGGTGCCGGATTCCTTCCTCGCCGGAGTGCCCCTCGAATTGGGAAATCCGGGCGGTTCGGCCCCGGGTTCGAACGACTGGTCCTGCGTGCCGAGTGACGCGCATCCCGAACCGGTGGTCCTCGTCCACGGCACGGGAGGCGCACGCCAGACCAACTGGGCGGTGTACGCACCGCTCCTCGCCAACGAGGGCTACTGCGTGTATTCCCTCACCTACGGTAACTTCCCCGAACTGCCGTGGCCGCTCGATGCTATCGGCGGGATGACTCCCATCGACACCGGCACCGCTCAGATCGCCACGTTCGTCGATCAGGTGCTGTCGAGCACGGGGGCCTCGAAAGTCGATCTCGTCGGACATTCCCAGGGCACCCTGCAGGCGAACAACTACGTGAAGTTCTTCGGCGGCGCAGACAAGGTCTCGAAGATCGTGTCACTGGCACCGCCGTGGCACGGCACGTACGGCACCGATCAGATCAGCGTCGGGCGGTCCATGCGGGCGCTCGGTATCGACGACGAGGTGGCGGCAGGTTTCCCCGTCTGTGGGGCCTGTCCCGAGATGTTCCAGGGGTCCGCGTTCATCGACCGCATGCGGGCGGACGGGGTCTACGTTCCCGGCATCGAGTACACGAACATCGCCACCCGCTACGACGAACTGGTCGTCCCGTACACGAGCGGCATCGAGCCGGGCCCGAACACCACGAACATCGTCGTCCAGGACGGTTGCGAGCAGGACTACTCCGACCACGTCGCCGTCGCCGGTTCGGCACGAGCTGCCGGATTCGTGCTCAACGCGCTCGATCCCGCCCACCCGCGAGACGTGCCGTGCCGTTTCGTCGCCCCCGTCGCGGGGTAGCCCTTTCTCGCCTCGTCGCCGGTTACCGGGGGGAGTCCTGAGCAACCCGCTGGGTATCGCCGCCGACGCCGGCGGAAAGGTATGGGTGGCGAACTCACAGCTCATCGACATACCCTGTCCGAACACGCAGGTCTCGCTTCCTTCGGGGAACGGGTCGAAAGCTTCGCGGGCAAGACGTTGTCGCATTTCTGCGACACCACGGTCACGACGCGCCCTGCAGGGTCCCGTCCAGGAACGTCTGGATGGTGAACAACTGGAAAGAAGTGTCCATTCGAGCCAGTCCCGGCAGCTACGAAATGGTGGTCCACATCGGCATCGCGGAACCTGTTCGCTCCAGGCGTACAGCGAAGGGGAAACGATTGCCGGAGCTGGGGCGTTAAATACGGGTAAGCAGGCCTGCACTTCCATCTAAAGGGGTGGAGGGGCAGCAGGTCGATCGGCAGCCAACTAGAGTAATAGCTGGGGTCGTGGAACCTTCGTCGGTTCGGGGCTTCTGCCCTCGGAGCAGGCGCTGGCGATCTGCTTGTAGTGCCGGAGCGAAACGCGGCGAACAGGGACGAGACACCCGGTCTCGTGACTGCACGTCGGAAAGTGTGAGGGAGAGCGATGTTCGAGAGGTTCACCGATCGCGCACGGCGCGTTGTTGTCCTGGCTCAAGAAGAAGCCAGGATGCTCAACCACAACTACATCGGTACGGAGCACATCCTGCTCGGCCTCATTCACGAGGGCGAAGGTGTCGCTGCCAAGTCGCTGGAGTCGTTGGGCATCTCCCTCGAAGGAGTGCGCAGCCAGGTCGAGGAGATCATCGGCCAGGGCCAGCAGGCCCCGTCCGGCCACATCCCCTTCACCCCGCGTGCCAAAAAAGTCCTGGAGCTCAGCCTGCGCGAGGCACTGCAGCTCGGACACAACTACATCGGCACGGAGCACATCCTGCTCGGCCTCATCCGCGAGGGTGAAGGCGTGGCAGCGCAGGTGCTGGTCAAGCTCGGTGCCGACCTCAACCGGGTGCGTCAGCAGGTCATCCAGCTGCTCTCCGGCTACCAGGGCAAGGAGCCGGCCGAGGCCGGCGGCACTCGCGGCGAGGCGGGCACCCCGTCCACGTCGCTGGTGCTCGACCAGTTCGGTCGCAACCTCACCCAGGCCGCCCTCGAAGGCAAGCTCGACCCCGTCATCGGCCGCTCGAAGGAAATCGAGCGCGTCATGCAGGTGCTGTCGCGCCGTACCAAGAACAACCCGGTGCTGATCGGCGAGCCCGGTGTCGGTAAGACCGCCGTCGTCGAGGGTCTCGCTCAGGCCATCGTCAACGGCGAGGTCCCCGAGACGCTCAAGGACAAGCAGCTGTACACGCTCGACCTCGGGTCGCTCGTGGCAGGCAGCCGCTACCGCGGTGACTTCGAAGAGCGCCTGAAGAAGGTCCTCAAGGAGATCAACACCCGCGGCGACATCATCCTGTTCATCGACGAGCTGCACACCCTCGTGGGTGCAGGCGCGGCCGAGGGCGCCATCGACGCGGCCTCGATCCTCAAGCCGAAGCTCGCCCGCGGTGAGCTGCAGACCATCGGTGCCACCACCCTCGACGAGTACCGCAAGTACATCGAGAAGGACGCCGCACTCGAGCGCCGCTTCCAGCCGGTGCAGGTCGGCGAGCCGACGGTGGAACACACCATCGAGATCCTCAAGGGTCTTCGCGACCGTTACGAGGCGCACCACCGCGTGTCCATCACGGACGGTGCACTCGTCGCCGCGGCCACCCTGGCCGATCGCTACATCAACGACCGCTTCCTGCCGGACAAGGCCATCGACCTCATCGACGAGGCCGGAGCCCGGATGCGCATCCGCCGGATGACCGCACCGCCGGACCTCCGGGAGTTCGACGACAAGATCGCCGACGCCCGCCGCGAGAAGGAGTCCGCGATCGACGCGCAGGACTTCGAGAAGGCCGCGAACCTGCGCGACAAGGAGAAGACCCTCGTCGCTCAGCGTGCGGAGCGGGAGAAGCAGTGGCGTTCCGGTGACCTGGACGTCATAGCCGAGGTCGACGACGAGCAGATCGCCGAGGTCCTGGGTAACTGGACCGGCATCCCCGTGTTCAAGCTCACCGAGGAGGAGACCACGCGTCTGCTCCGCATGGAGGAGGAGCTGCACAAGCGGATCATCGGTCAGGAAGACGCGGTCAAGGCTGTCGCCAAGGCCATCCGTCGTACCCGTGCCGGCCTGAAGGACCCGAAGCGTCCGTCCGGTTCGTTCATCTTCGCCGGCCCGTCCGGTGTCGGTAAGACCGAGCTGGCCAAGTCGCTCGCCAACTTCCTGTTCGGTGAGGACGACGCTCTCATCCAGATCGACATGGGTGAGTTCCACGACCGCTTCACCGCGTCGCGGCTGTTCGGTGCCCCTCCCGGCTACGTCGGCTACGAAGAGGGCGGCCAGCTCACCGAGAAGGTGCGCCGCAAGCCGTTCAGCGTGGTGCTGTTCGACGAGATCGAGAAGGCACACCAGGAGATCTACAACACCCTCCTGCAGGTGCTGGAAGACGGCCGTCTCACCGACGGTCAGGGCCGGACCGTGGACTTCAAGAACACGGTGCTCATCTTCACCTCGAACCTCGGTACCTCGGACATCTCCAAGGCTGTGGGTCTCGGCTTCACGTCCGGTAAGGGCGACGAGTCGAACTACGAGCGGATGAAGCTCAAGGTGCACGACGAGCTGAAGAAGCACTTCCGTCCCGAGTTCCTCAACCGCATCGACGACATCGTCGTGTTCCACCAGCTCACCACCGAGCAGATCGTTCAGATGGTGGACCTGATGGTGGCACGCGTCGAGGTGGCCTTGAAGAACAAGGACATGACGATGGAGGTCACCGACAAGGCCAAGTCGCTGCTGGCCAAGCGTGGCTTCGATCCGGTCCTGGGTGCGCGGCCGCTGCGTCGCACCATCCAGCGCGAGATCGAGGACCAGCTGTCGGAGAAGATCCTCTTCGGCGAGGTCGGCCCCGGTCAGATCGTGTACGTCGACGTCGAGAACTGGGACGGCGAAGGCGCGGGCGAGGACGCGAAGTTCACGTTCCGTGGCGAGACGAAGCCGGTCACGGTGCCCGACGAGGTTCCGGTCGACCTGGCGAAGTCCGGCGCAGCCGACTCGGAGTAGACAGGCAGTAACCGAACGACAACGGGCCGCCGGTGGTTTTCCACCGGCGGCCCGTTCGTGTGTGCGGGTCAGATGCTCTTGCGTCCCGACCAGTTGGCGAGGCGCTCGGTGGGTCCGGCGGTGGGGTGCGGTTCGACTACGTCCGCGAACGGCACGTGGCCGCCGCGCGTCTCCGCCGGGATCGCGTGCCGTGCGACGGCGAGCATGGCCTCGGCGAGTTCCGGGTGGGTTTCGGAGGGTTGGCCGGTGGCGACGGCGAGGTCCCACCCGTGCACGAGGGTCTCGTTGATGTAGCCCCAGATCGCGGCGCGGCCGGGGACGGTGCCCCACGGCGCGGTCACCGTCGCGTCGAGCCGGCTGTCGTCGGTCCAGACGGGCCACATGCGGTCCGCGGCGGAGCGGTAGGCGTGTGCGTAGCCATCGTCGGGGGTGTCGGTGACGACGAGCGGAACGGTGCCCGGGTCGCCGCCCTCACCGATCACGCGGGCACGCTCCACGGTGGCGACGAGGTGGCCGAGCAGGGTGCGGACGTCGAAGTCGGCGCAAGGAGTGGATGCCGTCAGCTGGTCGTCGCGGACCTTCTCGATGAGGGCGGTGGTCCAGGAGAGGGCTTCGCGGTACAGGGGCCGGGGGTCGGTCGTGTTGTGTGTCATGAGGCAACTATCGCCGTGAAACATGACATCTCCTGTCATGTATTTCTGCCAGACTTTCCGCATGCGCGCCGACCGCCTGCTCTCGCTCGTCCTCCTGCTTCGTAACCGCGGGCGTATGTCGGCGTCGGCGCTGGCCCGCGAACTCGAGGTGTCCCCGCGCACCGTGCTGCGGGACATCGACGCACTGTCGACGGCGGGGATACCGGTGTACGCCGAACGCGGTCGTGACGGCGGCTTCGAGTTGCTGCCGGGCTTCACCACCGACCTCACGGGCCTGACCGTCGACGAGGCCAAGGCCCTGCTGGCGGCAGGGTCGGCGATGACGTCGGAATCGCTGGGCATGGCGCCGGCGTTCGCGTCGGCGATGCGCAAGGTGGTGGCGGCGATGCCGGACGCGCACCGGGCGGCGGCGACGAAGGTGGCGGAGCGGGTGTTCGTCACCCAAGGATCGTGGCTGACCGATCCGGAACCGGTGGACGATCATCTCGGGCTGATCCAGCAGGCGGTGTTCGTGGGCCGGCGGCTGAGCATCCTGTACCCGTCGCGGGGCAACGATGCGGTGTGGCGCGTCATCGACCCACAGGGGCTCATCCATGCGGCGGGACGGTGGTATCTGGTGGCGACGGACGCCGGCCGCGATCGGACGTACCGGCTCGAGCGCATCGAGGACGTCCGCGAACTCGACGAGCCGGCGCAGCGATCGGCCGACATCGACCTCGCCGCGATCTGGGAGCGTCGCCGTTCTGAGTTCCGGGCGCGCGGGACGCCGGTGGTCGCCGACGTTCTCGTGCGCCGTGAGCGACGCGACGACCTGGTGGAGCGTGCCTACGCCGTCCGCTCCGAGCAGTCGGTCGACGACGACCGGGTGCGCCTGGAAGTGGTGTTCGGCGACGACTCCCACGCACGCGGGGTTCTGTGGGCGTTCGGTGAGGACGCGGAAGTGCTGGCACCGGACGCTCTGCGGGCGGCCCTGCGTTCCCGCGCGCTGCGGATGGCCGCCCGGTACGAGTAGGTTCGACACGTAAACCGAAGAACCACGAGAGGATGTGGCATGCCGACACGTACCGCACGGACCGCTTGGAACGGATCGCTCGAACAGGGGAGCGGCCAGGTGGAACTCACCAGTTCCGGTGTCGCGACCTTCGACGTCTCGTTCCCGAAGCGGGCGGCCGAAGAGGCTGGTGGAACCACCAGCCCGGAGGAGCTGATCGCCGCGGCGCATTCCTCCTGCTATGCGATGCAGCTGTCCGCGCTCATCGCGGAGGCAGGCGGCACCCCGCAGAGCCTCGAGGTGAAGGCGGATGTCTCACTCGGACCGGACAACCCGGGGTTCAAGCTCACCGGCATCAAGCTGACGGTCCGCGGCGAGGTGGACGGTCTCGACGCCGACGGGTTCGCGAAGGCAGCTCAGGCCGCCAAGGAATCGTGCCCCGTGAGCAAGGCGCTCACCGGAGTCGAGATCACGCTGGACGCGGCACTCGAGTCCTGAGTCCAGCCGGCTACTGACGGTTGAACCGTGCGCGCACTTCCTCCATCTTCGCCTGGAGTTCGTCCGGGCTGATGACGCCTTTGTCCATCAACGCGTGAGCGGTGGCGACGACGGACCGGGAGCGGACGGGGAAGTCGCGGTATATGGTTTCGCCCAGTTGGTCCTCGGTGTGGCGCCTGTCGAGATTGTCCCAGGCGCCACGCCAGGACAGGCATTCCGCGGTGGCCTGCATGCTCGATTCCCACGGGTCGGGTTTGCGGTCGAGGTCCGGTAGCGTGACGTCGTCGCGGGTCGTCTCCGGCGTCAGCGTGTTCAGGATGACGTCGTAGGCCTTGTCCGTCATCATCGCGCGGTTCCTCCGTTGTCCGAGGGTGGTGTGGTCGCGGTCCAGTCGACCTGCGGTACGGCGACACCGATCATCGTGTCGCGGGTGACGATCGACGCCAGTTGTTCCTCACTCCACCCCTCGGTGCCCTCCGGGCGCATCGGCATCACCATGAATCGTGATTTCTGGTTCGAATCATGCACGCGCACTTCGACATCCGACGGGAAGTGCAAGCCGAATTCGGCGATCACCTCGCGGGGCCAGCGCACCAACCGGCGGCGATAGTTGGGGGTGCGGTACCAGTCCGGAGACATGCCGAGAACGGGCCGCGGATAGCACGAACACAATGTGCAGACGATGACGTTGTGGACTTTTGGGGTGTTCTCCAGCACGTAGAAGTACGTGTAGTCGCTCGGCGTGCCCGATCCGGTCGGATCGCGCCAGTCGATCCCCACTTCCTTGCAGGTTTCGGTGCCGTCGGCCAGCAGTCGCTTCTTGAACTCCGGGTCGACCCACGCCTTCGCGACCAATTTCGAACCACCCGACGGCCCTACCGATTCGGCCCATTCGGAGAAACGGCGGTGATCCTCGCGGGAGAACAGTCCGTGCTCGATGGACAGTTCCCGAATGGCGGTCTCCAGGATCTCGAACTCGCTGACCTCCTCCGAGGCCTGGATCGGGGCGTGATCGTCGTGCGAATGCGTCATGTGTCCGCCTCTCCTGCCGGCTCGAGCCAGCGCTCGGAGCACTCGGTTTCCAACGTGTCGATCTCGAATCCGGTGTAGCGGGGCCAGAGGTCGGTCTGCCGGAAGCGGACGACGTAGAACGGCTCGGTCCGGCCGTCTTCCACGCGTCCCCACGCCTCGTCCTCGGGAATCACCCACTCCGGGCGGTGTTCGACGACCACGCCGGTGTGCCCGCGGATGAATGCCTGGGTTCGGGTGTGGAACATCGACGTCGCGTCCTTGACGGTGACCCGGTCGCCGATCTCGAACTTCGTCATGACTGGCCTCCAGTCGCGTTCCCGCCACCCGAACGGGCTCGGACCTCGTCGATTTTGGCGGACAGTTCGTCGGGCGTGATCAGGCCCTTGTTGATGAGCGTCTTGGCGGCCACCGTGATCCACCGCGCGTAGTACGGCAACCCGAAGTAGAGCGTGGCGCCCAGGTCGTTCTCGGCGCGGCGGCGCTCCTCGGAGTTCCACACACCACGCCACCCGAGGCATTCGCACGTGACGTATGTGCTCATCTCCCAGTCCTCTTCGACCTTCTCCTCGTACTTGACGGGAAGGGCGTTCTGGCCGCCGACGTCGTGGAGAACGTGCCGCAACGCGTCGAACGCGGAATTGGACAGGTAATACGGCGAATCCATCTCGACGTGATGGACCGGGCCGTACTCCGCGACCCTGTTCGCCTGTGCTTCGAAATCTGCTGGAGAGTTCATCGCGTGCTCCGTCGTGGTGGAACTAGTGACAGGGAACTCCCAGGAGGTGGCGGCCGTCGTGCATCAATTCGTGCAGGTACATGCCACTTCGGGAGATCGCACCCTGGTCGAATCCGACCAGGTAGAGGGTGAGCAGGGCGAGCAGGACGACTCCGACGGCGATCAACACGATTCCGAGTGACTCGACGGACTTGCTCGGTGAGGAGACGTAAACCATGGCTACTCCTGGAGGAGTTCGGGTTCCACGATCTTCGGGTTTTACGATCATCGAACCGCCGATTGTCCGGGCATCGCTACGAGCGCCCCTCACTCAGCGGCACGATCGATACGACGTTACTCTCGCCGTGTCGATCCCTTCACCGTACCGTTCGGTCGAATCCGGCGTGCGGAAATGCAGCGCGGCGAACCAAGACAAACATCTGTCGAACCTGGCGGAACAGAATGCGGCAGCGATTCGTTCCACTGAACTGTGACGACACAGCAGAACGCCGACGGCGACATCGAGATCGAGATCTGGTCCGACGTCGCCTGCCCCTGGTGCTACATCGGCAAGCACCGTTTCCTGTCGGCCCTCGCGGAGTTCGAGGGGCGCGACCGGGTGAACGTGGTGTGGCGGTCGTATCAGCTGTCGCCGGAGACGCCGGTGGGGGAACGGCGCGGTGAACTCGACGCCCTGGTGGAGAGCAAGGGTATGCCTGCCGAGCAGGTCCGTCAGATGTTCGGTCACGTTGCGCGCACGGCGGCCGACGAAGGCCTGAGTCTCGACTTCGACACCGTGATCGCCGCCAATACCTTCGACGCCCACCGGTTGATCCATTTGGCGGGAGATCAGCGAGATACCGTGGTGGAGGCACTGTTCCGCGCCCACTTCGGTGAGGGGGCCGTGATCGACGACCGCGAGGTGCTCGTCGACATCGGGTCGCGTGCCGGGCTCGACGCCCACACCGTGCGCGCCGAACTCGAGTCCGATGCCGGTGCGGACGCGGTCCGCGCCGACCTCGAGGCCGCCCGTCGCCTGCAGGTGTCGGCGGTGCCGTTCTTCGTCGCCAACCGCCGCGTCGCCGTGTCCGGCGCGCAACCGAAGGACGTGTTCCTGCAGCTTCTGACGCAGGCGAGCGCGGCGCCGGTGAACTAGCGGCGCGTGAAGTACGGGTTGGCGTCGGGCCGGAACATGAGTGCCACCGCCGCGATCACCGCCACGAGATGGGTGAGCCGGGCGGTCGCGATCACCGCGACGTCGAGGGTCAGGCCGGAGACGGCGGACATCGGGTCGTTGCCGGCCCACATCCAGGCGATCGGTTCCATCACGAGCGAAGCGACACCGAACACGCCGAGACCGATCGCGAGGGTGTTCCGCGCCCACGCCCGGCCACTGCGGAATCGGGTCATGACGAACAGCACCGCGCCGTAGACGACGACGCGGACCACGAGTTGCCGGGCGAGGCTGCCGACGTCGGCGTCGGGGCCCTCCAATGCCGTCGATGTGTGTGCGATGGCCTCGACCACGCCGGCGAACAGGGCGAGGCCGAGCAGCCAGTACGCGTGCTCGACCGGCTGCGGGACCGAGGGTGCAGTGCGAGTGGTCATGTCCCCATGCTGGTATCGGCGACGTCGCGGCACATCACCCCGGAGAGTGGAGTCCACCCCTACCCGGGTATCGGTGCGACACGCTTGCCATCACCCCGCACGAGGGGCACATTGAAATGCACGTCGTCGGCAGGGAGGCACTGTGCGTGAGCAGACACGATCCGGAGATGCGTGGCCGGCGTTGAAGGTGGACGACTGGACGTCGACGCGGAACACCCTGCACATGTGGACTCAGATCGTCGGGAAGATCCGCTTGGCCCACGCACCGCTGATCAACCACTGGTGGCAGGTCCCGCTGTACGTGAGCCCCCGCGGTCTCACGACGTCGACGATTCCGTACGGCACCGACTGTTTCGACATCGAATTCGACTTCGCCGATCATCGACTGATGATCCGCACCAGCACGGGCGGTACCGGGACGGTTGCCCTCGAACCGAAGTCGGTGGCCGATTTCTATGCGGAGACGATGGACACGCTGGCCGAGCTGGGTGTGGCGACGACCATTCTGGCCCGGCCCAACGAGGTGGACCCCGCCGTCCCGTTCGCGGAGGACACGCAGCACTGTTCGTACGACGGTGAGTCGGTGCACCAGTTCTGGCGGCAGCTTGTGCAGGCCGACCGCGTCCTGCACGAGTTCCGTTCCCATTTCATCGGGAAGGTCAGTCCCGTGCACTTCTTCTGGGGTGCGCTCGACCTGGCCTGTACGCGGTTCTCCGGACGAACAGCACCGACTCACCCTGGGGGAGCGCCGAACTGCGGAGATTGGGTGATGGTCGAGGGGTACTCGCACGAGCTGAGCAGTTGCGGTTTCTGGCCCGGCGGTGGGGTCGAAGGTGCGTTCTACGCGTACGCCTACCCGGAGCCGGACGGGTTCGCCGACTACCCGGTCGGGCCCGACGGAGCGTTCTACAGCAAGGAGAACGGGCAGTTCCTGCTGCCGTACGAGACCGTCCGCACCGCAGACGATCCCGATGCCGCACTGCTGAAGTTCCTGCACAGCACGTACGACGCGGCCGCCGAGCGGGGTGCCTGGGACCGGGCCGCCCTGGAGGCGGACCCGGCCCGATGGGACAAATCCCGCTGACGCCCTGTGGGTCAGGCGGCGTTCGCCGGCGCGGGCGCCGTGGCCCGGGTGGCGCGCTCCGTGAGGAACGCGAATGCCAGTCCGAGAACCAGCCACAACGTGGCCTGCGTCGCGAGGGACGACAGCCGGAACTGCCACAGCAGCACTGCGGGGAAGTCGTCGCCCACTTCGTTGACGGTGGGCAGCACGAGGTAGCCGATGGTCACCACCACGAGGAAGGCGAGAACCGGCGCCGCGATTCGCACCGACAGGAATTCCTGCGCTGCGACGGCCTTCGCCGCGAAGACGGAGGCCACCACCGCGAGCAGACCCAGGACGACGGCGGCGAGCCACAGCCAGGTGCGCTGAGTGATCGTTTCGGGGTCTCCGACAGCCGGCGGGTTGGCGGGGTACTTGAAGAACGGCACCGCCTCGATTGCCAACCAGCCCAATGTGGCCAATGTCAGACCGAGCAACGGTCCCGACAGCATCGTCACTCGACGTGCGTAATTCGCGACGACGGCGAAGATCGCTCCCAGAGCCAGGCCCGCGAGGGACGTGGCGAGGAACAGCCCGAAGCGCTGTCCGTCACGGCTGACCAGTGCGTCTTCCTCGTCGTGCGAGTGCCCGGCCGGCTCGGCTGCCTGAGTGGCGTCGTGCGAGTGGACTTCGGCTTCGGCAGCGCTGTTCGACTCTTCGATCGCGATGGCCGCATCGATGTGCGACTCACCGAGGACGAACGCGACACCACCGGCCAGGATGCCTGCGATCAGGCCGGCCAGCAGACCGCGGATGAGGAGTTTCGCGAAGGAATCGGTCAGTGGCATGGCAGACCCAGGAGGTGGCGGCCGTCGTGCATCAGTTCATGCATGTACATGCCACTGCGCGAAATCGCGCCCTGGTCGAAACCAACGAGGTAAAGAGCGAGCATCGCGAACAGAACGATCGCGAAAGAGATGACGGCGAGACGGGTCGTGTCGACCGACGAGCCGGGTGCGTAGGCGAGTGCCATAGTTCCTCCTGGGATTTCGCGTCCCCTAGGTCCAGGCGATGGCCGCAGTATCTGGCTGTCGAGGTGGCTCCCGTGAAGGACTACTCCGATTTACAGTGGCGCGACCGCTCCGGGATTGCACCGGATTCCTGCCGAACCATCGCTTTGTCCTGCGAACTTTTGCACCCGGCGGGCCGTCGTGTCAATCCTCCCGCTCGGCCCAGTCTCTCAGCCCTTGTTCGCTGCCGCGACGTCGAGAACGACCTCGAACTCGAGCAGCGAAGCTCCGGACGCCACCGGCTTCTTCTGCTCACCCGCGTGCGCTTCTCTGGCCGGACCGTCGCGCCACGCCGCGAATGCCTCTTCGCTCTCCCACTGGGTGACGACGAAGTAGCGGTTCTCGCCCTTGACGGGGCGCAGAAGCTGGAATCCGAGGAAGCCGGGGGAGTTCTCCACGGCGTGCGCGCGCGCTGCGAAGCGCTTCTCGAGTTCGGGGCCTGCACCCTCGGGGATTTCGATTGCGTTGATCTTCACCACTGCCATGCGGGCGAGATTACTCCGCTAGCGTCGGAGGGGTGGCAGGTGAGAGTGCGTTGCACGACGAGGGTGGAACGGGACAGCCGATTCTGCTACTGCACGGGCTGATGGGCAGCGCGCGGACCTGGGGGCGGCACGTGCCGTGGTTGCGTGAGCACGGCCACGTCTTCACGTTCGACGCCGCAGGTCACGGCAGGCCCGCACCGTCGCGGTTGACGACGGAAGCGTTCGTGGAAGACCTCGCCGCCGCACTCGCGCCCTTCGCCGAGCCGTGGGTGGTGATCGGCCATTCGATGGGCGCCCTGCACGCGTGGTGCCTGGCGGCCGAACACCCCGCGAAGGTGTCGGCGCTTGTGCTCGAAGACATGGCCCCCGACTTCCGGGGCCGGACCGCCGCGGACTGGGCGGCGATGATCTCGAAATGGCCACAGCCGTTCGCGACGCGGGAGGACCTCTTCGAGTTCTTCGGTCCGGTTGCCGGACAGTACTTCCTGGACTCGTTCGAGAAACGCGCCGACGGCTGGTATCTGCACGGGGACGTCGACACGTTCCGTGACATCTCCGAGGAGTGGGGTGGCAGGCACTTCTGGGACCAGTGGGCGTCGATCACCGTTCCGGCCCTGCTGATCGAAGGGGAGTTCACGATCACCCCCGACGGTCAGATGCGGACCATGGCGGAGCGGCATCCCGGCGCCGAGTACGTCCGCATCGAGCAGGCCGGGCACCTCGTCCACGACGACCAGCCGGAGCAGTACCGGAAAGTGGTCGAGGAGTTCCTCGACGGGCTGGGCTGAGAGACACCTCGTCCGCTGCGCAGGAGAGTGTGTTCGTTTTTTTCGCTTTATGGTTGGGGTATGGCCGCTCTGATGAACCACACGGTGTTGCCGCCGGGCGCCGACGATGGGACCTTCTCACCGCGTTGAAGTATGTTATCGCTGGTCAGGATGATGTGACGATCTCGACTCCGGAGGGTTCGGCGCCGTTGCCGGACAGTGTCCGGAGGCTGCTCGTCGACGCGGTCACGGCTCTGGATCGGGGGCAGGTGGTGACGGTGGAGCCGCATCGGACGGTGTTGACGACGCAGGAGGCCGCGGAACTGCTGGGCATTACCCCCCGACGTTGGTGCGGTTGCTGGAGGCCGGGAAGATTTCCTACTCGTCGCCGAGCAGGCACCAGCGGGTGGAGTTGGCGGACGTGCTGGCCTTTCGACAACACGAGCGCGCGCGACGCGGTCAGGTGTTCGAGGAGATGGCGCACGAGGAAACCCCAGACCCCGGCGACGCGTCTGACACCCTGCCCCTCGACCCGCGGATCGAGGGGCAGGGCAACCGGTGGCTGCCTGTCGGGTGGTTCTCGACGCGTGCGTCTGGCTTCCCCAGACCCTGAACAACCTGCTGCTGACGCTGGCCGATGCCGAGTTGTTCCGGCCGGTGTGGACGCCGGATCTGCGCGAGTTACTCGGCCGACTGACCCCGCGGTTCCTCGACGCGGTCCGGGCGTTGCTGGTCGACCGGGACGACGCCTCGGACCGCGGTGCGGTGCCGGCGGTGTCCGCCCTTCCGGAGCGGACCGGGATCTGCTGTCGGTATGGCCGAACGTGGATCCCGACTTCCGGGCGGTACTCGCGCAGAAGTGGGTGCGTGACAACCACTATCAGATGACTGTTGACGGTTGGAATGGTGAGGCGGTTGAGGCGGCCCTCGCCGGGCCGCCGGATCATCCGCTGTGGGTGCATCTCGAGCGCGTGCATGTGCGGTCGTTTCGGGCGATGCTGCCAGATCCGGCGACGTGGGGAATCGGTTCAGCCACCAGGATGGTCGCCCCGGGAGTCGAGGCGCTCTACGTACTCGACGCCTCGGCGCTGGAGGGCGGTCTGTGGCAGCCGCACGATCCCCGGTACGTGTGCCCGGTCCTCATGCATCTCGTCGACAGGCGTTGGCTGGTGCGAAATCTGGGGTCGGAATCGGACCCTGCGATTACCACCTGAACCTACTTGGTGCGGGCGGGGGTGGATGGTTGCCAGCCCCTGGGTATCTATCGCGCGACGCGGTGAAACCTCACGCTGGTTGAACGCCCGGGAGTCCGGGAGTTCCACGTACTGCTGTACTCCACGACCTATTCGAAGGCGCACATGTATTTCGACTTCCGTGACAAGCCCGACCGACTCTGTGTCAAAGAAATGGTTCATGGCTACAACATATCCAGCTGCTTGTTCGTAGCCGTCGAGCTGGAGCTCGCCGATCTGCTGGAGGGGGGCCCAATGGCGCTTGCCGACCTCGCACAACGAAGCGGCACTGATCCCGATGCGCTGAAGCGGATCCTCCGCCTACTCATGAGCGTGGGGATCTTCTCCGTGGACGAGCAGGACAGATGCGCACTCACCCCGCGAGCCGAATTCTTGCGCAGGGATAATCCGGAATCGATCGCAGCCGAGGTGGAGCTCTTTGCCGGCGCAGAAACGTACCTGGCCTGGAGCGAGCTGCTCCAATGCGCACGTACGGGACAGACAGGATTCGGCCAGTTCTTCGGCAAATCCCTCTTCGACTACCTGGCCGAGCACCCCGACTCCGCCCAGCGCTTCCATCTGGGCTGGCACGAGATCTCGATCCGCGCCGGTCTCGAGACCGCGGAAGCGATCGATTTCGCGGACAATCGGCACGTCGTCGATGTCGGCGGTGGCTACGGCATCGTGACCGCCCAGCTGTTGCGCAAACACGATCATCTGCGGGGCACGATTTACGACCTGGAGTTCTCGCTGGCCAGGGCCGGTCACACCTTGCGGGAGTATGGCGTCGATGAGCGGTGTGGCATTGTGCCCGGCGACGGTTTCACAGAGGTGCCTGGCGGGGGCGATGTCCACCTGCTCAAGAGCGTTCTCCACACGATGAACGACGACGACTCGGTACGCGTCCTCACCAATTGCGCGAACGCACTCGCGCCCGGCGGCAGGATCCTGGTCCTGGAGCGGGTGATCAGCGGGGACGGCGAATACGTCTGGGGAAATGTGGTGGACGTCGCCATGCTGGTCATGACGGGCGGCCGGGAGCGCACGATTCAGGACTACGCGCGCCTATACGAGCGCGCAGGCCTCGGACTCACCGGCAGTACGCTCCTGCCCTGCGGCTTCAGCGTAATCGAGGGCCGGAAGTGAGACCGGCCGGACGAGCGAGACCTCCGGGAATCAGCGGACCTCGAGGAGCTGGGTCGGCATGGCTCACATTTTGATCGTCGGCGGACATGACGAGACTTTCCGAATGATCGAAGATCTACCGGTCGAGCTGACTGTGTTTCAGAATTCCGAATCGGTCACCGCGCGGCAGGCCAGGCGCGCCCACCGGCTGTGCGTATTCGACTACCGCAACCAGGCAGAGGCGCTCAGCATGGCGCAGGAGCTGCACGAGGTTGAACCCGTCGATGCCGTCGTGTCATTCACCGAGCACGGCCTCATGCCGGCCGCCGTGATCAAAGAGGCATTGGGCATCAAGGGCAATGCGCGGGAAGCCGTCCGGTTGACCCGCGACAAGATCGCCATGCGCGAGCACCTGGCCGGCCGTGATCTCGGAGCTGTGCTGACCCGAAGCTGCGATTCGGCCTCCGAGGTACGGAGCTTTCTTCAGTCAGTTGGCGGCCCGATCATCGTCAAACCGGCTGAAGGCGCCGGCAGCTCCGGTGTTCTTCGCGTCTCCAGCCTTGACCAGGTCGAATCCGCATTCGCCTGCTCTCGCGGCGAGTACCCCGGGCCGACCCTGGTCGAAGAGTTCATCGACGGCCCCGAATACAGCGTCGAATCCTTCACCACGGATGGCCGGCACGACATCATCGCGGTGACCGCAAAAACCACCACCGGCCCGCCACGGTATATCGAAACCGGTCATCTGATGCCGGCCGTGCTCGCGGCATCGGCCCTTGCCGAGCTCCGCGGTCTCGTCACCGATTTCCTCAGTTCGATCGGTCATTCCTTTGGGCCGGCCCATACCGAAGTGCGTATCGGTTCGGCCGGGCCACGGATCATCGAGGGTAATAGCCGTCCTGGAGGCGATTTCATTTGGGAGCTGGTGCACCGTGCGATGGGTCGCGATCTGGTCCGGGAGTCGATCTGTCATCTTGCCGGGCTGCCGCCGCAATCGCGAGCACCCGGGCGCGGTGCAGGCTGCGTCGCATTCTTTGGTTACGAGAATGTGGTGATCGAACGCGTGCAGGGCATCGAAGCCGCGCGTCAGGCCGAGGGGGTCATCCGGTTGCAGTGTTCTCTCGAACCAGGGCAACACCTCGGTCCGCTCCGGTCCTCTGCGGATCGTCAAGGTGTCATAGTCGCGGTCGGCACTGATCTCGTGGACGCCGAGCGCCGGTTGGCTGAGGCACAGGATCGGATTCGGGTGGAGACGAGCGCGCTCCCGCACTGACCGGGCAGATTCACGTTCTGCCCGGTCAGCCAGGTGTGGGGCATTGCGTGGGCTGCTCAATCGGTACGACTTGCACGGTCGTCAGGATTTCGCGAATGAGTGAAGTCACTTCAGAGCTCGACCGGCCGGCGACGATGCCGCTGACGGGCAATTCGAAATCGAAATAGCTCACGGTCTCCGGAAGAGAAGCGCCCGCGTCCAGCTCCTTCCATCGGACAACGTCTGGGTGGGCCTGAAATCGTTCTCCACCCGATATCGCGCAATACCGCGACGGAAGCAGGTGACCCGGGAACATGAAATCCCCGTAGACCGTACTGCTCGACGTACTTTCGAACCACCGTTTCAGTGGATTGATTTCGAGAGGTGACCAATCGAGGTTGCAGGCCAAACCGGCCGCGACCAAGTCGATGCCTGTGGCAAGCCGGAATGTCTCCTTGATATGTCCGCCGCCAGGGCGGGCGCCGACCTCCAGGAAAACCATTCCATCTGCGGCCTCGATCATTTCGAGATGGAATGGGCCATTGTCGATACCCACGGCCCGAAGGTACTCGACCGCTACCTTGCAACGCCCACCGTCGTCGTCGACTTGAATCGATCCCTGCGGAACTCCCTGGGCAAACTCGAGGCAAGTGCCCAGATATCTGCTGGCGACGATCGCCACCGGCGCACCGGCAAGCATCACGCCATCGAAGTGGAAGATCGGCCCCTCCACATATTCTTCGAGCTGGAAGCGTTCCGGATCCCAGTCCTCCAGACCTGTAGGGTGGTTGAGAATCGCAGTGCCGGCGTCAGCGTAGGTGGCGAAAACGAAAACATCCTTGCTGGCGGTTCCATCGAGTGGTTTGAGCACCGTCTTCCCAGCCCAGGGAGTGACATCGGCGGACGAAGCGGTGAGCGCTTCATCGCAGCGAACAAATCTGGGCACGCGAAGTCCGCATCCTGCGACTGCGGCTTTCATCGCTACCTTGTCGTTCACGATGTGGACCTGCTCCGGTGATACTCCTTCTATTCCGAGGCTCCGTCTTATCTGCGCTGCCTCCATCATCTCGTACTGGGAGACGCTGATGACTCGGTCGAAGGCATCGTCGGGGGAGAACAGGGTGCGAACTTCCTCGGCCAGACCTGCTCGACCCGGGCGTTCAACCCTCGTGCAAGGAAGGTCGGGCGGCACGGTCGCAAGTTGCGCGCTCGAGCCCACGTAGACGACATCGTGAATTCCATGGTCGATTACACGATGGTATTCGATGAAGGAATACGGAACGCGATGGAGAATGAGCAGTTTCATTCAGAAGACCCCGCTGGATGGAATATCGTTCGGCGAAATGGACTTTCCCCTTCCAGTACTATCCCGGGCCGACGGCCGTGAAGCTAGGAACCCTGGGGGGAAGGATGACCCACCTTGCTTGGTCGTCATCGGATCGCGGACCGGCCGTTGGTCAAGTGCCGATACTCGGTTGCAATCGCATCGACCACTGCGGACTTCGCATACCGGATCTCGTCGATGCCGGAAACCTCCATGATTTCGATCGCAGTCCCGCACAGAAATGCGGCGTCGAACGATCCGATCTCGCCGTAGGCGATGTCGCGTTCCGTTACCGAGAGCTTCAGTCGCGGACACAGCTCATCGATTATCACCCTTCGGGTAATCCCGTCGAGGGCCAATTCGGCAGTCGGCGTGAACAATGCGTTTCCCTTGACGAAGAACACGTTCGAGCCGCTCGACTCGCACACAGCGTCGGCTGTCGAGAGGAAGAGCACATCATCGTAGCCGTCGGCCCGCCCGCGGTGGCTCAAGTAGCTCAACGCGTAGGTAGACGACGTTTTCGCCTGATACGGGTGGCACGAGGCGGGTGCACGCCGCCACGTTGCCGTCGAGAGCCGATATTGCTCCGCGGCCGAATTCGAAGGAAAGGGCAGGGCAAACAGGACCACCTTGCTGGAAGAGCTCTGCGCCTTGAAACTCACATCGGTGTCGTCATAGAAGACCAAGCACTTGATGTACGCATCGGCCAGATCGTTGGCCCTCACCAATTCGTGGCAGGCGTCGGCCAAGTCCGCATTCGAATAGTGCACGGTGTGCCCGAACAACTCGGCGGACCGCCGCAACCTCGCTATGTGGTCGTCGCATTTGAAGATGCTGCCGCCGTACGTGCGGATACCGTCGAACACCGACGTGGCATACGACAACCCATGGGTGGCAGGTGACAGGATCACCTCGTCGAATTGCACGCATCTTCCATCTGCCCAGGCTATTTCGCTGATCATCTCAGTCTCCATGTCGCGATCTCGCGTAGTTCTGCATCGCCTGTGTACGCTGTGTGTTGACCGGAATCAGCCAGTTGTCCAGGTTGACAATGTGAATTGCGCCCACCCGGACCTTCGCGTCGATGGCGCCTCGGCCGAGACAGACGTCCGCGAAACCCAGCCGATCCGCGAAATGATACATTTGGTAGTAGTCCGCGATATACAGATTCAACCCACGCGGAATTCGGTCATGATCCAGTCCCCGAACGAGTTTCGTAAACACGCCACGGTGATCGTCGGCGTAGCTCAGTGATCCGGCCAACGGAGTATTCGAATACTTGTCGTAGTCCAGCTTCACGAAGTATTTCTCACCTTCGGACGAGCGTGCCAGCATACGCAGCACATCGCTCGTATAGAGGTTCTTGGCGTGTCCGTACTTGGCCACATTCATGGCCTGAAGGCAGGCGAAATCGCGCAGGACCCGATTGTCTTCTGCCACGTCCGAGAGACGGTGTATCTCGGTTGTGCACGCCGCTTCGGCCTTCCTCGTGATCCTGACGATTGATTTGTATTGGCTGGGTCCTACCGCGGTTCGCAGGGCGAGGTCCACACTTCGCGAAGACCGGAAGAATGCCGCCTTCATGAATGGAACTGCAATGACGTCGGCGCGCCGACGGCGATCGGATCTGCGAAGGGAAGGGACCAACAACCAGTCGGCGGTTGACGCCAGGCTCGACAATTCCGCCAATGTCCGATCGTCGGGCTCGTCACACACGGGCATGTAGAAGTATCCGGGTGCGACGTACGCTCGCTCGTGATGCAGGGCGTCATTGCTGCTCACGCTGCCCTGGAGTACCGCGTTCCAGTGCGCGATGTTCCGCAGCGGAAGTTGTGGCCGTGGAACGTTGTGACTGTTACAGAACGCATCGCGTTGGGGCAGCCATTCCATGGTCTTCCTCCTTTCCATTCCAGTTCCGATCGGCTGTCGTGTGCGACTGGCCAGAATTCTCGAGGAGGCGTCGCTCGCCGTTGAAGTGGAAGACTCGGTTGGCAAGTTCGGTCAGCCCGGGATTGTGCGTGATGATGAAGAAGAGCGTGTCCGGCAAGGCAGAGATCACGGCCTGCAATATCGAGATCTCCGCTGTTGTACTCAACTCGGAAGTCGCTTCGTCGAGAATTGCGACCGCCGGGCGATTGATCAACAGGTCGAGGAGCGCCAGCCGCTGCAGTTCCGTCTTGCTCAGATTCAACTGACCGGTGGCAGGGACGGACTCGTCGAATCCGGACGGTAGTCGCCCGACGACGTCTGCCACGTCGAGATAGTCGACGACGCGAGCCAATTCGAGCGGTAACGGGCTGTTGAAGTGTTCGATCAATCTGCCTGGCTTGAAGATCGGACTCGACGTCAGGAGGAGGATGTCTTCGGCGTGGGAATTCGAGACGTATCCCGTCGTCCGGCCCAATGTAGAGAGGACGCCTGTTGTCGGCTGCAGTCTGCCCACAACCAGCTTCGCAAATGTCGACTTACCGACCCCGCTCGGGCCCATGACGACCACGACGTCTCGGCTGGCAAAGGACTCGGAAAGCTCTTCCAGTAGCACCGCCCCGGTGTGCGGCGCGACGTACGTTACCTCCGAAAATGATACGAGCGCTGCGTCTTCAACTGCTGAGCCGGTCCAGCACGGCGCCGGGCAGGTCGGAGGCGTGAGGAGACGATCCGCGCTGTCGAGAACCTGTCTGAGGTCCACCAGGCAACGGCCCACTCGGGCGAAAACAGCGATGAGGCTGTACGAGAGACTGAGCGCGAGAACACCGCTGAGGCCGGGTCCGCCGCCGGCCTGGACAAACACGGTTGAACCGACGACGACCGACAGGAAGAGCACACCCATCAAATCGAGCTTGTAATTGAACCAGCGGCGCGCGCCCGCATTGTCCATCGAAGCGAAGGCGCGATTCATCAAACTCTTGTTCAGCCAATTGACGAGGGCCGAATTGTCGCGTGCCAAGTCGAATCTCGCTGAGCTCCAGGTAATGGCCTCGACCCGCTCCAACACGGTCGACGTCGTCCCGATCTCTCTATCGTTGAAGTCCTGCAGTCGCCTTCCCGATCGCTTCGAACTGTGCCAGTAGGCGAAGCACATCCCGACAAGGGGCAGCAGGACGAAAATGTTCTTGCTCAAAACGAAGGCGGCGGTCGTGAGCAGCAATGTAACCGCACCCAGCGTATTCAGAAGTACTTCTGGCAGAAGTTCGTCGATACGTCGTTGATCCCAAGTCAGTTTGCTCTGATAGTCCTGATCGACCTCGTCGAAGGCCGGCCTGGAGGGCTTTGGACTCATGACGGTCGAGAAGTAATTCCGACAGTTTCGGGATGCCGCCACGATGCTGCGTTTGACTATGAACAGGGAGGTGAAAATCGACAGGAGGGCCCCGGCGGACAGTGCGGCGATGAGGGTTGTCGCTGCTGTCCGCGCATTCGTGGTCGAAATTCCGCTGGCAGCTGTGTAGTCACCGACAATCGTCAGAACGTCGCGGCACGCAAACAGGACGCACGCGACAACCGCGACCTTCGCGACGCCCAGGCTCATCAGACTGCGGCGTGACGAAGTCGAGAACTCCGCTCGGTCCACGCCCTGGGGAGAGCCAGCGACCGAACGATCCTCCTGAGCGAGATACCTTTTGCGTTCTCGAGCAGGATTTGCCGCACGTGGTGTGAGGTTTCGCATCACCTCCACGACTTCGCCTCCGGCCACTACCCATATCTCGTCTGCAGCATCTTTTTCATCGGGCTTGTCCGTTGCATAAATGACCGTGGTGTCGTGCCACGGCCCGCGCAGAAGGGAGGCCAACAGCCCATTCGCCAGGTCGTCGTCCAGCCCTGCTGTGGGCTGATCCAGGTAAACGAACTTCGGTTCGGCCAATATTGCCCGTGCCAGTTCCAGCCGCTTCCCCTGCCCGCGGGACACGTTCCAGCCCTCGTTCCGGTCGCGTGACTTGCTCGAGAGGTAGTCGCCGTAGAAGGTTCCGGGAAGTCGGGACAGTGTCAAGGCTCGACGGGCCTCGTCGTCGGTAAATTCGCTTCGATAGAGACACAAATTCTCGTAGAGCCCGCCAGGGAATATCCACGGTTCATCCGGTACGAAGAACGTTTTGCTGTTCACCTGGCTGCTGTGGCGTGCACCGATTTTCAGAACGGATGTCTTGCCACTGCCTGCGGCGCCGACGACGGCGATGTGCTTCGCCGTTGTTGCCGGTAGGCGCGTTGCGGTCGTATCGGTGTCCAGCGAGTGCGGACTGGATAGGTACTTCGCAACGTTGGTGTGCCCGACAATGCCCTGGGACAGACTCTGAACAATGAAGGGGATATTGTTGGCGACGGATTTCAAGCCTCCGACCAGCGCCATTGTGGACAGCAGGCCTGCTGGATCGACGTAACCAACGTGGGCCAGCTGGGTAAACACCGCGGCAAGCATGGCAACGATCGGAGTGAGTGTCGATATGAGGTTGATCCGAGCGATGAGACGCGCCGCTTTCAGGAGCGCGCGCTCCTCGCCATCTCGCTTGTCGGCATAGCGCCGAAACAGTTCGTCGTTCCAGTTCTTGAGCCACGCGAGCAGGCGATTGTTCAGCGAAAACAGGCCGACTTCGATGCGATCTGCCGCCATCACCGTCAGTGCAGCGTGCGCGGCATTCAATTGTTTGGCGTTCCAGTAGATCACCGCGGAACTGACGAGAATCACCGACAGTGCCGCCAGAGCGCTCAGTCCCAACGCCACGAAGAAGTACGCGGAGGTAAAGGTGATAGTTGCGAGTGCCAGAATGATGAAAATGAGTCCCGACCACGCATTTTCGACGCGTGCTGCCTCCCGGTCCAGAAGCGTGACCAGGTCGGCCGGTTGGTCGGAAGGGGCAATGCTGCGTTTCTTGTGCAGCAGCCTTTGTTCGATGTATGTCCGGGCTCCGATGCCTACCACGTCGGCTTGCATGAAGGTGTGATTCAATGCAAGCCACGCCAAGTAGGTCAGCACGATGCAGGTGATACCAAGCGTGAGGTTCGTCGTGAGTGCTGAATCGCCGGTGACGAGGTGCTGGATCAGCGATTTCAGCGTGATCGCAGCACCAAAGGCGCATCCTGCATTGACCGCGATGGCCACGAGCCCGAGCATGATGTCACGACGAAGTCCGCCGAAGACGGATCTGCTCAGTCGCTCGCCTCGGAGCGCGTTCACGCTGTCCCGCTGCGCCGCGTCACACCACCGCTGCCATCTGGCAAGGTGCGAGGCGTTGGGCACAGGGTCGAGTCGAGTTCGGGGTTTGGGAACCTCGAACCAGACGACTTTCCTGAGGACGCTCAGCATGTGGAGTACGTGGGGACCGCCGTGTCGGCCAGGGCGAGCGACGCGATTCTGTCGCACAATTGCGTGATCATCTTCCATCCCTCGGCGAGTGCTTCGCGGAGTTCTCGAATCTCGGCCGGCGTTGCGCGATCGAGCAGATCGATCCCCATACTCACGTGCTGGCCGTCGTCTTCTCCGTGTTCTTGGAAGTGCGGAATTGCCGGAAACGCTCGCGCCGCTTCCCGGTGCCAGATTTCGCCACTACCTTCAAGCACCACATGCATCAGTAGAGTGCGCACCATGTCGCTCCGGTACAGCATTTGATGCCTGAACCACTCCATTGTCGATACGAACGTCTCATCGGTGACCGGCGCGTGCGCTGATCCTCGTTGGTTGCGCAGGTTGTCGTTATGGCCCAGTTCCTCGCACAGATGGTCGAGCGCCACCTGCTTGTGCGCCGTGTCGGTAGTCATCGCGACACGCAGGTGCAGCAGGTCCTGAAACACGTCCGACCAAGTCTGCTGGCAGTCGAGCAGCCGTTCCCGAACGTGGGGGTCGTCGAACGAGGGGGCATCGATCAGCCGCAACAGGCTGCTGGTACCAAATTGCTGCAGGTACTTCTCGTTGTCCGCCAGGAGCACAGCCGCCCGATTCGGTACCTCGCCTGCAAACACCGCGTTGGGCTTCTCGGCGTCCTCGTAGAGTGCCCTGCCGTTGAACTGGATCGAGAGCGCCCAGAAACCGTCCCGGGTTCCTTCGAAGCCGTGCCAGGAGTCGCCGGGGACGAGGATCATGTCTCCGGCACCGACCTCCTGCTCAGCACTGCCCATCGTTCGTCCGGAACCCTCGCAGATCAGGATCAGACTGGGCTCCGGGTGCTTGTGCACCGCCAGCACCTCACCGCACTCCAACCTGACCCAGCTGATCGCCAAATTGCTGGAAGCAGGAATGAATTGCGCCAACTGAGGGTGTTGGCTGAATATCTTGACGACACCCAGGTTGTGGACGCTCCCGCCGACAACGGCTTCGTTGATCGTCTCGAGTGCGCTTCTGGCGATTATGTGCATAGATTTCTTCCTTCTGTGGGATCGACCTGCCTCGAGTTCTGTATCGCTCCCAATCCTGGGCACGTGCCTGCGGGCGGAACAGGCACCCCAGGGTTGAAAACGTCACCCCCCCAGGGGAAAGGGTGTCGAGAAGTCTCCCTAGGGTGCCTATCCGCATTCGCCGCGCGTCGTCGAAGATAGCTGAACACCGCAGTACGGATGAGAGGCGAGTTCCGCATTGATTTCCGAAACGCTGCTCGAAGCCGAGCAGAAATTTGTTCGTTCCGGCGTGATCGGCGTCGGAGGCACGTGCCTTCAGGCTGCTGACGCGGCGACCGATGAATTGTCTGGACGCAAAATCGAGAATGCGCTCCGGCAATGGGAGGCGGGACACGCGGAGTTTCCCCATGCGGCTGTCGCGGCCCATTATCAGACGGTCGGGCGTAACGGGGTCCGGCCCCACCTGGTCGCCATGCTGCAAAACTTCCATGACAACAACCGTGCGCATCATGTTCTCGGTGCCTGGCTACCGATGACATTCGATGCTCAGAATGGCGACTATCTGTCATATGTCGGGCTCGACTATTTCGACCAGGTCGTCCGGTCCGATGACGCGCAGCGCGTGGACGCATTCGTTGCTGCCGCGGCCATGGACCTCGCGTTGCTGGAGGCGCGAGCACTCGGGAGGTCGGCACACGCCCCCCAGGTGGTCCGGACGCGCGCAGTGACACGGGTCGTGACCCAACTCGACAGGCTCGCACCCGATTTCTCGCTCGATCCTTCCGTCGCTGCGGCCGGTCTTGCGGCGCTAGCTCAGCCGGGCGCCGACTACAGTTCGTTTGCTTCACACGCCGCGCCAGCGCTGAACGGCGTCCCCGAAGAGATCGGAAGTGCAGTTCGGCTGACGTTGTTGCCGACGACGCGCCTGCACGACGAGCAGATGTTCATCCGCTGTATCCAGATCTTCGAAGGTCTGTATCGGCAAGTCGCGACAGCGATTTCGATGGCGATCGGTGACCTGCGCCACGGTCTGGCCGCAGCGGCAAAGAGTCGCCTCGACCGGGCGTCGATCCGCCTCGAAGCGGTGCCCGCGCTCTTCCGGGTTCTCACGACGATGCCGGTTGACGCCTTCTCGATTATTCGCGGCTTCACCCATGGGCGGAGCGCGGTGCAGTCGCGCGCGTTTCGTGAGGTCGAGTTCGCCTGCGCTCCAATCGATCCCCGCGACTTCGAGCATATTGGGAAGTTCGATATCGGGGACACTACGTTGCAGGACGTGTATCTCTCGATGCGGAAGACGCATCCGGATGCACACGTTCTCGAGGAGGCGATGCGGCGCCTGGACCGTGCGTGGGTTGCGATGAAGCGCGGCCACTGGGGCATCACCCTGAAAGTCATCGGAACGGTACCTGGCACCGGCGGTACGGCAGGCGCGTCGTATTTGAAAAATGCTGCGATGATGTCACTCTTCCCGCGGCTGTCCGAGGTGGCGTGAACATGAGCGATGTCAACCACCGAGTGAGAAAACAGATCATGGGATACATCGTTTCCCAATCTATTTCAGTCGTCTGCGAACTGGGTGTGCCCGACCGATTGGCGGACGGTGCGTGCTTGCTCGGCGATCTCGCGGCGAGTGTGGGCGCCGACGCCGACGCACTCGGTCGATTCCTGCGGGTCCTCGTCGCGGAAGGCTTGTTTGCGGAAGTCGGTGGAGGGCGATTTGCGTTGACGGAGGCCGGTGAGCTTCTGCGGGCGGACGCTCCGGGCTCGCTTCGTCACTTGGTCGGCTTGATGTCGAACGAGGCCTACCTCGTGTGGGGGCGCGCAGCGCATTCGATCCGGACGGGGAAGGAATCGTTTTCGGCGGCGTTCGGAAAGCCGTACTTCGAATGGTTGTCCGAGAATCCGTCGGCAGCCGATGAGTTCGCACGGGGCCAAGCAGGGCTGGTCGAGTTGCGTTTGCTGCCTTTGCTCGACCACGACTGGTCTGACGTGGGAACGGTCGTCGACGTCGGTGGCGGGACCGGCGCGCTGATCACCCGGTTGCTCGATCGGCACGCGCATCTACGCGGAATTTTGTTCGATCTGCCTCATGTGGTCGCGGAAGCGCCGTCGACGTTTGGTTCGGCGGGCATCGGTGAACGAACGACAGTCGTGGGCGGAAGCTTCTTCGACGACGTCCCAGGCAATGGTGACGTGTACGTGCTGTCTCAGATTCTCCACGACTGGGATGACGCGTCCGCCGGCAAGATCCTCAGCAGTTGCCGGCAAGCGATCCCGCCGGGCGGACGATTGATGATTGTCGAGCAGGTCCTGCCGGAATCGGCGACAACCCACCCCATGGCTCTGCTGGATCTCCACATGCTGGTTCTCCTGGGAGGTCGTGAGCGCACGATCACCGAATGGCGCCGACTGTTGACCGACCACGGATTCACGCTGGATTCGATCACGCAAGGTCCCCGGTCATCCGTCATCGAAGCGGTTCCGGTGTGAGCTAGCTGCCCTCGCCCGCGAGGGCGAAGAGTCCGTCCTCGGTCTGCTCGACGAGTCCGTCGATCAGCAGGGAGTGGAGGGCGCGGTCGCGTTGGCCCGGATCGCCCGGCCACACCTGGTCGAGCCGCACGCGTTCGACCGGGGCGGAGCTTTCACGGAGCACGGCCATGAGCTTGCCGCGCACCTGACGGTCGGTGCCGGCGAATTTCTGGACCTTCCGGCGCTCACCGGTGTGCGCGGGACGTCCGGCATCCACCCAGGCGCAGCTGGGGAGCGGGCAGCGGGCGCATTCGGGGGAGCGTGCGGTGCACACGGTGGCCCCGAGTTCCATCAGGGCCGCGGAGAACGTGGCGGCCCGCGCGCGGGTGCGGGGGAGCAGCGCGGACACGTCGGCGAGGTCACGCGTCGTCGAGGGATTTCCCGGCTCGGCGCGTCCGTGCACTGCCCTGGCAACCACTCGCCGGACGTTCGTGTCGACGACGGGGACCCGCTGTCCGTAGGCGAAGCAGGCGACGGCGCGCGCTGTGTAGGCGCCGATACCCGGCAGGCCGAGGAGAGTGTCGACGTCGCCGGGAACCACGTCGCCGTGTTCGGCGGCCAGCACGCCTGCGCACTCGTGGAGCCTCAGCGCGCGACGCGGGTAGCCGAGTTTGCCCCATGCGCGCAGTACGTCGGCCTGGCTCGACGCGGCCATGCGGGACGGGACGGGCCAGCGCCGCACCCATTCCTCCCAGATCGGGGCCACTCGGACGACGGGCGTCTGCTGCAGCATGATTTCGCTCATCAGGATGTGCCAGGCGGTGACGCCGTCGCGGCGCCACGGCAGATCCCGGGCCTGTACGTCGTACCAGTTGATCAGCGCGGAGGAGTCAACGGCCACTTCGTCCTCACAAGTCCCTTCGTTCACGGGGGAAACAGATTTTCCGCGGTCGTCACACTCCCGTCGCGACGGTGCGACACGCCCGGTGCACAATGATCCCATGCCTAATTCCAACCCCGTGTCCGCGTGGAAGGCCCTGCGTCAGGGTAACGACAGATTCGTGAGCGGTACCTCGCTCCATCCCAGCCAGGGCATCGCCGATCGCGCGAAGCTCGTCGGCGGCCAGCACCCCACGGCCGTCCTGTTCGGATGCGGAGACTCCCGCGTCGCCGCCGAGATCATCTTCGACCAGGGTCTGGGCGACATGTTCGTCGTCCGCACCGCCGGTCACGTGATCGACGACGCCGTGCTCGGGTCCATCGAGTACGCAGTCGGCGTGCTGAACGTGCCGCTCATCGTCGTGCTCGGTCACGACAGCTGCGGTGCCGTCAAGGCGACGCTCGACGCCCTCGACGACGGTAACGTGCCGCCCGGATTCATCCGCAGCATCGTGGAACGGGTCGCGCCGTCGATCCTCATGGGACGCCGAGAGGGACTCAGCACCGTCGACGAACTCGAGGGCCGCCACGTGGTGGAGACCGGGGCCCTGCTCATGCAGCGGTCGCGCATCATCGCGGAGAAGGTGGAGAGCGGCGCGTGCGCCATCGCGGGTGTCACGTACAAACTGTCCGACGGTCGCACCCACCTGCAGGGCGCCGTTGGTGACATCGGTGAGCTTACGGACTGACCGCGACACGCCGCACCCGCTGAGCCGTTGCCGCGCGACGCCGAACTACCGTTGACGTCGTGCTGGAACCGAATGGACCGTTGCCCCCCGAGATTTACTGGCGCCGCAGGGCGCTGGCGATCGGCGGCGCCATCGTCGTGTTGCTGCTCGTGGTGTGGTTGATCAACTCACTTCGTGGTGGCAGTGACTCCGAGACGGATCCGGCGGCAGCGAGTTCCTCGTTGACCACTCCTGTGTCGATTTCCCCGACAGCCTCGGGTTCGTCCACGTCCAGTGGCGGATCAGGCGGTTCCGGTGGCGGCGGCGGTGGCGCCGCTGCCGCCGGCGGGGAGGCCTCCTCGGGCACGTCCGGTTCGTCCGGGGCGTCGAGCAGCGGTGCCTCGAGCAGCGCTGCTCCGAGCGGTCAGCCGGTCGCTGCGGGACAGTGCCCGGACCAGTCGCTGGCCATCAAGGTGGCCGCCGACAAGCCGACGTACCTGGCGGGTGAGGAGCCGAGCTTCACGACGGTCGTCACCAACATCGGCACCACACCGTGCGAACGTGATCTGGGCAGCAGCCTCCAGCAGGTGCTCGTCTACACGATCGACGGTGCCGTGCGGCTGTGGTCCAACATCGATTGCTTCCCGCAGTCCGCGGCCGACGTTCGGACCCTCGCGCCCGGCGAGCAGGCTCAGTTCACCGTGAAGTGGTCGGCCAAGACGTCCGCTCCCGACTGCCTGACGCAACCGGAACCCCAGCGCGATCCGGTGGGGCCCGGTGCGTACACCGTGGTCGGCCAGCTCGGTCAGCTCCGCAGCGCGCCGGAGCCGTTCAACCTCAGCTGATCCTCGGTGCGGGGTCGATGCGTGAGCGTCGATCGAATTCCTTGTCGAGGTCGGTGTGCTCGGGGTCGGCGAGCAGCGCCGCGAGGAGGATGCGGGCCTGACCTGCTCTGAGGTCGGTGGAGAACAATGCACCCGCCGAGACGAGGTCGTGCCCGCCGCCCCCACCGCCGTACGTGGCGGAGGTCGGGCCGTTCGGCACGCGGGTGGTGACCACGACCGGGATCCCGGCGGACGTGCAGTCCCGCACCGCCTCGACGATCGCCGGGTTCGCGTTTCCGGATCCGAGCCCGTCGAGCACCAGCCCCTGGGCCCCGGCGGCTCGGCACGCGTCGATCTGGACGCGGTCGGCCCCTGGATAGGCGGCGACGATGTCGACGCGGGTTCCGGAGATCGGATGCCACGGCAGTGGATCGAGACTTCGCCGCGGGGTGACACCGGCGGGGTGGACGGATCGGAACGCGTCGAGGGATGTCGTGTCGACCTTCCGCGTACCCGACGCCCGGTGCAGGGCGCCTCCGAACGCGATGATCACACCCGCTCCGCGCAGAGCGGGGTCCGATCCCGCGGCGACCGCGTCGGCCAGATTGGCCTGGGCATCGGATTCCGGGTGGTCGAACGTGCGTTGCGCACCCGTGAACACCACCGGCCGCGGGTCGGCGTGGTGAAGGTCGACCAGGAAAGCGGTCTCCTCCATGGTGTCGGTTCCGTGGAGCACGACCACCGCGTCGAGATCGGGATCGCGCAGTTCCGCGGTGACGGCGTCGCGCACCCGGTCCATATCGGCGAACGTGATGCTCGAACTGTCCTTCGACATCACGTCGACGACACGGAGTTCCGTCCCGGTCCACGCGCTGCCCAGCAGGTCCGGGCCGGTGACCACCGGCCTGCTGACACCCTGCCCGTCCCGCCTGCTGGCGATGGTGCCTCCGGTGGTGACGATGGCGACTTTCGGCACTGTTGTCCTCTCTCGCTATCCGGTCGGGCGGCCCGAGGCCAGGGTGCGGATGCGGTTCCGCGCGCCGAACCAGCCGATCACCAACAGTGGAGCGATGATCGCGATGGACCCGACGGTCCAGGTTCCGACGGGGTGATCGAACGCCATCAGTATCACGACGCACGCGAGGAAGGCCAGCGTCAGGAGCCCGGTGTAGGGGGCGCCGAACATCCGGAAACCGGGCCGGGTGAGTTTCCCTTCCTTGGCGAATTTCCACAGTTTCAACTGGCACAGCACGATCACGGCCCAGGCGCTGATGATCCCGAGCGCGGCGAGGTTCAGCACGATCTCGAACGCCTGCGCGGGGACGACGGCGTTGAGTCCGACGCCGAGCAGGATGACGAATCCGGTGAGGGCGATGCCGCCGTACGGCACTCCTGCCTTGTTCATCCGGGCGGCGAACGAGGGCGCCGATCCGGCCATGGCCATCGAGTGCAGAATTCGGCCGGTGGAATACAGGCCCGCGTTGAGTGAGGACAGCGCGGCCGTGAGCACCACGAGGTTCATGATCGCGTCGGCGCCCTGCACGTTGATGGAGCCGAAGAACGTGACGAACGGGCTCTCGCCGGCGTGGTACTCGGTGTAGGGGAGCAGCAGCGACAGCAGCAGGACGGACCCGACGTAGAAGACCAGGATCCGGATGATGACCGTGTTGATCGCCTTGGGGATGACCTTCTGTGGGTTCTTCGTCTCGCCCGCAGTGGTTCCCACGAGTTCGATCGAGGCGTAGGCGAAGACGACGCCCTGGATCACCACGACGGCGGGCAGGATTCCGTTGGGGAAGAGTCCGCCGTTGTCGGTGATCATGCTGAAGCCCGACGAATGTCCTTCGAGCGGCGTTCCGAACAGTACGAAGTAGATGCCGAAGCCGAGGAACGCGGCGAGGGCGACGACCTTGATGAGGGCGAACCAGAACTCCAGTTCACCGAACACCTTGACGGAGACGAGATTCAGCCCGAGGACCAGTACGACTGCGGCGAGGGCGAAGACCCATTGGTCGACGTTCCCGAGCGGTGCCCAGTACTTCTTGAAGAAGTTCATGTACAGCGCGACGGCGGTGACGTCGACGACTGCCGTCATCGCCCAGTTCATCCAGTACAGCCAGCCTGCGGCGAAGGCCATCTTCTCGCCGAAGAATTCGCGCGAGTACGACACGAACGACCCGGAGGTGGGGCGGTGCATGACGAGTTCGCCCAGCGCCCGCAGGATCAGGAAGGCGAAGAAGCCGCAGAGGGCGTAGACGAGCACGAGTGCGGGGCCGGCTTGCTGGAGGCGTCCGCCCGCGCCCATGAACAGGCCGGTGCCGATCGCTCCGCCGATCGCGATCATCTGGATTTGTCTGGGGCCGAGCGCTTTCCGGTAGCCGAGGTCTTCCTCGACGAAGATGTCGGCGCCGGAGGTGTCGTCCTTCTCGATCGTCACGAGACCACCTCCGCGGCAGCGGCGACGGGTGTCTGCCGTGGCGAACCGGACGCTCTCAGGTTGGCGAGATGCTCGGGGCTGAGGAGCCGGTCGAGTTCCTCACGGTCGAGCAGACCGGCCTCGATCACGAGGTCGGCGACCCTGCGACCGGAGACCAGAGCTTCCTGCGCGATCCGGGTCGAGGCGGTGTAGCCGATGTACGGGTTGAGCGCGGTGACGAGTCCGATGGAGTCCTCGACCCGGGCACGCAGCAGATCGGTGTTGGCCGTGATGCCGAGTACGCAGCGGTCGGCCAGGATCCGGCAGGCGGCGCCGAGGTGGCGCATCCCCTCGGACAGGGAGTGCACGATGATCGGTTCGAATGCATTGAGCTGGAGCTGCCCGGATTCGGCGGCCATCGTGATGGTGACGTCGTTGCCGATGACCTCGTAGGCCACCTGGTTGAGGACTTCCGGGATCACCGGATTGACTTTGCCGGGCATGATCGACGAACCGGCCTGTACCGGTGGGAGATTGATCTCGTTCAGGCCCGCGCGCGGGCCCGACGACAGCAGGCGGAGGTCGTTGCACACCTTCGACAACTTGACCGCGATCCGCTTGAGCACCCCCGAGAGGTGGACGAACTGACCGACATCCTGGGTTGCCTCGACCAGGTCCGTGGCCAGGACGAGGGGGAATCCGGTGAGTTCCCGCAGCGTGTCGCACGCTGCCTCGGCGTAGCCGGCGGGTGCGTTCAGGCCTGTGCCGATCGCGGTGGCGCCGAGGTTGATCTCGTGGACGAGGAGAGCGGCCTCGTCGAGGCGGGTGCGGTCCTCGTCGATCATCACCGAGTAGGTGGCGAATTCCTGGCCGAGTGTCATCGGCACCGCGTCCTGGAGTTGGGTGCGCCCCATCTTCACGGTGTCGGTGAACTCGACCGCCTTGGTCGCGAAGGCCTCCTGCAGGACGCGCATCGCGTCCAGCAGGTCGTCGATCGCGAAGATCGTCGCGATGTTGACCGCGGTGGGGTAGACGTCGTTGGTCGACTGGCTGAGGTTCACGTGCTCGTTGGGATGGAGCTCCGCGTACTCCCCGCGCCCGTGGCCGAGGATCTCGAGTGCCCGGTTGGCGATCACCTCGTTCGCGTTCATGTTGGTCGACGTCCCGGCGCCGCCCTGGATGACGTCGACGACGAACTGCTCGTGCCAGCGGCCGTCGACGATCTCCCGGCACGCCTGCCCGATCGCGTCGGCCCGGCGGAGGTCGAGGATCCCGAGTTTCTCGTTGGCGGTTGCCGCGGCCCATTTGACGTAGGCGAGCCCGCGGATCAGATACGGGTTGGTGGAGATCGGCCGGCCGGTGATGGGGAAGTTCTCCACGGCCCGCAGCGTGTGGATTCCCCAGTAGGAATCCGCAGGCACTTGGCGGTCGCCGAGCAGATCGTGTTCTGTTCGCGTTTCGAGCACTTGATCATTCCTCACGGGGATTCGCGCGAGCCGTTGCTCTGCACGGATGCGGTGGACGGAGTCTGCTGCTCGAAGAGGTAGATTTCTCGGTCGAGCCACCCGGCTATCCACCTGCCAGGCTGTCAGACAGGTGCAATTGTTACCTCGCTCACTCGCAGGCGTCAACCCCAGGGGGTGTCCCGTATTGACGCTGCGGGCGGGGCGTGAGCAGAATATCCCCATGAACCTGTCAGACAGCTGGGCAGCCAGGCGTCCTGTCACGGCGCGGGTCAGCGCCGCGGAGGCGGTCCTCGCGGATCTTCGTGACGCGATCACGTCGGGTGAGCTGTCGGTCGGTGAACGACTTCCGTCCGAGGCATCCCTCGCGGCGCGGCACGGGGTCAGCCGGTCGGTGATCCGGGAGGCCCTGCGGTCGTGCCATGCGCTCGGGCTCACGGAGACGAAGTCGGGCCTCGGGACGTTCGTGGTCAGCGATTCGATCGCCCGCGACCTCGACTTCGGGAACTACGCGGCCAACGAACTCGTCGAGGCGCGCCCGCACGTGGAGATTCCCGCCGCCGGATGGGCGGCGCAGCGGCACACCGCCGAAGACCTGGCCGCCCTGCGCGGCCTCGTGGACCAGATGCGGGACGAGGACGATCCCCTCGTGTGGGTGTCGCTGGATGCACAGTTCCACGCGTTCATCGCCCGGACGAGCCGGAACCGCGTGTTCGAATCCGTGATCGTCGATGTTCGCGAGGCGCTCACCCGGCAGTCCGAAACGCTGAATCTCGTTGCGGGGCGGCAGCAGAAGTCGAACGACGAGCACGACCGGATCGTGGAGGGCATCGCCTCCGGAAGCTACGACAAGGCCGCCCGCGCCATGGCCGAACACCTGGACGCCGTCCGGGTCGCACTGGAATCCGTGGTCGGAGAAGCAGGCCCGGACCGCCGGCAGTAAGGACGAGGACAAGCCCTAGTCGTACGGCCCCGAGATCGACGTCTCGGCGAGCCGGGACAGGCCCTCGCGGATGTGCCGGGCCCACAGCCCGCCGATCCCCTCCACCGACTGCAGGTCGGCGGCGGTTGCGGCGAGCAGTGACTGCAGCGTCCCGAACGAGCCGACGAGCCGGTGAATCTGGTTGAACTGCAGTCGGGGAACGCGGGTGAGGACGCGGTAGCCGCGAGGACTCATCGGCGCCTCGAGCGCTTCGATGGTGCCCGGATAGCCGAACGCCCGGGCCAGCGTCGTGAGGTCGAGAAGGTCTGCGTCCGTGATCCTGTCGAGCGCGGAGAGCGACTTCGCGACATCCTCGGCGGGCGCCGGGCCGGTGCCGGCCAGGTAGTCGCGAACGATGAGTTCCCTCGCCACGTCGTTGTCGCCGACGAGTTCCTCGAGTTGCAGGGCGAGCTGACGCCCGTCCGTGCCGAGTTCGAGCACGTCCTGCTCGATCTCGACGGACACCCGCCGCACCATCTCCAGTCGCTGCACCACGGTCAGGGCGTCGCGGAGCGTGACGAAATCCTCGATCTCGACCACCGACAACTGGCGGGTCACCTCGTCGAGCCGCGCTTTGTACCGCTCGAGGGTGGCCACCGCCTGATTGGCACGGGACAGGATCGTGGCGGACCCGTCGATGACGTGCCGGATGCCACCGACGTACACGCTGACGATGCTCATCGACTGGCTGACCGACACCACGGGGTACCCGGTCTGCATGGCAGTCCGCTCGGCGGCGCGGTGACGCGTGCCGGACTCGACGGTCGGGATCTTGTGGTCGGGGACCAGCTGGACGTTGGCGCGCACGATGCGGGACCCGTCGGTGGACAGGACCACGGCGCCGTCCATCTTCGACAGCTCACGCAGGCGGGTCGGCGCGAACTCCACGTCGAGCTCGAAGCCGCCGTCGCAGATCTCTTCCATCTGCTCGTCGTAGCCGAGGACGATCAGTGCGCCCGTGCGACCGCGCAGAATGCGCTCCAGGCCGTCGCGAAGTGCTGTTCCGGGGGCCAGCCGGGCTATCGTTTCGCGCAGCGCAGACGACGACTCGGCATCGTTCATCGCGCAATACTCCCGCTGAGGTAGACGTCACTTGTCGGGGACCGCCGCGGAAACACGTCCGGACCCGCGTTTAGATTACCTATCCATGAGTAGTACCTGGACTTTGCCCGACGACCTGACCCTGCCCGCACCGGTCGGCAGCTTCCCTGCCGCAGGTCAGCCCGTGCCGCAGCACTGGTCACGGTGCTTCGGGTGCGGCGACCAGTCGCCTGCCGGGATGTCGATGAGCTTCACGGCCGGGGAGGGTCTCGACGTGTGGGGCCGGCTCGAGGTGGCCCCCCGCTACCAGGGCGGTCCGGGAGTGATCCACGGCGGCATACTCTCGACCGCGTTCGACGAGGCGCTGGGCATGGTGTGCCGATCGATCGTCGACGGTCCGGTGGTCACGGGTCATCTCGAGATCGACTTCGCCAAGCCCATCCCGCTGGGTTCGGTCCTCGAATTCCACGCGCGCATCGACGGATCGATCCGCCGCAAGGTGTATGCGAGTGCCGAGGCGCGCATCGTCGAGGGGCCGACGGCCGACCCCGACGTGGTGGTGGCGACGTCGCGGGGGCTGTTCCTCACCGTCACCGCCGAGCACTTCGAGAAGACCAAGGATTTCGTGGACGGCGTGCCGGAGCGCCCGTTCGGCACGTCGTCGATCTGAACGACACCTCGATCCGACCGTCACCGCAGTGACGCGATGGCGGCCCCCAGGTTCCCGACCTCGGTGACCTTCATGCCCTTCGGGGCCGCCCCGGAGTCGAGGGGAACGATGGCGCGGGTGAATCCGAGGCGGAATGCCTCCGCGAGCCTGCGCCCGACGCCGGGTACCCGGCGGACCTCGCCGGCCAGTCCCACTTCGCCGAGGATCACCAGTCCATCCGGAACGGGCTTGTCCTTCACCGCGGACGCGACGGCGAGGGCCAGCGCGAGATCGGCGGACGGCTCGGTCATCCGCATTCCGCCGACGGTGGCCGCGTAGACGTCGTTCTTCGCGATCGGCACCCCGCACCGGCGGTCGAGCACGGCCAGGACCATGGCCACGCGGGCGCTGTCGAGCCCGCTCACGGCACGCCGGGGTGCGGGCATGGACGTGGCGGCCACGAGGGCCTGCACCTCGCCGAGGAGGGGACGTTTGCCGTCCATCATGACGGTGACGGCGGTTCCGGGAACGGCCTCGGCACGGTGGTGGAGGAACAGTCCGGACGGGTCGCTGATGCCGGCGATGCCGTCTTCCCGCAGTTCGAAGCAACCGACCTCGTCGGCGGCGCCGAAACGGTTCTTGACGCCGCGCACCATCCGCAGCGTGGAGTGCTTGTCGCCCTCGAAGTGCAGCACCACGTCGACGAGATGCTCGAGCGACCGTGGTCCGGCGACCGCGCCGTCCTTGGTGACGTGGCCGATGAGGAGCACCGGCACGCCGCTTGCCTTCGCGAGGGAGGTGAGGGCGCTGGTGACCGCCTTCACCTGGGTGACTCCGCCGACCACGCCGTCGACGTCCGCGGCCAGCATGGTCTGCACCGAGTCGACGATCAGCAGGGTGGGACGCACCTGCTCGACGTGGCCGAGGATGGTCGCGAGGTCGGATTCGGCGGCGAGGTAGACCCGCTCGTGGACGGCGCCGGTGCGGTCGGCGCGCAGTCGCACCTGCCCGGCGGATTCCTCACCGGTGACGTAGAGGGAACGGTCGTCCGGGCCGCGGCGGGCCCACTGATGGACCACCTCGAGGAGGAGGGTGGACTTGCCGACGCCGGGTTCGCCGGCGAGGAGAACGACGGAACCGGGCACCACGCCGCCGCCGAGAACACGGTCCAGTTCGTCGATGCCCGTGGGCTTGGCGCGGGTGGACGTGCTGTCGATCCGCGTGATCGGAGTGGCCGGGGTGGACGGAAGTACCGCTCCGGCCCCGGCTTTCGCGAGCGAGGCGCCGGGGCGGCTCGCGACGGACGCCACGATCGGGGCCTCGTCCATCGATCCCCAGCTACCGCACTCGGGGCACCGGCCGACCCATTTGGGAACCGTGCACTGGCACGACGAGCAGCGGAAGCTGGTTTTGAGTTTGGCCACCGGGCCAGCCTAGGTATCGGGTCCGACAGCGGACCCGATCCGGCTGCTAGTGTCCGCCGCCCTCGGCTTCGGATCCGGGCGACGTGTCGGAGACGTGGCGCTCGGTCTCGTGGCCCGCGTCGACGGGAACGGACACGGTGACGTCGCCGGCCTTCTCGAACGCGAACGTGACGGGGAAGGTGAGGCCCGGGCGGACGCCCTCCTTCAGACCGTCCAGGGTGACGAGGACGACGTCGGCCGGTGCGTCGGCACTGGCGTCCTTCTGGCCCGCGGCCTCCGCGCCCTCAGCGGCTTCCTCGCCCGGCAGTCCGGCGACGAGCGCGGTCTGCGGAGCGATCTCGAGGCCGCCCGCCTTGTCGCCGAGAGTGACGGACTGCGCGAAGTCGGTGCTGATCCGGGTCAGCTTATCCGGGGTGTCCTCGTTGTTGTTGATCGCGGTGAACGCGAGGACGGCATTGCCGCCCGGCTCGAGGCTGTACTCGGCGGAGTTGGGGTAGACCACGTGCACGTTCCGCAGGGCGATCGAGCCGACGTTCGCGCTGTTGCCGTTGACCGCGGCGACCTGACTCGACGTCTGAGTGATCTGGCCCGCGCTGCAGGCGGACAGCACGAGTGCTGCGCCGGCAGCGAGAGCGACGGCGGTAGCGACTCGGCGAGTCGACTTGTCGAGAGCAGTCACGAGTTGTCCTCCGGTGTCAGGTTCGCACTTCAACTAGGCAGAGTAGTAGTTCGTCCGCGTGGCCTGCTCGCTGGGTACTCACAATGGTTGTCTGCGTGCGGTTTCGGCGCTGGAGAACCGCCCGATCGGGGTGTCCGGAATGCACGTATCGGGGACCCTGTCAACCCCTACGGTCAGGCCATGATGCCCCTGACCTGCACCGTTGATGCGACCAGCTTCCGGACACGTGTTAAACTCGAATGATCGAAAGGGGCACGGGACAGATGATTTTTAAGGTCGGAGACACCGTCGTATACCCCCATCACGGTGCGGCGCTGATCGAAGCAATTGAAACCCGCACCATCAAGGGTGAGCAGAAGGAATATCTCGTTCTCAAGGTTGCTCAGGGCGATCTCACCGTACGGGTTCCCGCAGACAACGCAGAGTACGTGGGCGTACGCGACGTCGTCGGCCAGGAAGGTCTCGACAAGGTCTTCCAGGTACTGCGGGCACCGCACACCGAAGAACCCACCAACTGGTCACGCCGCTACAAGGCGAATCTCGAAAAGCTCGCGTCAGGTGACGTCAACAAGGTTGCCGAGGTCGTTCGGGACCTGTGGCGTCGTGAGCAGGATCGCGGCCTGTCCGCAGGAGAGAAGCGCATGCTCGCGAAGGCGCGGCAGATTCTTGTCGGCGAGCTCGCACTGGCCGAAGGCACCGACAGCGACAAGGCCGAGACCATCCTCGACGAGGTCCTCGCGGCCGCGTCCTAGACAGTCGCGATACCCACAGTGGCCGACGGAAAAGGTCCTGTAGTCGCGCTGGTTCCCGCCGCAGGTCAGGGAGTGCGTTTGGGCGAGAACAAGCCCAAGGCATTCGTTGATCTGGGTGGGACGACCATGCTGACACGCGCGGTCGACGGGCTCCTGCAGTCGGGGGCTGTCGACCGCGTCGTCGTGATCGTTCCGGAGGAGCTCGTCGAGTCGACGCGAACCCTCCTTCCCGGTGAGGTCACCGTCGTGGCCGGCGGCAGTGAGCGGACCGATTCGGTTCGCGCCGGACTCGCCGTCGCGGACGACGCAGAATATGTGCTCGTCCACGACGCCGCCCGCGCGCTCACGCCACCGTCGCTCATCGCGCGGGTGGTCGCGGAGCTGCGGTGCGGCCGCAACGCGGTCATCCCCGTCCTGCCGGTGACGGACACCATCAAGACCGTCGACGTTCTCGGCGCGGTCACCGGCACCCCCGACCGGTCCGAACTGCGGGCCGTGCAGACGCCGCAGGGTTTCACCGCGGAACTGCTCCGGCGCGCCTACGCCGCCGCCGACGGCATCGCCACCGACGACGCCGGCCTGGTGGAGCGCCTCGGCGAACGGGTGCGCAGCATCGTCGGAGAACCCACAGCATTCAAGATCACCACGCCGCTGGACCTCGTGCTGGCCCGCGCGCTGGTGGAAGAGGGAGCGCACTAGTGCGAGTCGGAATCGGGACGGACGTCCACCCGATCGAGCAGGGACGGCCGTGCTGGATGGCCGGCCTGCTGTTCGAGGACGAGAACGGCTGCGCGGGTCACTCCGACGGCGACGTGGCCGTTCACGCACTCTGCGACGCTCTGCTCTCCGCCGCCGGACTCGGCGATCTCGGCTCCGTCTTCGGAACCGGGCGGCCCGAGTGGTCCGGGGTGAGCGGTGCCGCGATGCTCGCCGAGGTACGCCGTCTCCTCGACGAGGACGACTTCGACGTCGCCAACGCCGCGGTCCAGGTGATCGGGAACCGGCCGAAGATCGGCCCACGCCGAAACGAGGCGCAGAAGGTGCTGAGCGACATTCTGGGCGCGCCGGTTTCGGTGTCCGCGACCACCACGGACGGGCTCGGGCTCACCGGGCGCGGCGAGGGGATCGCCGCCATGGCCACCGCGTTGGTCATTCCCGGTCGAAGCGCCAGGTAGGATCGCTGGTCGTGACCCTGCGCCTATTCGACACCGAGACGCGGGCCTTGCGTGACTTCGTTCCGCTGGCCCCTGGACACGCATCGGTGTACCTGTGTGGCGCCACGGTGCAGGGCGACCCCCATATCGGCCACGTACGCAGCGGCGTCGCATTCGACGTGCTGCGGCGGTGGCTGCTCGCCCACGACTACGACGTGGCGTTCGTCCGCAACGTCACGGACATCGAAGACAAGATCCTGAACAAGGCTGCGGAGGCGGGCAGGCCGTGGTGGGAGTGGGCCGCCACGTTCGAGCGGTCCTTCACCTGGGCTTATCAGCAGCTGGGCGTGCTGCCGCCGTCCATCGAGCCGCGGGCCACCGGGCACGTCACGCAGATGGTCGAGATGATGCAGCGCCTCATCGACAACGGCCACGCGTACGCGGCGGGCGGGGACGTCTACTTCGACGTCCGCAGCTACCCCCGGTACGGCAGCCTGTCGGGGCACAAGCTCGACGACGTCCACCAGGGCGAGAGCGCAGGCGAATGCAAGCGCGATCCCCGCGACTTCACGCTGTGGAAGGCGGAGAAGCCGGGCGAGCCGTCGTGGCCGACGCCGTGGGGCCGGGGCCGTCCGGGTTGGCACCTCGAATGCTCCGCGATGGCCGAGTTCTACCTCGGTGCCGCGTTCGACATCCACTGCGGTGGTCTGGACCTGGTGTTCCCGCACCACGAGAACGAGATCGCGCAGGCCAAGTGCGCCGGCGACGACTTCGCGCAGTACTGGCTGCACAACGGCTGGGTCACCATGGGTGGCGAGAAGATGTCGAAGTCGCTCGGCAACGTTCTCTCGGTGCCGAACGTGCTGAAAAAGGTTCGCCCGCAAGAGCTTCGCTACTACCTGGGCAGTGCCCACTACCGGTCGATGCTCGAATACTCCGACACCGCGCTCGACGAGGGGGCCGCGGCGTTCCGTCGGATCGAGTCGTTCGTCCTGCGTACGCAGGAGCGTGCCGGGGAGGTTCCGGTCGGCCTGTGGACCGAGGCGTTCGCTCGCGCGCTCGACGACGACCTCGCCGTCCCCGCCGCGCTCGCCGAGGTGCACGGCAAGGTCCGCGAGGGCAACATCGCGCTCGATGGTGGAGACCTCGAGGGTGCGCGCGAGATCGCGTCGCAGGTCCGGGCCATGCTCGGAATCCTCGGCGTCGACCCGCTGGACGAGCACTGGACTCAGGAGACCGCGGACGCGTCCGCGGCAACCGATGCCCTGGACGTTCTGGTCCGGGCCGAACTCGAGCGCAGGCAGAGTGCCCGCGCCGAGAAGAACTGGGCTGTGGCCGACGAGGTGCGTGACCGTCTCATCCGGGCGGGCATCGAGGTCACCGATACCCCCAACGGGCCCGAGTGGTCTCTCAAGGCAGGACAGTAGTAATGGCTGGAAATTCGAGTAGGCGCGGAGCCATCCGCAAGGCCGGTACCAAGAAGGGGCAGGTCGCCGGTTCCGGTGGCCAGCGCCGCAAGGGGCTGGAAGGCCGCGGCGCCACCCCGCCCGCGGAAGCCCGCACCAAGCACCCCGCCGCCAAGCGTGCCGCCCGCGCAGCCAGGGAAGCCGACAAGCAGCCCGGCCGCGGTCGTCAGACCGCCGGACGCAAGGCGCTCGACGGCCCCGAGAACGTGCTCGGCCGCAACCCCGTCGTCGAGTGCCTGCGCGCCGGCGTCCCCGCGACCGCGCTGTACGTGGCGGTCGGGACCGAGAGCGACGATCGTCTGAAGGAATCCGTTCAGCGGGCGGCCGATGCGGGCATCTCCATCCTCGAGGTTCCCCGGACCGATCTCGACCGGCTCAGCGCCAACGGCATGCACCAGGGCATCGCGTTGCAGGTGCCGCCGTACCGCTACGCGCACCCCGACGACCTGATCGCGGAAGCCCGCAAGCATCAGGAGGCGCCGCTGCTCGTGGCCCTCGACAACATCACCGATCCCCGCAACCTCGGTGCCGTCGTGCGTTCGGTGGCCGCGTTCGGTGGTCACGGTGTGGTGATCCCGGAGCGCCGCAGTGCGTCGGTCACCGCGGTCGCGTGGCGGACGAGTGCCGGTGCGGCAGCCCGCCTGCCGATCGCACGCGCCACCAATCTCACTCGCACGCTGAAGGATTGGGCGTCCAAGGGCGTTCAGGTGGTCGGTCTCGATGCGGGTGGCGACACCACACTCGACGAGTTCGACGGCAGCGGCCCCGTGGTGGTCGTGGTCGGCTCCGAGGGCAAGGGACTGTCGCGTCTCGTCCGCGAGAATTGCGACGCCATCCTCAGCATCCCGATGGCAGGGCCCGTCGAATCGCTCAACGCGTCCGTCGCCGCGGGTGTCGTGCTCGCCGACATCGCCCGCCGTCGCCGCGGCTAGGCTGCGGAACCGCGAACAGCAGGGCGTCCTCGGGGAAGCCCGCACAACCGGCAGTGGTCCGAGAGCGTCGATGTCGACGCTGTCGGCACCTACCGTAGACCTACAGTGTTGACAGGCTGCTACCAGCGGCGTTCACTGAGATCATCAGTGGCCGCGAGGTTGGAGGCCGGTCATGGCAATCACCGATATCAAGGAGTACGCGCACCTCACCCAGCAGGACGTCGAGGCGCTCGGATTCGAACTCGACGCACTTCGCCGCGACGTCGCGGAGTCCCTCGGGGAGAAAGACGCGACGTACATCCGCCGCACCATCGCGTTCCAGCGCGTGCTCGACGGACTCGCGCGACTGGTCATCCAGGGAAGCCGGACGACCACGGGCGTGGTTCTCGGTACGACGGCACTGGGTACGGCCAAGAGCATCGAGAACATGGAGATCAGCCACAACGTCTCGCACGGCCAGTGGGACTGGATGAACGATCCCGAGATTCACTCGAGCACCTGGGAGTGGGATCAGGTGGGGCCGTCGTCGCAGTGGAAGTATGCGCACAACTTCCGTCATCACAAGTACACCAACGTGCTCGGAATGGACGAGGACGTCGGGTTCGGCGTCATGCGGGTCACTCGTGATCAGGAATGGCGTCCGATCCACCTGCTGCAGCCGATTCAGAATCTCCTGCTCGCGGTGTCGTTCGAATGGGGCATCGCGCTCCACGATCTGCTTCCGCCCAGTGCCGAAGACAGTGCGAGTCGGCGTCTGCGTCCACCGGTGCGGGATCTGCTCGGCAAGATCGCGCGGCAGATGGGCAAGGATTACGTGCTGTTCCCCGTTCTCAGTGGGCGGCGGTGGCGACGAACGCTGAAGGCGAATCTCGTCGCCAACCTCCTGCGGAACGTGTGGTCGTACGTCGTGATCTTCTGCGGGCACTTCCCCGACGGAGCGGAGAAGTTCACGCTCGCGGAACTCGAGCACGAAAGCCGGGCCGAGTGGTATCTCCGCCAGATGCTCGGCACCGCGAACTTCCGGGCCGGCGCCGTCATGGCCTTCATGAGCGGCAACCTGTGCTATCAGATCGAGCACCACCTCTTCCCCGACCTTCCCAGCAATCGGTACGCCGAGATCTCGACCGCGGTGCGCGGCCTGTGCGAGAAGTACGACTTGCCGTACACCACCGGTTCGCTTGCGCGGCAGTACCTTCTGACGCTGCGCACCATTCACAAACTGGCGCTGCCCAACCGGTTCCTCCGGGCGACGTCCGACGACGCGCCGGAGACGGCCTCGGAAGTGAAGTTCCGTGGGCGGTCGGCGCTCGGCGCCGATCCCGTGACCGGACGCCTTCGCGGACTCCGGACCGCCCTGGCCGCGAGATAGACCGTCACCGCGGAATGGTCGACGCCACCGTTCGGTGGAAGCGGACCCGGTGCCCGGGCCGCAACTGCGCGGCCACCGGCAGATCGGCCTCGGCCACCACGGCGATCACCGGATAGCCGCCGGTCACCGGATGATCGGCCAGGAACAGGATGGGCCGACCGTTGGGCGGCACCTGCAACGCCCCCGCCACCATCGCCTCGCTCGGCATCTCTTCCGTCACGGCGCGGTGTAGCGGTCCCGGACCCTCGAGCCGCGCCCCCACACGATTGGTGTCGGAGCTGACCGTCCACGTCTCGCGGAGAAGGGCCGCGACGGACGCTGGTGTGAACCAGTCGTCCCGCGGTCCGAGCCGGACCCGCATCATCAGGGGATCCTCGGGAGCGACGGGTGGGGGGATGATCTCGTCCGCAGGCCAGTCGCCGGCATCCGCACCGACCAGCAGCCGATCACCCTCGGCGACGGGATCGGGGCCGATCCCCGACAGAGTGTCGGTGGACCGGCTCCCCATCACCGCGGGCACGTCGAAACCTCCGCGTACCGCCACGTAGCTGCGAAGTCCCTCCGACGCGAACGCGATCTCCAGCAGGTCGCCGGTAGTCAGGTGCAGCATCGTGTAGCCGGGCCGGGGTTCGGAGTTGACGGTGACGGGGCTGCGGGCGCCCGTGACGGCGACGGAGACGGTCCCGGCCGCACGCACCGCGAGCCCGCCCAGTGTGACCTCCAGCGTGGCTGCGCCGGAGTGGTTGCCCACCAACCTGTTTGCGCTGTCGTGTGCGTCTCGGTCGGCGGCACCCGACTCGCCGACGCCGATCGACGCGTAACCGGGGCGGCCCCGATCCTGCACGGTGGTGAAGGGTCCGGTGCGCACGACCTCGAGCCAAGCCATCGTTTGATTGTCCCGCATCCGCAGGTCTGCTGGATACGCTCTCGTCGGATCAGTCGCTCACGAGACTGCGGTGTAGCCGTGCGCGGCAGCGACTTCGGTGGACAGCAGCTGTCCGTCGTGGGTGGACAGTCCTGCGGCGAGTCCGGGGACGGTCGCGGTGGCTTCCTTCCAGCCCTTGTCGGCGAGCGCGACGACATAGGGGAGGGTGGCGTTGGTGAGGGCGTAGGTGGAGGTGCGGGGGACGGCGCCGGGCATGTTGGCGACGCAGTAGAAGACGGAGTCGTGGACCTGGTAGGTGGGTTCGGCGTGGGTGGTGGGTCGTGAGTCCTCGAAGCAGCCGCCCTGGTCGATGGCGATGTCGACGAGCACCGAGCCGGGCTTCATCCGTGAGACGAGGTTGTTGGAGACGAGGGTGGGGGCCTTGGCGCCGGGGACGAGGACGGCGCCGATGACCAGGTCGGCGTCGAGGACGGCCTGTTCGAGTTCGAGGCTGTTGGACGTGATGGTCTTGACCTGGCCCTGGTAGAGCGCGTCGATCTCCCGGAGGCGGGCGATGGACAGGTCCAGGACGGTGACGTCGGCCTGCATACCGTAGGCGATCGCGATCGCGTTCTTGCCGGAGACGCCGGCGCCGATGACGACGACCTTGGCGGGGCGTACGCCGGGGACGCCGCCCATCAGGACGCCGCGGCCGCCGCCGTGGCGCATGAGGTGGTAGGCGCCGGCCTGCGGGGCGAGACGTCCGGCGACCTCGCTCATCGGGGCGAGCAGCGGCAGGGAGCCGTCGGCGCCGACGACGGTTTCGTAGGCGATGGAGGTGGTCTTCGACGCGAGCAGGGCGTCGGTGCAGTCCTTCGATGCGGCCAGGTGCAGGTAGGTGAACAGCACCTGGTCCTGACGCAGGCGGGCGTATTCCTCGGCGATGGGTTCCTTGACCTTCAGGAGGAGGTCGGCGGTGTCCCATACCTGGTCGGCGGCCTGGAGGATCTGGGCGCCTGCGGCTTTGAAGTCTTCGTCGGCGAAGGACGAGCCGATGCCTGCGCCGGATTCGATGACGACTTCGTGGCCGCGTTCGCTGAGTTCGTGGACACCGGCGGGGCTGATGGCCACGCGGTATTCGTGGTTCTTGATCTCGCGGGGGATGCCGATCTTCATGAGAGCTCCGTGCTGTCGAAAATTCGATTGGTAGGTGCCAATAGTGAAGAAAGCGTGCTTTCGTGCCAAGAGTTGTGAAGATAATTCTCAACATTGAGGTACTGATTCTCGACTATTCGAATGTGGGCACCCTGAGCCGGTCCTCGTCGAACGATGTTCGGAGGGTGGCTCCGCCACCCGTGAGTACTTATTAACCGCCCGACGTTAAGAAGTACTCACGGGTGGCGGAGCCGCAGGATCAGCATGGCCGTGTGCAGCGACGTCCGGGACTCGGCGTCGTCGAGGTCGACACCGAGCAGGCGCTGGATGGTAGCGAGTTTCGCGTAGAGCGTGGGGCGAGAGAGGTGGAGCTGTTTCGCGAGTTCCGTCTTGTTGCCACCGAGTTCGAGGAAGCTGCGCAGGACGTCGACGCTGTCGCCGCCGTGCCGCGCCTGATGCTCCAGCAGGCCGCGGAGTTCGGTCTCGGCGAAGGCCTGCACCCGCGGATCGGTCCGGATGAGGGCGAGGAGACCGCGCAACCGGATGTCGGCTGCACGGTGAAAGACCTTGTCGCCCGGTGGCAACGACAGCGCGACCTCGGCGATGTGAGCGGATTCCGTCAGGCCGCCCGCGGCGTCCAGGAGCCGGGTCGACTCGGGACCGACGCCGATCGTGCACTGCAGGACGCCGTCGAGCCGGGCGAGCGCGGCACGGATCGCCGCGCAGAGTTCGGGCAGCGCGTCGGGTGTGGACGCCGGTGGATGGGACAGGAGCACGTCGATCTGTCCGGCGCGGGTGTTCGCGGTGAGTGCGGTTTGCCGCGACGTCCGGACCGCGTGGCGGACGGCGTCCAGCATGTTCACTCGGCGTCGCTGCGCGAGAACCTGGTCGGCGCTGAGGGTTTCGCTGACCCGGACGGTCATCGGCAGGTATGTTAGTGCCGGCCGGAGGCCGAGCGCATGGGCGCGCGCGGTCGCCTCGGCCTCGTCCTGGATGCGTCCGCGGCGGAGTTCGTCGACGAGTCCGCTCTGGGCCTGCTGCTCGAGTGCGGTCCGGTCCTGCTCGACCATGCGGTTCAGTGCGAGCGCCTGCGCGGCACGCTCGAGGGTCATCCGCGCCCGACCTTCGGCGGCGACGGGGCGAGGGGCGACGAGTCGTCCCCACTCCTGCCGATGTGCGCCGACGGGCGTCGTCGTCCACGACTCCGGGCCGTCGATCGCGGTCTGGTGCGACACGGGCGTCAGCCGCGACCGACGTTCCCACTCGGCGAGGAGGTCCGCCGCCGTGGTTCCCTGCGCCGCGAACGCCAGTACCTGCCGGTTGAGGTCCTCGAGGACGATCGGGGCGCCGAGCATGCCGGCTGCGGCGTCGACGATCTCACCGAGTGACGCCCGCTTCATGCTCAGGTCGGTGAAGACTTCGTGCGCGTGCCGTGCGAAGGCGACCTCGTCGTACTGCTCCGCGACGATCGAGCGGTGTACTTCCTCGGTGACCTCGACGAACCGGATCTGACGGTGCAGTGCGATGACCGGAAACGACAGTCTGTCGGCGGCGCGCGCCACCCCTTCCGGCACGGTGTCGACGTGGACGCCGAGTTCGACGACGAGTCCGGCTGCCCCCGCCGCGGCCAGTCCCTCCAGGTACGCCACGCTCGACGAGTCGTCCGCGAGCGGCTGGCCGGTGGTGAGGACGAGTTCTCCACCCTGGAGGAGGTTCGACAGATCGGGTAGATCGCTGACGTGCACCCATCGGACCGGTCTGTCGAGCGGTCCGCCGCCGATCACCTCGGGTGTTCCCGCCTGCACGACCGGGAGCGCCAGAATGTCGACGATGGTGGGCTGCATTTACGCAGTGTAAATCAGAAGTTGGATTTCCTTACAGATCGTCGGGCTCCAGCGCCTTGTTGGCGGACCAGAGTGAAGACATCGCACTTCGCGCGGAGTTTCCGCGTATCGGCTCTCTCGGTAAGGACACCCATGACACACAGCGATGGCGCAGCGCAGACCCGGACCATCTCGCACTGGTTCGACAATAAGACGTTCACCGGGACCAGCGGCAACACCGCCCCGGTCAACAACCCGGCGACCGGTGCCGTCACCGGTCAGGTCGCCCTCGCCAGCGTCGAGGACGCCCGCGCCGTCATCGACGCCGCCGCCGCCGCGTTCCCCGCCTGGCGCGACACCTCCCTCGCCAAACGCACCCAGGTGATCTTCACATTCCGGGAACTGCTCAACGCCCGCAAGGGCGAACTCGCCGAAATCATCACCGCCGAGCACGGCAAGGTCGTCTCCGACGCCCTCGGCGAGGTCAGCCGCGGCCAGGAAGTCGTCGAATTCGCCTGCGGCATCGCCCACCTGCTCAAGGGCGGCATGACCGAAAACGCCTCCACCAACATCGACGT
>NZ_JBLWIT010000083.1:0-13322 GCF_048381435.1 Rhodococcus mengyinensis | reverse complement strand
AGAGCGTGTCTCATGTGGATGAAGTGATGTGTGGGACATAATGTGACGCGTGGTAGATGAGTTGTCACTGAGGTTGTTTCCGGATGCGTTGTGGGAGATAGTCGAACCGTTGATACCGCCTTTTGTCGCCCGGCCACAGGGAGGCGGCAGTGCGCCGGCCGATGACCGGGCGGTGTTCACCGCGATCGTGTACGTGCTCACCAGCGGATGTGCGTGGCGGCACCTGCCGCCCTCGTTCGGGGTCACGGTTCCTACTGCGCACCGAAGGTTTACCGCGTGGGTGGCAGCCGGGGTGTTCGAAAAACTGCATCGTAAGGTGCTCGACCAACTCGGTAGTGCGGGCGAACTCGACTGGACGGCAGCAATCCTGGACGCGGCAAGCGTCCGGGCAAAAAGGGGGGATCGCTGACCGGCCCCAGTCCCGTCGACCGCGGCAAGAAGGGATCGAAGATCCACGTCCTGTCCGAAACAAACGGAATCCCACTGGTCGTGGGCGTGACCGGGGCGAACACCCACGACAGCACGATGCTGCAACCAATGGTGGCAGCGATTCCGGCAACGAAGTCCAGGCGCGGACCACGCCGACGCAAGCCGGGAAAGCTTCGCGCCGACAAGGGCTACGACTACGACATTCACCGACGGTGGCTGCGCGAACAAGGCATCGTCCCGCGGATCGCCCGCCGCGGCATCGAGCGAAACGACCGCCTCGGCCGGTACCGGTGGAAGATCGAACGCACCATTGCCTGGCTCACCGGCTACCGACGTATGACCATCCGCTACGAACGCCACGGCGAACACTTCGCCGGCTTCCTTCACCTCGCCGCCGCACTCACCTGCTTCAAGAAACTCCCCACATGAGACACGCTCTTATTAACGTCCCGCGGTTAATAAGTACTCACGGGGGCGCTAGCCCAACCAGTCCAGGACCGCGGCGGCCGTCCACGACTGCTGCATGCTGCCGAGGGGCTGACCGGTGAACGGTTCGTAGTATTCGGCGAAGCTGCCGTCGCTCGCCTGCCGCAGCCCCTCGGACCGCAGCAGGTGCGCGCGCTCGGCCCACCCGCGCCGGGCGAACGCCCAGGAGAACAGCCACGTCATCACCGGCCACACCGGACCGCGCCAGTACTCGCGCGGCCGGAAGTCGCCAGACACCGGCGACGTCGACGGCGGCACGGCGTACCGGAGGTCGGGGTGGCCGCAGAATTTCGGTCCCTCGAACGTGCGGAGCAGGGCGCGTTCGGCGTCCCGGCTCAGGCCGCCGCACAGCAGGGGCGAGAACATGGCGAGGGTCTCGGTGGAAATCCACCGACCGCTGCGCAGATCGAAATCGCGTGCCGCCCCGGACCGTTGGTCGGTGGTGGTGAGGACGCCTTGCCGGAACCGGGCCGCCCACCCGTGCAGTTCCCGGACGTCGGAGTTCGGCATCGAGTGTTCCTCGCCGATGGTCGCGAGCACCTCGCACGCCATCGAGAACACGGCGCTGACGAACACGTCCTCCACCGCGAAGCTCATGGCGGTGGCCAGTTCCGCGTCGTCGTAGCGGACGGTCTTCATTTCCTCGAGCAGCCACAGGTAGCGGTCGTATTCGCCGTTGGACGGCCGCTGTCCGGTGTCGGCGACGTGGGACAGATCCTCGCGCAGATACGTGGGCATCACCCCGGCCACGACGTTGGCGTACGAGTGGTCCCAGCGCGGCGAGTTGTCCATGCCGGACTCCCAGCCGTGGTACAGCGCGATCCGGCCGTTGCCGTCGAGGTCGCGGGCGTTGGCCAGCCAGCGGTGCCAGCGCACGAGGTCGGGCCAGCGCCGGTCGAGGAACTCCTCGGCGACGGCGCGGGTGCTGCGACCGTGCCTGCGCGAGTGGTCGAGGATGCGCTGCACCGCGATGGCGTGCACGGGCGGCTGGGTGATCCCCGACGTCTGCGTGCCGCTCGGCGCGTGCGCCGCGAGGGTCCCGCACTCCCACCTCCCGGGGCCGGGGAAGTACCCGTCGACGCCGTTCGCGAACACGATGTGCGGGATCATCCCGTTCTTCCACTGCGCCGACAGCAGGGTGTCGAGTTCGACGACGGCCCGCTCCACGCTCAGGGGCGCCAAGCCGACCGCGACGAACGCCGCGTCCCAACTCCACATGTGCGGGTACAGGCGCGGCGCGGCACTCGTCATCGTGCCGAGGTCGTTGCCGCGAAGCAGGTACGCGGCACGAGCCGCGAGCTGTGTGGGGGTGAATCCGCGGTCCGCCATTGCACCATTCTGCTGCGGGTCGGCCCACATCGCTCGTCGGACGGGTTCAGCCCGCGAATCCGCACAGGGTCAGCGTCGGACGCGAGTTGCGCAGCGGCCGCAAGTCCGACAGCCTGCGGAGCAGGGTCGACCCCCACAGGCCCCGGCCGAGGGGCAGCGTCACCTCGCGGGTGAACGCGAGGTCCGGCACCTGTCCGGGCAGGTCCGCCGCGTCGCCGGCGGAGAGGTGGAACGGCATCGGAGGGACGGTGTAGTCGCCGTGAATTCGCAGTCCCTTCTGCGTCTTGCGGCTCAACCATTTCGGTATCGAATCGAACATCATCCGGCCGCCGGGGAAACGCCGGGCGCAGTCGCCGATCAGGGACAGCGACTCGTCGGCGGGCAGATACATCAGCAGACCCTCCGCCGAGACGAACACGCCCCGGCCGGTGTCGACGTGGTCCATCCACGAGCGGTCCAGCGCGGACACCGTAAGTGTGGTGACGTTCGGCTCCTCCGGCAGCAGTTTCCTGCGCAGCGCGACCACCTCGGGCAGGTCGATCGATACCCACCGGACGTCCGGGTCGCCGATCCGCCAGTAGCTGGTCTGCAATCCTTCACCGAGGGCGACGACGGTTCCGCCGGGGTGGTCGGCGAGAAACGCCCGTATCTCGTCGTCGAAGGCCCGAGCGCGCAGGGCGTGGGACTGGCTCGGTTTCCCGAAGTTCTCATACGGATAGTCGAGGGTCTCGTAGAGCCTCACGGCGAGCGGGTCGACCAGCGTGCCGCCCGGACTCGACGCCTCGACGGCACGGTTGCGGAGGGTCCACATCATCGTCGCGGGAACGCCGGTCAGGGCGGTCGCGTCCACCCGTTCCCGGTTTTCGTCAGCCACGCGGCACCGGCTCTGCCTCTTCGAGCTTGGAGTGCTTGCGGGAGTAGAAGAAGTACACGATCAGACCGAGGATCAGCCAGATCCCGAAGCGCAGCCAGGTCTCCCACGGCAGCGAGAGGATGAGCCAGCCGGAGAACACGACGCCGATGATCGGGATGACCGGCATGAACGGAAGCGTGAACGTGCGCGGGACCTCGGGGCGGGTGCGCCGGAGCACCGCGACCGCGATGCAGACGACGATGAACGCCGACAGGATTCCGATGTTGGTGAGTTCCGCGACGGTATTGATGGGGAAGAACCCGGCCAGCAGAGCCGAACCGATGCCCACGATCCAGGTGACCCGCGTCGGCACCTTGCGGACCGGGTGCGTCTTCGCGAACCATTCCGGGAGAAGGCCGTCCCGGCTCATCGCGTACCAGACGCGGGTCACGCCGAGCATGAAGGTGAGCACGACGGTGATGATGCCGACGATCGCCCCGACCGCGATGATGTTCGCGACCCCGGGCATGCCGACCGAATCGAAGGCGGTGGAGAAGCCGCTCTCGGGGCTGATCTCGGTGTACTTCTGCATTCCGGTCAGCACCAGGGTGACCAGGACGTACAGGGTCATCGCGATGCCGAGGGAGTACAGGATCGCCTTCGGCAGGTGTTTGGTGGCGTCCTTCGATTCCTCGGCGGCGGTGCTCATCGCGTCGTATCCGAACACCGCGAAGAAGACGGTGGCCGCGCCGGTGAACACGGCGGCGGTGCCGAACGGGAAGTAGGGGGTGTAGTTGGCGCTGTCGATGTGGAAGACGCCCAGCACGATGATGAGGACGACCAGCGCCACCTTGATCGCCACCGCGATCGTCTCGAATCGACCGACGCTGCGGATTCCGCGCGAGAGCACCCAGGCGGTGCCCAGGCAGAACAGGGCCGCGAAGACGTCGAACACGTGGCCGTCACCGGTGCCCAGCGCGCCCATCATCCAGTCGGGCAGGCTGATGCCGATCTGTTCGAGGAGGAACCGGAAGTACCCGGACACACCGATGGCGACGACGGCCGCCACCGCGATGTATTCGAGCAGCAGGTCCCAGCCGATGAACCAGCCCACGATCTCGCCGAGCGCCACATAACCGTAGGTGTAGGCCGATCCGGCCTTGGGGATCATTCCGGCGAACTCGGCGTAACACAGTGCGGCCGCGGCACTGGCGACACCGGCGATCAGGAAGGAGATCAGCACGGCCGGACCGGTGACGGAATGCGCGACCGAGCCGGCGAGGGAGAAGACGCCTGCGCCGATGATGCCGCCGACGCCGATCGCGGTGAGTTGCCACAGGCCGAGCGATTTGGTCAGACGCTCGTCGGGCGGAGTGTCCTCGTCCACCTCGGTGAGGGGTTTGCGGCGCAGCATTTGGGTGCGCAACTTGTCCATCGACATTGCCGGGCTCCGTTTCCCAGTGGGGTGAGATGCGGTATCTCACTCAATCACCTTTCGGGGCCCGCGTGGGCGTGGAACACGGTACTCGGTGGCCGCCGTCACCCTTGCGGTGATACGGTAGGGGGGTATGGTAGTTCTCCGAGACGACATCGACCCCCGAAGAGAGGCAGACCCGTGAGCACCTCGAGCGTCACCGTCACCGGCATGACCTGCAACCACTGCGTGTCCTCGGTCACCGAGGAGATCAGCGCACTCCCCGGCGTCACCAACGTGAACGTCGATCTGACCACCGGCAAGGTCGTCATCGACAGCACCACCGACCTCGATCCGAGCGACGTCGCGGGTGCCGTCGAAGAAGCCGGGTATTCAGTCGCCGGCTGAGCCGGCACCTCCAACGCGGCCGGCTGAGCCGGCACCTCCACCACAGGAGACCCATCATGAACGCAACCGGCAAGTTCGCCGGATTCACCGTCGGCCTCGTCGTGATCTTCGGCGCCGCGCTCGCACTCGGGTCGGTTGCCGGCCCGGACGTGGCCGAGCCCGCCGCGCACACGGCCGAGGACGACGGGCACGGAGCGGGAGGCCACGACGCCGCCGCCGACCCGACCCCGGGCGGACTGACGCCCACTGCGGACGGCTACACCCTCGAACTCGCATCCGACCAGGTCACCGCCGGTGCCGCGGTCCCGGTGCAGTTCCGGATCACGAACCCCTCGGGGGTACCCGTGACGGACTACACCGTCGAGCACGAGAAACTGCTGCACCTGATCGTCGTCCGCCGGGACCTCGCCGGATTCCAGCACGTGCACCCGACGCTCGACGCGGCCGGAACGTGGAGCGTCCCCCTCGACCTCACCCGCGGCGGCGACTACCGCGTGTTCGTGGACTTCACCCCGGCAGGCGGCGAAGGCGTCACCCTGGGCACGGACCTGCGCGTCGCGGGCACGTACGACCCGCAGGAACTGCCGGCTCCGGCACCGACCGCCACCGTGGACGGGTACACCGTCACCCTCGGCGGGGCGCTGCGACCGGGAGAGACGTCGAACGTGACCCTCTCGGTGAGCCGCGACGGACAGCCGGTCACCGATCTGCAGCCCTACCTCGGCGCATACGGTCACCTGGTGGCGTTGCGCACCACCGACCTCGGATACCTGCACGTGCACCCGGACGGACATCCCGGCGACGGCGTCACCGCGGCGGGCCCGGGAATCGACTTCGCCGTCGCCGCACCCAGCGCGGGCGACTACCGGCTGTTCCTGGACTTCCAGCACGCCGGCGCCGTCCACACCGCGGAGTTCACCGCCTCCGCCGGACCGGAGGAGAAGTGATGACCCGCGGGACCGACATTGCTGCACCACCCGATTCCCAGATCGAACTGGCCATCGGCGGGATGACGTGCGCGTCGTGCGCCAACCGCATCGAGCGCAAGCTGAACAAACTCGACGGCGTCACCGCGACCGTCAACTACGCGACGGAGAAGGCCCGCGTCCATTACGACGCCGCCGACGTCTCGCCCGAAGACCTGGTCGCCACGGTCGAGCAGGCCGGGTACACGGCGCGACTGCCCGAGGTGAAGCCCCCGGCCCCGGAGGAAGAGGACCCGGCGGCGGAACTGCGGCAGCGGCTGCTCGTGTCGGCGGTGCTGACGGTTCCCGTCATCGCGATGGCGATGATCCCGGCGCTGCAGTTCACGAACTGGCAGTGGCTCTCGCTCACCCTCGCGGCCCCGGTCGTGGTCTGGGGTGCGTGGCCGTTCCACAAGGCCGCCTGGACGAACCTGCGGCACGGCACCGCGACCATGGACACCCTGGTGTCGATGGGCACGCTGGCCGCGTTCGGCTGGTCGCTGTACGCACTGTTCTGGGGCACCGCCGGCATGCCGGGAATGACGCACCCGTTCGAGCTCACGATCGCGCGGGTCGACGGCACCGGCAACATCTATCTGGAGGCCGCGGCCGGTGTCACCACGTTCATCCTCGCCGGCCGTTACTTCGAGGCCCGCGCCAAACGGCGGGCGGGAGCGGCACTGCGGGCGCTGCTCGAACTGGGCGCCAAGGAAGTGTCGGTGCTGCGTGACGGCACCGAACAGCTGATCGGCATCGACCAACTCGACGTCGGCGACCTCTTCGTGGTCCGTCCCGGTGAGAAGATCGCCACCGACGGCGTCGTCGTCGAAGGTTCGTCGGCGGTGGATGCGTCGATGCTGACCGGTGAATCCGTGCCGGTCGAGGTGTCGCCGGACTCCGAGGTGGCGGGTGCGACGGTCAACGTCGGCGGCCGAATCGTGGTTCGCGCCAGCCGGATCGGCGCCGACACCCAGCTCGCGCAGATGGCGTGGATGGTCGAGGACGCGCAGACCGGCAAGGCCGAGGTGCAACGCCTGGCCGACCGGATCTCCGGCATCTTCGTCCCGATCGTGATCGCGTTGTCGGTCGCGACCCTCGGTTTCTGGATCGGGACCGGCGGTTCGGTCGCCGCCGCGTTCACCGCAGCCGTCGCCGTCCTGATCATCGCGTGCCCGTGTGCGCTCGGACTCGCCACCCCGACCGCTCTCATGGTGGGCACGGGACGCGGGGCCCAGCTGGGCATCCTGATCAAGGGACCGGAAGTTCTGGAATCGACGCGGCGAGTCGACACCGTGGTGGTCGACAAGACCGGCACCGTCACCACCGGCACGATGTCGCTGCACGACGTGGTCGCCGCGGACGGCCAGGACGAGGAGCAGGTTCTCCGGTTCGCCGGCGCGCTCGAGGACGCGTCCGAGCATCCCATCGCGCGGGCGATCACCCGCGGCGCGAAGGAGCGGCTGACGACGCTCCCCGAAGTCGAACAGTTCACCAACATCGCCGGACTCGGCGTCCAGGGCCTGATCGACGGACACGCGGTGGTCATCGGCCGCGCGAAACTGCTCCGCGACTGGTCGCTGCAGCTCACCACGGAACTCCAGCGCGTCGTCGACGCGGCCGAGTCGGAGGGCAAGACCGCCGTCGGGATCGGCTGGGACGGCCACGCGCGCGGCGTGCTCGTGGTCGCCGACACCGTGAAGCCGACGTCACGCGAGGCGGTGGCGCAGTTCCGCGAACTGGGCCTCACCCCGATCATGCTCACCGGCGACAACACTTCCGCGGCCCGGGCGATCGCCGCCCAGGTCGGCATCGGCGAAGTCGTCGCGGAGGTACTGCCCCAGGACAAGGTCGACGTGATCAAGCGTCTGCAGGCCGACGGCAAGGTGGTCGCGATGGTCGGCGACGGGGTCAACGACGCCGCCGCCCTCGCGCAGGCCGACCTCGGTCTCGCCATGGGAACCGGCACGGACGTGGCCATCGAGGCCAGCGACCTCACGCTGGTGCGCGGCGACCTCCGGGCCGCAGCCGACGCGATCCGGTTGTCGCGCAGGACGTTGAGCACGATCAAGGGCAACCTTTTCTGGGCCTTCGCCTACAACGTCGCGGCGTTGCCGCTGGCGGCGGCGGGCCTGCTCAACCCCATGCTGGCCGGTGCCGCCATGGCATTCTCATCGGTGTTCGTGGTGAGCAACAGCCTGCGACTGCGCCGCTTCCAGCCCCTGACCACTCCCACCCGAGGGGAACACTCATGACCGAGCAACCGACCACCGACCACGCTGACGACCACACAACCGGCCACGGGTACATCAGCGCCAAGGACGACTACCTCAAGCGCCTGCGCCGCATCGAGGGCCAGGCGCGGGGTCTGCAGCGGATGGTCGAGGACGAGAAGTACTGCATCGACATCCTCACCCAGGTCTCCGCGATGACCAAGGCGTTGCAGGCCGTGGCGCTGGGTCTGCTCGAAGACCACATCAGCCACTGCGTCGTCGACGCCGCCGTCGCGGGCGGCACCGAGGCCGACGCGAAGATCAAGGAAGCCACCGACGCCATCGCACGACTGGTGCGTTCCTGAAACCAGACCACGAGAGCAGCTTCCGAGGGAGCAGGCATGTCTCACGATCATCAGCAGCAGGAAGTGGAACAGGTCCGGGACACCGGGCACGACGCACACGGTGACCACGCGGATCGGCACGCCGGTCACGGGGCGCACGGTGAGGTGTTCCGGCAGAAATTCTGGATCAGTCTCGCGCTGTCGGTGCCGGTGGTGGTGTTCAGCCACATGTTCGCCGACCTCCTCGGCTACACCGTCCCCGACTTCCCCGGTGCGTCGTGGATTCCGCCGGTGGTCGGCACCGCGATCTACTTCTACGGCGGCGCGCCGTTCCTCACCGGCGCATGGGGTGAGCTGAAGTCGCGGCGGCCCGGCATGATGCTGCTGATCGGCATGGCGATCACGGTCGCATTCCTCGCGTCGTGGGTGACGACCCTCCAGATCGGCGGATTCAACCTCGACTTCTGGTGGGAGCTCGCGCTTCTCATCGTCATCATGCTCCTCGGACACTGGCTGGAGATGCGGGCGCTGGGGTCGGCGTCCGGTGCCCTCGACGCACTCGCCGCGCTGCTGCCGGACACCGCCGACAGGGTCACCGACGACGGCGTCACCGAAGTGCCCGTCTCCGAACTCGCCACCGGCGACCTCGTGCTGGTGCGGGCCGGTGGCCGCATCCCGGCCGACGGCACCGTCGAGGACGGCCGCGCGGAGGTCGACGAATCGATGATCACCGGCGAGTCCAACCCTGTCCCACGATCGGTCGGCGACACCGTGGTGGCCGGCACCGTCGCCACCGACAGCGCGCTGCGGATCCAGGTGGGCGCGGTGGGGGAGGACACAGCCCTCGCCGGAATCCAGCGGCTGGTCGCCGACGCGCAGTCGTCCTCGTCCCGGGCCCAGGCCCTCGCCGACCGCGCCGCGGCGTTCCTGTTCTACTTCGCCTCGATCGCAGGGCTTCTCACGTTCGTGGCGTGGTCGCTGCTCGGCAACGTGGACGAGGCCGTGGTGCGGACCGTCACCGTTCTGGTGATCGCCTGCCCGCACGCGCTCGGCCTGGCGATACCCCTCGTGATCGCCATTTCCACCGAGCGCGCCGCGAAGGCCGGTGTCCTGGTGAAGGACCGGCTGGCCCTCGAACGCATGCGCAACGTCGACGTCGTCCTGTTCGACAAGACCGGCACCCTGACCCAGGGCAGGCACGCCGTCACCGGGGTGGTCACCACCGCGGGTGTCACCGAGACCGAACTGCTCGCGCTCGCCGCCGCCGTGGAGGCCGACAGCGAGCACCCCGTCGCGCGGGCCATCGTCGCCGAGGCGGCGTCGAACGTGCCCGCGGACGAGCGGCGCACCGCGTCCGACTTCCGGTCACTGCCCGGACGCGGGGTGCGCGCGAACGTCGGAGGCGTGGAAGTGGCCGTCGGCGGACCGGCGATGCTCGCCGAACTGAACGTGACGGTCCCCGGTGACGTTGCGGCGCTGACGACACGGTGGGTCGAACGCGGCGCCTCCGTCCTCCACGTGGTCCGCGACGGGCGGGTGCTCGGCGCGGTGGCGCTCGAGGACGCCGTCCGCGAGGAGTCTCGGCAGGCGATCGACGCCCTGCACGAGCGGGGCGTGAAGGTCGCGATGATCACCGGAGACGCCCGTCAGGTGGCCGACGCCGTCGCCGCCGATCTCGGCATCGACGAAGCGTTCGCCGACGTGCTGCCGGAGAACAAGGACGCCGAGGTCGCCGCACTCCAGGCCCGCGGTCACCGGGTGGCGATGGTCGGCGACGGTGTCAACGACGCGCCCGCACTCGCCCGCGCCGACGTGGGCGTCGCGATCGGCGCCGGCACGGATGTCGCCATCGAATCGGCCGGTGTCGTCCTCGCCGCCGACGACCCCCGCGCCGTGCTCTCGATCATCGACCTGTCGCAGGCCAGCTACCGCAAGATGTGGCAGAACCTGGTGTGGGCCACCGGATACAACGTCATCGCCGTCCCCCTGGCCGCCGGGGTCCTCGCGTTCGCCGGGGTCGCCATCTCCCCGGCCGTCGCGGCGATCCTGATGTCGATCTCCACCATCGTCGTCGCCCTCAACGCCCAGCTGCTGCGACGACTCGATCTGGATCCGGAACGGCTGGCACGGAAGTGATCACGGCGAAGACGGGTTCGGTGATCCGGTGCAGCGCGGACACCAGCCCGTCGACCGTGTCGGTGACCGCCGCGATGTAGGCGTCGGGGCGGATGACCCACACCTCGCCGGGCTTCGCGTCCAAGGCGGCGGTGAGGACGCCGGTTCCGTCGATCTTTGACAGCCGGACGAGGCGGATCGGCGTGTGCACCGCTGCGAGTGCCGCGCTGCGGATCGCGTCGACGTCCACGCCGTCACCCGCGAGAAGCAGGATGCCGTGCCGGGCGATGTCGCGGAGCCGGCTGCCGGCACCGCCGCGCAGCGTCACCGGGGTATCGGGCACGAGGATTCCCGGCGCGGCGGCCGGGGTGCAGCCACGCTCGGGGCGCCCGGCGAAGGGTCGTTCCGGATCGGTTGTGGTCAAGGGTGATTCGACGTACCAGAACGGCTCGGCGAGACGACCGCTGTCGACGTGTGCCCGCGCCTGCGGGTCGGTGACCGCCGCAGTGAGCACGTCGTGCCGGTGCCGGTGCTGGTCCTCGGACTGCGGGACGAGGAAATCCATCGTCGCCGTGGTGACCGCGATGTTCTCGACGGCCGCCGCGTGCCGCTCGGTGTGATACGTCTCGAGCAGCGACTCGTCGGCCCAGCCCCGCAGGACGAACGCGAGCTTCCACGCCGCGTTCTCGGCGTCGGCGACACCGGAATTCAGGCCGCGCGCCCCGAACGGGGACACGATGTGCGCGGCGTCCCCGGCGAGCAGCACCCGGTCGACGCGCATCCGGTTCGCGACCCGGGAGTGGAAGCGGTACACCGATTTCCACACGATTCGGTAGTCGGTGTCGCCGATGATCTTCCGGATCCGCGCGTCCAGCGCACCCGACTTCTCCTCGGCCTCGAGATCGTACTCGCTGGGCACCTGCCAGTCGATGCGGAAGGTCGAGTCCGGGCACGGGTGGATGAGCACCTGCCTGCCCGGGTTCCACTCCGGGTCGAAGTAGAAGCGGCGCTCGTCGGCCCAGCCCGGAATGTCGGCGGCGATGTCGCAGATCAGGAACTTGTCGTCGAACGAACGACCGTCGAACGTGACACCCAGCTGCCGCCGGATCGCGCTGCCCCGCGACCCCACGGCCACCACCGCATAGTCCGAGGTGACGGTCTCCTCGCCGGAGCCGGTGCGGCAGGTGATGGTCACGCCGGTCTCGTCCTGATCCACGGACGTGGCCTGGTATCCCCACCGAACGTCGATCGACGGCGTGGCCGCGATCCGCTCGTCGAGCAGTTCCTCGGTTCGTGCCTGGGAGATGTTGACGAACGGCGGGAACGACGAGATGCCGCGGTCGACGAACGTCTGCGCGAACAGTTCGTGGTCGCGGTGGAAGGTGCGGGCGCACCCCCACGTCACGCCCTCGTCGGCCAGCCGCCTGCCGACGCCGATCACGTCCCACACCTCGAGGACGTCCCGCTGCTGGCAGATGGCTTTCGATCCGATCGGGTCACGCTCGGCCCGTGCGTCGAGCAAAGTCACCGGTATTCCCCAGCGCGCCAACAGCAACGCCGTCGTCTGCCCCACCGGGCCGTTGCCCACGACGGTGACCGTGCCGCCGCGGGTGTGTCGTCTTCCCATGATCCTCGCCTTGTCAGTGTGAAACGGTGACGGATGTCAGCCCTGTGAAACGGTGACGGACGTCAGCCCTGCAACTGGTCCCAGACCTCGCGGTCACGCTCGGCGGTCCAGATGACGGGCCGTTCGATGCCCGACAGCTCGTCCCACACGCGGGAGACGTCGAACGGGAGGCAGTGTTCGAAGATCGGCCAGTGCCCGTACTGCTCGTTCAGTGCGGCGTGGGTGGCTTCGAACGCCTCCTTCAGGGTGCCGCCGCGCTGCTGCACCGCCCCGACCTCGGCCAGCATGACCTCGATGAAGTGGCGGGTCTGCTCGATGGCGGCGTCGACGGCGTCCCGCCCGTGGGAGACGGCGCCGCGTCCGCCGATCAGGACCTCCGCGCCGAGCGCCTTGATCGCATCGAGGGTGCCGGTGGACCAGTCGCGGTGGAAGGCGTCGCCGGTGTAGAGCGCGGCCTGCGCCTCCACGAGGTCGCCGGCGAACAGAATCTTCTGTTTCGGCAGCCACGCGGTGATGTCGCCCTCGGTGTGTCCGCGGCCGAAGTGCTGGAGCACGAGGTCACCGCGTCCGCCGCCGAGGTCGATGGTGAGTTTGTCCGCGAACGTCAGGGTGGGCCACGTCAGTCCTGGCACCGAGTCGGCGGCCTTGGCCAGCCTCGGCATACGTCCGAATTCGCTTGCCCAGTCTTCCTTTCCACGCTCCTCGATGAGCGCGCGGGTGGTCTCGTGCGAGACGATGGTCTCGGCGTCGAACGCGGACGCACCGAGCACGCGGACGGCGTGGTAGTGCGAGAGCACCAGGTACCGGACCGGCTTGTCGGTGTGCTCGCGCAGCTTGCGTAGCCAGTCCTGCGCGGCCACCGGGGTGGCGAGCGCCTCGAAGCAGACGACGAAGTCCTCACCCTCGATGGCGCCGATGTTGGGATCCCCCTCGGCGGTGAGGGCGTACACGCCGTCGGCGAGGACCTCGAGGGTCTGTTCCTTCTCACCGAGGTCGGCCGACGAAGCGAAACTTGTGGGGCTCATGCGATCCACCTAACTAATCAAAGGTTTGATTGATGGTGGACACAGTAACCCGGATCACAAAATAATGAAAGCCTTGATCAAAATTTGGTTCCTGAACGACGGCCCCCGTCGAACGAA
>NZ_JBLWIT010000082.1:0-7962 GCF_048381435.1 Rhodococcus mengyinensis | reverse complement strand
CCGGACTTCCGCAGTTCGTAGGCATTTTCGTGCCTGCCGCGGAATGAAGGCGCAGGTCAGAGCGGTGCAGGGTGTCTGGAACGCGAAAATCTGTAGGCACACGACTTGCGGCGTGTCGGCTGGTGAAGCCGCATGCGATGTGGTGTTGTGTAGGTATGTACCTGCGGGAGACGCGGCGGAAGAACAAGGACGGCTCGGTGGTGTCGTATCTGCAGCTCGCGCACAACGAGCGGCACCCGGACACCGGCTCGCCGACCGCGAAGGTGATCCACAACTTCGGCCGCGCCGAGACCGTGGACCGGGACGGGTTGGCCCGGCTGGTGTCGTCGATCTCGCGGTTCCTCGCCCCCGACCAGTCCGCCGCGGCGTCGACCGCGGGCGGGGAGGTGGAGATCCTCGACTGCCGGCGCCTCGGCGGGGCGTGGACGCTGGACCGGCTCTGGGACCGGCTGGGGATCTCGGCGGCGATCCGCCGCGCCGCCGAGGGGCGGCGGCTCGCCGCCGACGCGGTGGAGCGGGTGATCTTCACCCTCGTCGCCCAGCGCGCGCTCGAACCCGGCTCGAAGCTCGCGGCGACCGGCTGGGTGACCGAACGCGTCGCCATCGAGCACATGACCGCGTTGTCCGACGATCAGGCCTACCGGGGCATGGACTTCCTCCTCGACGCCCTCGAGGAGATCGCCGCCGATGTGTTCAATTCCGTTGCGCACCTGTTAAACCTGGATTTGGACATCGTTTTCGTCGATACGACGAGCACCTACTTCGAGACCGAGGGCCCGGAGCGGGCCGATCCGCCCAGCGACGACGGGGCCGGTAACCCGGCCGAGTCCGGGGCGCGGGAGTTCGGCCACTCCAAGGACTTCCGCACCGACCTGCCGCAGGTGGTGATCGCGATGGCCGTCACCCGCGACGGGATCCCGGTGCGCTGCTGGACCTTCCCCGGCAACACCGCCGACACCGCGATCATCCGCACCGTCAAAGACGACCTGGACGGGTGGAACCTGCGCCGGTTGGTCTGGGTCGCCGACCGTGGTTTCGCCTCCGCCGCGAACCGAGCGTATTTGACCCGCGGCGGCGGGCATTACATCCACGCCGAGAAGCTGCGCCACACCAACACCGAGGCCGCCGCCGCGCTCGCCAGGCCGGGCCGCTACCACACCGTGGCCGGCAACCTGCGGGTCAAGGAGGTGCACGTCGCGCCCGGCGGTGACGGGGACGGCGACGGCGGCGCCCGGACCAGGCGATTCGTCGTCTGCCACAACCCGGACCAGGCGGACCGCGACGCGGCCGTACGGGAGAACCTCGTCGCGCACCTCGAAGAGCTGATCGACGGTTCCGACACCTGGACATCGCGCCGCCGCGACGAGCTGGTCGGCTCGCTCAAATCCAAGCCGGGACTGCGACGGTATCTGCGGCGCACCAACACCGGGCTGCTGCGCATCGACCACACGGCGATCAAGACCGAGGCCGGCCTGGACGGCAAGTGGCTGCTACGCACGTCCGACACCACCCTCACCCCGGAGGACCTGGCCGCCGCCTACAAGCAGCTGCTCGCCGTCGAAGCCGGGTGGCGCGACATGAAGGGCTCGCTCGGGCTGCGGCCGGTCTTCCACCACCGCGAGGACCGCATCCGCGCCCACGTCCAGTTGTGCTGGCTGGCGCTGCTGCTGATCCGGGTCGCCGAGACCGCCACCGGTGACACCTGGCGCAGCATCCGTCACGAGCTCGACCGGATGCACCTGGTCACCCTCGCCACCGACCACGGCCAGGTGGCGCAACGCTCCGCCGTCACCGCCGGGCAGCGAAAGATCCTTACCGCGCTCGAGCTGCCCGAACCGCCCCGGTTCTTCGACTTCGCCCCCACCGACGCGTAAGCGAGATCCCGCCAAAGCAAGGCCTGTAGTAACACGACCCCAACGCGGCCGCGCGGCGTCCCCGCACGTCAACACGCCTTTTCGCGGAATCGTGTGCCCATCAGCTGCGGAAGTCCGGTCAGAGGCGTGCGGGGTGTACGCAGCGGCGGGTGGTGGGGCGACTGGTGTCGATGCCGCAGCAGTGATTGATGCGGTCGGACATTACCGCGTTGCCGCAGCCTCCCTAAGGCGGTTCCGCGACACGGAGGTCTTGATTGTTATCCGGGTTCGCGGGTGGTCCCGCGGTGTCTATCGCGTGATCAGTTGCCGATCGTTGGATGTCCCACGCGGAACGTTTGTGATTCGGCCTCGTCACAGGTGAAGGTGAGCGGGGTGGTCAGTCCGGGTCGGACTCGGCTGTCGATCAGGTCCAGTGTGACGGTGATCGGACCGCCCGGCGCCCGGGGTTCTCTGAGCAGCGCGATTTGTTGAGCGGCCGCGAGCGCGGCTGGTCGGAGAACAAGCGTGGCGGGATCGGCGAGGATATCGAGTCTGTACTCGGTTGGCGTGACGCGATGAGGCGGACTTCGGTGGTGTTACCTGGGGGTTGGCTGAAGCGTGGAGGGTCCGGCGGCCGCGATGCGCGGATACCTTCAGGAGCCATGTCCGCCGGGGTCGGCCGGCGGTATCGGGAGTGTGACGGTGAATCGGGTTCCGCCGCCGGGTCTGTCGGTACAGCGAACCCGGCCGTGGTGTGCGGTCAGGGTTTCCGCGACCAGGGCGAGACCGAGGCCGGTTCCGGCGGCGGCCTTGCGGCCTCCCTGGGCGGTGGTGAAGCGTTCGAAGATGCGTTCCCGGTCGGCGTGTGCGATGCCCGGACCGGTGTCGTCGAAGTCGATGACAGCCGTCTGGCCGTCGCGCTGCACGCCGATGCCGACGAGCCCGCCCCCGTGCTGGTCGGCGTTGTTCATCAGGTTGAGAAAGACACGTTCGAGTGCTCTCTTGTGCACGCGGACGATGCTGTCGGACTCGACCGTGAGCAGGTCGGTGTGACGCTGCGAGTCGATGAGGGTGTGGGTCACCAGTTCGCGTAGCGAGACCAGTTCCGGATCGTCCTGGTGGAGGCCGGCTTCGGTGCGGGCGAGGGCGAGCAGGTCGTCGAGGAGTCGACGGAGGTGATCGAGTTCAGCGGTGATCAACGACAGAGCGCGCCGCGACCGGTCTGGTAGCTCGTGTGCGTGGCGGCCGAGGACTTCCACACTGGTGGTCAGGGTGGTCAGCGGGGTGCGCAGTTCGTGGCTGACGTCGCCGAAGAAGCGGCGTTCGCGTTCGATGCGGTGCTCTAACGAGTCGACCATCGTGTTGAACGAGGCGACGAGAGTGGCCAGATCTGGGTCGCCGGTATCGGGGAGCCGGGTGCCGAGTTCACCGCTGGCGATGGTCGCGGTGGTCCCGGCAAGCTGACTCAGCGGCGTCAGGACCCGGCGGGCAGCCCATAGTCCGAGCAGGGCGCCCCCGCAGGTGGCGGTGAGGGCACACGCGGCGAGCGCTATCCGTAGAACCCCCAGCGTCGCCTGGAGTTCGGTCAGTGGCGCGAACTCATAGAGGGTGTCGCCGCGGTCGCTGACCGGGGTGGTGACCGCGAGATAGGGCTGACCGTTGAGGTCGACAGGAACCGTGCTCGCCGAGCCGGCAGCGGCGAGGCCGGCCGGCAGCTGGTCGGGGCCGCCGTCGGGTGTGGAGCCGAACCAGTCCCCGCGGTAACGCAGCAGCAGGAAGGTATCGACCGGCGGATCGAGTGCGCCCAGCACGGCCAGGGCTGACGAATCGGGGTTGTCGAGCAGGTTCCGCAGGAACTCGGCGTGGGTGTCGGCCTGCCGCTGCGCGGAGTGCTCACGCTGCCCGACCATGTAGCTACGGCTGATGGTGAACACCGACACGGCCAGCACCAGTGACACCAGCGCCGCACCGATGGCGAAGGAGGCGATCACCCGACCACGCAGGCCGAGGCTGCCCCACCCGGGCCTAAGGAGGGGCATCGAGCCGGTACCCGAGCCCGCGCAGGGTCACCACCACCCGGGGCTCGGCGGGATCGCGTTCGATCTTGGTGCGCAACCGCCGCACGTGCACATCGACGATACGTTCGTCGCCGAAGAAGCCACGGTCCCATATCCGGTCCAGCAGGACGCTGCGGCTGAGTACCTGTCCGGGCGACTCGGCCAGCTCACACAGCAATCGGAACTCGGTCAACGTCAGGTGCAGTTCCCTATCGCCGCGCCGAACGGTGCCGCGCCCGGGGGAGAGCACCAGCGGACCGCCCGGATCGGAGTCGAGGACCACATCGCGTGGTACGTCCCGGTCGCCGGCCGCGGCAGCCCGGCGGCGCAGTGCCCGCATCCGGGCGGTGATCTCCTTGATCTCAAAGGGTTTGGTGACGTAGTCATCGGCCCCCGCCTCGAGCGCGGCCACCACGTCATGGGTGTCATCACGCGCACTGACCACGATGATCGGCACGTCGTGGTCGCGGCGGATTTCCCGAATGCAGGTGAAGCCGTCCATCTCTCCGAGCATCAGGTCGACGATCATCACGTGCGGCGCACCGTCGCGCCGCACCAGAGTGAGAGCGGTTTCCGCGTCCTCGGCCTCGTCGACGTCGTAGCGCTCGTCCTCGAGCGCCAACCGCAAGGCGGCACGGACCCGGTCGTCGTCCTCGACGATCAACACCCGTGCGCTCATGCCTGCATCCTCCCACCACCGGACCCGTCCGTGTCCGCGGCATGCTGGTCCGTCACACAACTGCAAAGGAGTCGACAGGTCCAGCTTCACATCGGTGCGTCACCCTGGACACAACGGAGGACGAATAACAGCCGTAAGGGAGTGAGCACCATGACCAGCGACCCACCCACCGGAGAGCTTCCGCTCATTGACGCCCGGGGGCACCGCGGCTTCGTGGAGCGACTAATTCTCGGCCCGACCGAGCGTATCGACCAGAACAGCCGCTGGCATCAGCGGGTCCCTGGCCCTCAAACCCCCGGCATGGTCAGCACCATCACGCTGCTGTTCGGTCTCTGGGTCGCGATGTCCCCGTTCCTGTGGCACGAATCCGGTACCACGTTCTGGTCCATAGCCCGCTGGAACGAGATACTCGTCGGACTCGCGATCGCTGCACTCGGCTTCGCCCGGCTGGCGCGCCCACTGCGATTGCTCACCGCCAGCACCCTCGGCGGGCTGTTCGGTGGATGGCTGCTCCTTTCGCCGTTCCTGTTCGACTACGGACTCGGCACCGGAACTACCCCGGCCACGATCAACGACATTCTCGTCGGCCTCACCGTCATCGCCGTCACGGTCCTCGGCCACGCCGACACCCGGGAGGCACTCACCACCACCTGACCGGTGTGCCGCGGGCGCTACCGGCTATCACGCCTTGCGGCAGGTCGCTGCGCGCCGCAGTTCGTTCCATCTCGGTGGACAGCCGCCCACCGCTGCGAGCACTTCGGCCACCGGCCCCCTCCTCATCCCACCGCAATTCCCGCGAACGGCACCGCGATGGTCAGGATGGATGAACGGTGTTTGGCGATGAGGCCGCGATGAAACATGTTGTGCACGTAGTGATCAGCGTGGCATGTGTGGTTTTGCCGGTGCGGTGTTCCTAGCGGTGTTCGGGGCACGACACCACGTTTGCTCGCTGACACCACGTTCGTGATCAACGGCCGGTCGACGACGTGCAGCGCTCTTCGCGCAGACGTGCAACTACTGCCCACTCTTCCCGTTCGTGAACCGCACACGAGAGGGCTCTGCCCCAGGAGATGACACCGGCAGACAACCAGGTGACCGTATGCGGAGCCTCTCGCCCGCACAGCACGGACTCGCGAGGAGGCACCCGAATTCAACGGGGAGATGCGGCGGCTCCGGGAAGAGGAGTGCGGATGAGTGTCATGGGAGAGGCCACCTTCGGTCACGTGTTCAGGGAGGTGGCCGATATCGAGGTGGACCGCACAGACCTGCCGCATGCGACGCCATCGTCACCGACACCCTGTACCGCCTGCTGCTGACCGGGCAGGCGTCTGCCGCCATCGCCCGCCGGTACATCATCGAACCCGAGGACCTGCCGATCACCCGAGGTCTGCGGGAGGACATTCACACCTTCACCGGACTCGGGCACCGCATCGAGTTGGAGCGGATCCTCACTCGACTCGCCGTGTACCCGCCGCTCGACCGGATCCCCGCCACCGAAACAAAGGCCGAATTCCCTGATCTCGTCGGCGGGCTCACCGTCGCGCTGGCCCGCACCTCCGCCGTGGTCTCCCCAGGCGTGCCCCGGCTCGCGCCCGGGCACTGGGACGCCCTCCGCTCGCTGGTCGAGATATACCTCTGAGGTCGCCGGGCGCGGACAGCCACCGATCGAGGCGCGCCGGGTGCCGGCAGAGCGGGTGCATATCGGCGTCGATGCCACGGTATTCCGGCCCCATGGCCACGGAGAGCGGAGACCTGGCTGTCCAGGACTCGACGCTGGCGGGGCACCTGCTCGCGCTCCGGACCGCGACATGGTGGGACGGTCCGCGTTGGTGCGGATAATCGAGACCGGATCACGCGGCGGCACCGGTAAACGGGGTGTTTCGTGGCTGGTGACCGCGGTCGCCGAGGTCGTCACCGCCCGCCTCGGGACCCCGAGGAGTGGGAGGTTTTCGTCGTCGACGTGCGCACCCCGCGGAGGCCACGGGCCAGCAGTTTCGTGCTCGCCGGACTCAGTCGGCCTTGTGAGCGGTGCACCACCGACATAGAGTCCTCGACGGTGACGAATTAGGCGCCGTGGAACTGTACGGTTTCGCTTTCCGCTGCACGGTCTCAGTGAGTTCTGCGCAGATCTTGCACTTGTGCAGTCGATGTGAGGCACGTCGCGTCGATGTTCTGCGAGATGATCTAGTTGACGGGGATGACGGTCGGTTCGATCACCTACGGGGCGATCGATCACTGGATCACGCTTTGTGAGAACGCGGGTAATCCATCAGTCTCCGACTGGGACGCCGTCAACGAACCCTGTATCCGTGACATGCTGCTGAGCAAAGGCGCAGCATGTGAGGGTAGGTAAGCGTCTTTTTCGATCCTCTACCGGTCGTGAACCCGTGGACCACACCAGTCGATGACCGTGCGAGCGTAATCGGTGGGGACTTCGAACGGCGGTGCGTGACCCACGCGGTGGAGGACCACCAGATTCCAGTCGGGCCGCTGCGCCGTCCAGTCATCGATCGACGCGCGGGCAGCGATGCGATCCTCATCGCCCCAGACAAGAAGAGTCGGCGAGGCGACTCGGCGCATCGCGTCGAGCACGGGTCGCCGGCGGACGAGCATCAGCGACAGCAGCGAGGCATACACCGTGACCGCGCGACCCAAACACCTCGGCGCGACCGCCGACATCTCCTCCCGCATGAGACCGGCGATTTCCGGTGACATTCTCGTGCCCGCAATCGACGCGGGATCGGCCGTTGGCCGCAGCTTCCGGGCGAGGATGCGCCGCCCCGAAACCCGGAGCAGCACCCGGGCGGCCGGTGCGACGATGGCCAACCCCGCCCTGCCGAGGGTTTGCCACATGCGCGCCTCGCCGTCGCTCAGCGGGGGAGGAAGTGCCGGCGCCACCAACACGAGCCCGTCGACCCGTTCGGGTGCCTGGTCGGCGAACATCAACGCCACCATCCCGCCCGCCGACCAGCCGTGCACCGTGACCCGATCGAGCCCGAGTGCATCGATGAAATCGCGCAGGAACAGCGCGTTGGTTTCGATGCTCGTCGCGCGCCGGTTCGGCAGCGCGGTGTGGCCGGCGATCGTGCCGGGTAGGTCTACCGCGATCGCGTGCGCGTGTGGTCGCAGTTCCGCGAGTACGTCGAGCCAGTTCGAGGCGCTGTTGGCCGGGTTGGGAACGAGTAGATGAACCGGCACTTCGGATGCCCGCGTCTGATCGGTTACCAGGTAGTGCACCTTCGTGCCGTGCACATCGACTGTCTTACTGCGAATTCCGGACCACCGAGAGGCACGCTCACCCCAGTCGGTGTAACGCATTACCCCAGGCTACGCCCGCCGGCACGGGGCTCGGGGTGCCGTCAAGGATCGTGTC
>NZ_JBLWIT010000081.1:0-3632 GCF_048381435.1 Rhodococcus mengyinensis | reverse complement strand
CCGTTATCGCCAGCCCAGCAACGCATCTGGTTCCTCAACCAATACGACACCACCACCCCCACCTACAACATCCCCCTCACCCTCCACCTCACCGGCCACCTCGACACCACCGCCCTCCACCACGCCCTCACCGACCTCATCCACCGCCACCAACCCCTCCACACCACCTACCCCCTCCACCACGGACACCCCACCCAACACATCCACCCCCACCCCACAACCCCACCACTCACACCCACCCCCACCACCGAAACCCAACTCCCCCACCACATCAACACCGACACCACCCAACCCTTCGACCTCACCACCGACACCCCCCTCCACACCCACCTCTACCAACTCGACACCACCCACCACACCCTCACCCTCGTCCTCCACCACATCGCCGCCGACGGCCACTCCCTCACCCCACTCACCCACGACCTCACCACCGCCTACACCGCCCACACCCACCACCAACCACCCCACCCCACACCCCTACCCCTCACCTACACCGACTACACCCACTGGCAACACCAACTCCTCGGCACACCCCAGCACCCCACCCCCACCACCCAAACCCACACCACCTACTGGACCACCACACTCACCAACCTCCCCGACACCCTCCCCCTCCCCACCGACCGACCCCGACCCACCCACCGCACCCACCACGGCGAGTCGATCCGCTTCGAGATCCCCGCCGACGTACACCACCGCCTGCGTGCGCTCGCGCGGAGCACCGGGGCGACCACATTCATGACTCTGCATGCGGCCTTCGCGGTCCTCCTCGCCCGCCTGTGCGACACGGACGACGTCGTGATCGGCACCCCCGTCGCCGGCCGCCCCGATCCCCGGCTGGACCAACTCGTCGGCATGTTCGTCGGGACGCTCGTCCTCCGGACCCCGGTCGGCTCGGCCGAGTCGTTCCGCGAAGTGCTGACCAGAACCCGCGACGCGGACCTCGGTGCATTCATGCACGCCGACCTGCCCTTCGAGATGCTCGTCGACGTGCTGGCGCCGGAGCGGTCCACGACGCACACACCGTTGTTCCAGGTCCTGATCGACTATGGGACCGAGGTACCACTCCACCTCGAGCTGCCGGACCTGACGGTGACGGTCGCCGAGGACGCTCCGCCCCTCGCGAAGTTCGACCTTCAGCTCACCCTCCGCGAACATGCGGACCCCGCACACCCCGGCCTGTCGGCCGCGTTGACCTATCCCACCGACATCTTCGACCGCACCACCGTCGAGAGTGTCGCGGTACGCTTCCTCCGGCTCCTCGACTCGGTGACCGCGGACCCCGGCCGGCCAGTCGGGGACGTCGACCTCCTCGACGACACCGAACGGGCCACGCTGACGACCGGGTGCAATCCCCCTTCGCCCGTGGCGGAACCAGCCGAGGCCACACTCGCCGACCGGTTCACTCGGTCCGTCCACCGCTTCGCCGGCGAATCGGCGCTGACCGATGCCGACGAAACGCTCACCTACGCGGTACTCGGTGCCCGCGTCTACCGACTCGCCCGGCATCTCGTCGAACTGGGCGCCGCCCCCGACACGGTCGTCGCCGTAGCACTGCCACCCTCGGTCGAGCTGGTCGTCGCCCTGCTGGCCGCACAGCAAGCGGGCGCCGGTTACCTCGCCCTCGACGTCGGTCACCCGGCCGACCGGCTCGACGCCGCGATGTCCGACGCCGCCCCGGTGTGTCTCGTCTCCTCGACCGATCACGCGGCCGGCTTGCGGCGGGACCTTCCCACGGTGCTCGTCGACGACGCGGACACACGCACGCACCTGATGGGCCTGTCGCCGGAACCGATCACCGATCCGGAGCGACGGGCCGGGCTCACCCCCGACGCGGTCGCGTACGTCGTATACACCTCGGGGTCGACCGGACGCCCGAAAGGTGTCGTGGTGACACACCGCAATGTCACGACACTGTTCGACAACACCCGGCCTGCGTTCGACTTCGCCGAGACCGACGTGTGGACGCTCTTCCACTCGGCCGCCTTCGACTTCTCGGTATGGGAGTTGTGGGGCGCCCTCCTGCACGGTGGCCGCCTCGTCGTCGTCGACACCGTCACCGCCCGCTCACCCGACGAGTTCCTGGGCCTGCTCCGCCGGGAGCGGGTGACGGTCCTGTGCCAGACTCCCACCGCGTTCGCCCAGTTGGCCACGGCGGAACGGAACCAGCCGACCGACCTGGCGTTGCGGTACGTCGTCTTCGGCGGCGAAGCCCTCGAGCACGGTCACCTCGTCGACTGGCTCGACCGGCACGAACCCACCCGACCCCAGCTCGTGAACATGTACGGCATCACCGAGACCACCGTGCACGTGAGCAGGCATCCCCTCGGCGATACCCGTCCCGCTGCGCGGTCGGTCATCGGCCGGGCGATTCCGGGACTGCGCGTGTACGTCCTCGACCGGCGGCTCCACCCCGTACCCACCGGAGTGACCGGCGAGATGTACGTTGCCGGGAACCAGGTCACCCGTGGGTACCTGCACCGATCCGGGCTGACGGTGACCCGGTACGTGGCGGACCCGGCCGGGCGCGGAGGACGCATGTATCGCACCGGCGACCTCGCACGCTGGAACGCGCAGGGTCAACTCGAGTTCCTCGGACGTAGTGACGCCCAAGTTCAGCTGCACGGCTACCGGATCGAGCCAGGAGAGGTCGAGGCCACGCTCGTCCGCCACCCGGATGTCGCACAGGCCGCGGTGTCGGTCCGTTCCGACGACCGAGGCACCGAGCGCCTGTTCGGGTACGTCGTACCCGCCCGGGACGGTGAACAGACGAGGGCTGTCGACATCGAGCGGGTCCTCGGCTTCGCCCGGACGACTCTCGCACCGCAGATGGTGCCGGCAACGCTGGTGGTCCTGGACCGCCTGCCGCTGACCCCGAACGGCAAGCTCGATCGCCGGCAGTTGCCCGCACCCGACTTTGCCGAACGCGTCTCCACGGGTCGCGCTCCGGCGACCGCGACGGAGATGGCCCTCGCCGAGGTTTTCGCGGAGGTCCTCGGCGTGCCGTCCGTGAGCGCCGACGAGTCCTTCTTCGCAGTCGGTGGCGACAGCATCATGGCCATCCAGTTGGTGGCCCGCGCCCACGAGGACGGTGTCTTCCTCACTCCCCGCGACGTTTTCGAGCACCAGACCGTGGCCGCCCTCGCCGAGGTGGCGGCCACCCGGAACCCGGACGTGCTGGCCGAGCTTCCCGGCGGTGGCGTGGGGACCGCACCGCTCATGCCGATCGCGCGGTGGTTGCTCGAGCGCGGCGGCAACCTCGACACGTACTGCCAATCGGTCCTGCTCACCGCGCCACCCGACCTGGACACCGACACCCTCACCGCCACCGTGCAGACAGTCCTCGACCACCACGACATGCTCCGAGCCCGACTCCGGCGCGGAACAACAGACGAAGACACCGTCCTCGAAATCCCACCGGCCGGAACAATCGCGGCCGCACCCCTCATCACCCACGTCGCGGTCGAGACGGACCCGGACAACGACCTCGCCGCGATGGCACGCACGCAACTCGACGCCGCAACACACCGACTCGACCCCGAAAACGGGATCATGCTCCAACTCGTCTGGCTCGACCCCCGCACCCAACCCGGACACCTCCTCCTCACCATCCACCACCTCGCCACCGACGG
>NZ_JBLWIT010000080.1:0-23631 GCF_048381435.1 Rhodococcus mengyinensis | reverse complement strand
ACTAGGACATGTCTCCTAATAGTTTGAGCCACTCGACGATGCCGGCGAGCAGGAATCCGGCGCGGTAGGTGAGGGCGAGTTTGTCGTAGCGGGTGGCCACCGCACGCCACTGTTTCGCCTTGTTGAAGGCCCGTTCGACCACGTTGCGCCCCTTGTAGGACTCCGGGTCGAAGTTCGGTGGCCGCCCGCCCGCGCGGCCCTTGTTCACCCGGTTCGCTGCCTGATCGGTCTTCTCCGGGATTACCGCCTTGATGCCTCTGCTGCGCAGCAGTTCCCGGTTGGCCCGTGATGAGTACGCCTTGTCGGCCCGGACCTCGTCGGGGCGCGTGCGGTGCGCTCCGCCGGCGAGCCGCGGGACGCAAATACCCTCCAGCACGTGGGCGAACATCGGACTGTCACCGGCTTGGCCGGGGCCGACCAGCACCGACAGTGGGCGCCCGTGACCGTCGCACGCCAGGTGCGCCTTGCTGGTCAACCCGCCCCTCGACCGGCCGATGCCGTGATCGGCAGGCTCGTCACGCAGGTTCGTGTAATTCGGTAGATCCCCCTGTGTGGCGGGCGGCGTTCGCGCCGTGCTGATGGACACGGACCACCGTGGAATCGACCGATACCGCCCAGTCCAGGTTCCCGCCGGCGTCGGCCATCGCGACCAGGGCTGTCAGCACCCGATCCCAGGTTCCGTCTCCGGCGTAGCGGCGATGCCGCTTCCACACCGTCTTCCAGGGCCCGAAATGCGACGGGAGATCCCGCCAGGGCACCCCGGTCCGCAGTCGATACAGCATCCCCTCGACCACCACACGATTGTTCCGGAACTTCCGCCCCCGGAGCCCATCGGAACTGGGCAAGAGCAGCGCGAGCAACTCCCACTGCTTGTCCGTCAACACCTCAAACCGATCAACAACGTCTGCCACACCGAAGATTCTGCAGCACAACACCACAAATCATTGGGAGACACACCCTAGCGCGATGGGACGGGTAACCCGCTGAGGTGACCGATTCGGAGCCTCGCGTCGCGAGCAGGACGTCGACACTGTCCTTGCGTCGCAGAATGCGTGATCAGAACACTTACCAGGAGAGGCGAATGACACCAAGGCCGACCGCCGACGATCAGAGGAAAAGTCGTCAACCTGCGAAAGCGGAGTTGCAAACGAACAGCACCACCAGTGGAATCGTCACCATTACGATCGACCGGCCCCACCGCCGCAACGCCCTCACCGTCGAACTTCTGGCCGCGCTCGCCTCTGAGGTGGAAAGTGCTGCCGGACAAAACGGCACCCGAGTGGTTGTTCTGACTGGCGTGGGAACAAGCTTCTCGGCGGGCAGTGATCTTCGGGCACACGCCGAACCAACCGCGTGGTCCCGAACGTACGCGCACGCCATCGGCGCGATCGAGGCCGCATCGGTTCCGGTCGTAGCCAGGGTCAACGGACACGCATTCGGCGGCGCTCTCGGACTTGTCGCGGCATGCGATTACGTCGTGGTCGTCGACTCCGCTCGACTGTGCTATGCAGAGGCGCGTTACGGAACAGTGCCAACCCTGGCCGCGGCACCTGCGCTGCGGCGACTGCGCCCAGCAGATGCATCGGACCTCTTTTTGAGGGGACGCGAGTTCGACGGAATAAAAGCCGCCGCACTAGGTTTGGCGAATCGCAGTGTGCCCGCCGGCGACCTCGACGATGCCGTCACTGAGTATGTCGCGGATATCCTGCAGTGCGGCCCAGAAGCCGTCGGCACCATCAAGATGATGCTGCGCACGCTACCGACGCTGAAGCCTGCCGAATCACCGATCTGGTTGCACAACCTCACCGAGCAGGTTGCAGCTTCCGCGGAGGCGGCCGAGGGCCGTGCGGCATTCGCGGCTCATCGACCACCGAAATGGATCGACATGAAGGGAACGAGATGAGAGTAGTAATCGACGCAACGGCAACGCAATTGGAAGCCGAGGACGTCGCGAATCTGAAGCGGCTCGACGTTGTGATCGTGCAGCCGGCAACGGAGGTCGCAGGATTCCTCGATTCCCACGACAGCTGGGTGGACGGTCCGCACGTGTGGTTGGCCGTCGAGGTCCTACGTGGGCTGGGGGCCGTCGACGCGGACGGTGACGGATGGTTGGATGATTTCGAGCAGATGATAAGTTTCGCCGCAGACCACGGCTGGACGACCCCCACCCGATCGCATGTCCGAGCTCACATCGTCGACGTCGAGGTTGATGGCCGAGAACGCTGATCGTCGAGTCGACGCGGCGGCGGATTGCCGCGCCCGGCACTCCCCGCTGCGAGGGCCAGCGGCCCTCGACGGCATGACTGCTGTCATAACGGAAGCATCGCACAACATGCGAAGGCATGACACGCCCTTATGCTCGGCGACGGACAATTTCGCTCCAGGCGCGGGCCACACGGCATCCAGGAGAACTGCCCCGCGCTGGTCTGAAATCTGCACAGATCGCCGGCTGCAGTCCCGATAGCAAGCGGAAGCTCGCACATCGCTCGATTCAGCGTGAAACCGCAGGAGGTGAACTGCCGCAACCGCCTACGCGATGGACGACGAATCCGCACTCTGGATTGCAGGCGTCGCAAGACTCGACGAACCATCGCCCGCTCGCGACGCGGTGTCATCCCACACGGCCTCGCGGTCAGTCCACAGATAGCGAGGTGGGGAGTTCGGACACGGAGCTCATGTGGGAGGTAACTATTGCTGTACAACTAAATTGATTCATAACTTAGTTGTACAGCATATGATTATTAGATAGGCTGAACCCCGTGCTGAATGAAGCAGTGGACGAAAGGGACTGTGACCTCGGGTGGTCGGTCGCTATGTTGATGCGCGATTACAAGACCTTGGTGGAGCCCGTGGTGGCGGACTTGCCGCGCGGTTCTCGTGGCTTCCAGCTGCTGTATACCGTGGCGCGCAAACGCATTCGCACACAAGTCCAGCTCGCGGACTATCTGGGAGTGGATCGGTCGGTGATCCCATACGTGATCGACGACCTCGTCGATGCGGGCCTGGTGGATCGTCAACCCGATCCTGCTGACCGCCGGGTCCGCACGGTGGTCGTGACGGCTGCCGGATCGGAGCGGTTGCAGCAGCTGGAGGCGCGGATCGCCGAAGCTGAGACCATTGTCCTCGGCGCCCTTGCAGCGGGCGAGCAGGAACAGTTCCGCTCGCTGCTGAGCAGAGTCGCACGCCAGGCGCGGGACCACACCACACCGTTCAGCGCCCCACCATTTTCTGAAGAGATCTGATTGGAAATGGAGTACAGCATGGCTACAAACAAGATTCTGATCATCGTCACCAACATCGGAGAGTACGAGAAGGTTGGCTATCGCACCGGACTGTGGCTCGGTGAACTGACGCACTTCTACGATTACGTCACCGACCACGGTTACGCCGTCGACATCGCCAGTCCCTCGGGCGGTTACGTGCCGATCGACCCCGAGAGCCTGGCGCACGAGGTGCTCGGTGAGCTCGGCACCGACAAGCGCTACCACGACCGCGAATTCATGAAGCTCCTCGAGAACACGACGAAGGCGACCGCCCTCGACGTCGATGATTACGACGCGATCTACTTCACCGGCGGCCACGGCGTGATGTTCGATTTCCGCGGTGACGCTCTCGGTGCGCTGACCGCACGCTTCTACGACACCGGCCGCATCGTCTCTGCCGTCTGCCACGGACCGGCCGGCCTTCTCAACGTCCCGCTGAGCACCGGAGACCCATTAGTCAAAGGCAAGAATGTCACCGGGTTCTCCTGGCCGGAGGAAGAAGCGGCACAACGCGCCGATGCCGTTCCATTCAGCCTGCAAGACGAGCTGAAAGAGCTTGGCGCAAACTACAGCATCGCCGACAAGCCCTTCGACCCCTACGTCGTAGAAGACGGACGGTTGATCACCGGCCAGAACCCGGGAAGCGCTCGGCCCGTCGCCGAAGCACTGGTGACGAAGCTGCAATCACAATGACCACCCCAGGCAACGCGCCGGATCCCGCGCAGACACTGCGCGGGATCCGCTGGTCGAGTTCGCCGCAGGAGGACTGCCGCTGCGCGAGGGTGGAAGCCAGCCCGCGGTGCCCAACTTGATGACCTGCCAGAGTCGACCGATATCATGCAACGCTGAGTTCCAGGAGCGATGCCGAGAACGGGGGCTGACCAAACTCCCGGCACTCAGATAGGTGTTTGGAAGCGAGTGGGAGACATCTCGACGAGTGGTCGCCCCACTACGGCAAATTCGTGGATGAACGGCGGGCATCCCGGCGGCTCCTGCCTTGTCGATTCTCGCGCAGAAGTGGATTGGGTGCAGCGGTTCCGGTCCAGTGCAAGTTCGCGGTTCGGATGCGGCGGGAACCTGTGATGCCGCAGTGGGTGGGCGTGGGCGCAGGTAGGGCAAGTGCGCACGACGGACGCTGGGGCTTCGCGGGTACGGACGAGGTGACCGTCGATCCCCGCCCCGCCCTTCCGTGCCCATTCGCTCGGGGCAGGACCAGCCGGCGAGGACGGTGACGGGAGTCGGTGGCATGCTCACTGGCGCCTGTTTGGGCCGCTGGTCTCGGGCATCGACGGATCGACCGCTCGGAGGTACGATAGGTACGTAGTTGTGGCAAACGTACCTGGGAGGGTTGGATGAGTGCCGAAGCGTTCTCCTCGGGGCCTGTTCCTGGGATCGATCCGGTGGTGGTGGCGCGGATGTCCGAGTCGATCCGTGTCGAGGGGCTCGAGCGGGCGTTGGGTACGTATTTCGCGGAGTTCCGCCTCGCCCTGGTCCAGGCAAGCGGCAAGACGCCGGAGTCCGGGCCCGGCCCGGCCCGGGCGGGGCGGGCCGGGCCCGAACTGACATCGCTGGGGGCCGAGGAGGCTGGCGGGGACGTGGTCACGGCGCTCACCCGGTTTTCCGCGGCCGCGCTGTCGCAGACGGAGCGGTTGCAGCTCGCGCAGTCGCTGATCGCGACCGTCACCGACACCGACACCGACACCGATGACACTGGGCCGCGGGCCTCGGCCCGCCGGTCGGTCCTCGACGCTCTTGAGGTGATCGACTCCAAGGAGGTCGCGACGATCCTGGCGCCGACCAGTGAGCCGATCCGCAGCGTCGCACAGAAACGGCGGAAGGCGGGGGAGTTGATCGGGTTGCCGATCGGCGCCCGCCCGGATTACCGGTACCCGCTGTTCCAGTTCGACCGGGACCGGCACCAGATTTATGACCTGGTGAAGTACGCGAACCGGCGACTCGCGGTGGCGGAGGACCCGTACGGTGCGGCGTCGTGGTGGCTGACCGCCACCGAGATCCTCGACGGCCGCAGCCCCCTTGAGGACCTCGAGGCCGGCGAGCTGACCGAGATCGCGATCGACAATGTCCTCGACGTGGCACGCCGGGGCATGTGAGCGGGTGCGAACGTACAACGGCGCACCCGCGCACACCGACACCATTGCGGCCGGCACCGAGTTGTGGCGGATCCACCGCACCGACAGCCCCTTCCCGCCGAACAGCTTCAACTCCGCCGCCATCGCCCCGCTCGAGGACGGCGTGACGATCAACACCCGCACCACGCGGGTATCGCGGCAGGGCCGGTTCGACCCGGTCGACGACGACCGTGTCTGCCCGGGCGGATCACTGCTGGGTGGCTACCTGTACGTCGGGTTGTCGGTGGGTGCGGTGGTCGCTGAGGGGATCCTACGCGGCACCGACATCCCCAAGACCGGAATGCTCTCCTGCACAGCGCTCGCCGAGGTGTCGCTCACCCGCATGGTGGCGGGTGAGGACATCACGGTCGCGGTCCTCGACACCCAGGCCGGGTTGGCGGCGATCAACCAGGACGGCTCGCTGGCCGGGTGCACGTGGCGGGACTACCGGGATTCTCGCATCACCTGCACGAACGTCCTGCTCGGCACCCCGACCGCATCTGGGGTGCGGTATCGGTGCCGCCACGGGCAGGACGAGCGTGCCGTCATGCTGGTCGAGCGGGGCGCACCACCGGAGATCACCATCGACGCCACGGGTGATCTCGCCGACCGGGGATGGGCGCGTGATCTTGTCATCGACTCCCTCCTCGACGACTTCGGTCTTGTCGTGGATGTCCCGTAACCGGCGTCCGCAGACCAGTGTTTCGAATGAGAAGATGCGGGCATAGTTGTGGGGCGGCGACGTCGTCGAACCACGCGGTGCTTCGTTCAGGGCATGGTAACGAGAACTATGACGGCGGTCAGCACGACGGCGATCAGTTCGATGGCCCCCAGGACCAGAGCGGCAGCGGCGAGCCGGAGCCGGTTTCGTGTTCGCGTCCGCCGGTCTCTACGTAACCGATTGCGCCGAATACCAATGCGGGGATGAATAACCCCGTCAGGGCGCAGAACAATCCCACGATCGCGCATACGTTGGTGCGCTCGGGCACCTCGATACCGAGGTCGGTCTCGTCGGATGCCACCACGGGCAATTCCTCTCGTTGATTGGTCAGCAGAGCGCTTGGTCAAGCGATTAAGCCTGGAAAGCAAGCGGGCACAATGTGTGCGCTGCAATTGGCACCGAAGCCGCCGCGGAGGGAGGTGTTCATCGTGTCGTCGTTATTGGTCCTCTCCGGTCCCGGTTGGACCGGGACCGGAGACGTAGATGTCCGACGCATCCGGGACGTTTCAGTTGCGTTAGTCAGTTTTGTGAGGGCGCGGTCACTTCCGCGGTTGTAGGAGCAATGAAGGGCGGGGGGATGATGACCCGTTCGATCGGTGCGTCTTCGGTGCTGTCGCTGGGGATCGACTTAGTGGGGGATTCGGTGAAGATGCTGCTGAACAAGGTGGTGAGTTCATCGATGATGACGTCCGCTTGGTCTCCCAGCACCGCTCGGTAAGACATCAGGTCTGGTACGTCTGCGCAGAACTCGAGTGCGTGCTCGACCTTCTTCGAGCGGCCGTCGTCACCGCAGTACGCCTCGAGGTCTCCGCGGGCCAGGACATGGACGTTTTCGCCGCGCAGGGCGTCCAGGAGCTCACGCTTGCCTGAGGTGATGTCCGGGTCGGTTCCCGTGAGGGCGTCAAGTCTTTCGTCTTTGCGGTGCGATGTGAAGAAGCCGTCCATGGCCTCGCGTAGCGCCGCCCAGGCTTCGTTGTCCTGTGCCCCACTGTCGAAGACCTCCTTGGCCTTGGTCCAGTTGCTTCGGGCGTCTCCGCGGCCGGCAAGACTCTTGGCTGCACCCGACCCGATCGCAGGGCCGGGTGTGGGCAGACTGCGGTCGACGGCCGACATCAACGACTGCTTGATCGCGGTGATCTCGTTCGTTGTGGTGAGCTTGTCGAATCCGCCGATGAGGGCGTCGAGATCGCAGACTACGTGCACTGGGATGCCGAAGTGGCTGAAGAAGATGCGGTACTTCTCGATGTTGCCCTTCCCACCGATTTGGGCGAACGCGATGTTGCGGTCGATGTGGTTCCACGCCGGGTCGAGCAAGCGGGCGAGGTGGGGGAGCACAACGGCGTCGCTATCACCCTCGACGAGCACGACCGCTCGTGCGAAGAAGGCGATTTCGTTGTGCTCGTGGCGGATGATCTGGAAGGCATCGCGAACTGATATCGAAGTTCCCAGATTGACCGGGGTGATTTCGGTGTGGGGCGTGTTCTTAGCCTCGGAGACCTTGCGGAGTTTGGTGAAGGTTTTCGTCTCGGGGCTGAAGAAGACCGGGGAATGGGTTGTCACGAGGACACTGTGATCCTTGGCGAACGCTTCGAGCGCTTGGAAGAGCTGCCGCTGGGCCCACGGATACAGGTACAGTTCCGGCTCCTCGAACAACAGCAGGTAGCTGGGACTGGTCGTCTGCTTCCGTCGGCTCGCTCCGAGCCCTTCGTGCCGCAGCACGTTATACGCACGCAGAATCGCGAAGGTCACGGCCCGCTTCAGCCCGTCACCCTTGCTGGCGATGGAGCCTTCGTGGCCGTCGTTTGCGGTCAGTTCGGCGCCGGCGACGATGGTCTTGATCTCGGGGATCGGGACGGTCATCCTCAGGTCGATGTCCGGGAAGCTCTCTCGGACGAATCCTTCGATGGTGCGCTCGATCTTCTTGACCTGGTCGAGGCGATCGTCGGTAGCGTTGCCGGTCGCGTCGAATACTCTACTGAGCTTTCGCTGGATGTCCGAGAATTGTTCCTCGATGTCCTCAAACTGATCAGAGACCTCGGTGAGCAGGATCTTGAGCAGTTTGCCGAAGGTGGCTGTATCGCTCGTTTTCAGTTCGGCGGCAACGTCTTTGACCGATTCGATGTAGAGCGGTTCGGGGAGAAAGGCTTTGATTGCGGCATCGATTCCGGTGCCGAGTGGTTCGTCCCGAAGCATCTTCTTTTCGGGGGGAAGGTCCGCGACGATCTTGTCGCGAGCTTCACGAACGTCTGATTGTGCCGGTTTGTCGTCGAGGAAGGGGGCGAGTTCCGGAATCAACTCGACGACTGCCTTCCGAAGAACCTCGTTCTTCTTCCCCCTCATGACGGGGTTGAGTTGCTCATCCGTGAACCGATCGTCGGCGGGCCCGAGCTTGAGAATCTTCAGCGACGATTTGCCCCCTTCGGGTGGAACGATACGCACCAAGGTAATCGTGTGGTCGGTGATGTCCGCTTCGAAACTCGACCGGTGTGATTCGGAGAGCCGTGCCAGGTCCTCATCGCTGATCTCGCTGATCGTCAATTCGATACGGATGGGCAACATTGGGTCGTGGTGGTCGTGGATGTCGACCTTCCGGGGTGTGTTCCCGGTGAGGACGAGGTGCAGTGCGTGCAGGACCGAGGACTTGCCGGCATTGTTCTCGCCGATCAGGCATCCGAAGGTCGACAGGGGAAGGGTGATGTCCTTCAGTGCACGAAAGTTTTCGATGCGGATTTTCTCGAGTTGCAAGGCCTGTCTTTCAGCTCGGGCGCGCAGGGTGCGCACGTTGAATGATTCACCGCGACAATCTGTTCGGGTTCACAGTGTGGATGTGATCTTGAGGAATTCGAGTTCGGTGAGGACGTCGATTCGTCTGCCGGCGGTCCGCGCGAGATGGGCGGCGTGCAACCGCTGGTTATCGGCGGTGGTGCTCGCGCGGGAGCCGAGGATGAGTAGGTCGGTGGATGTGGTGACCTGGGTGACGGTGGCACTGAACTGGGCGGCGAGTGCGGTGGCTGTGGCGCGGGTGAGGGTGGTCATGCGACTGATGAGGACGGCGCTGCGACCGGCGAGGATTCCGGCGGCCGTGGTCCCGGTCAGGGTGAGGGTGCCGATACGCCGGCCCGGGTCGGCGTTGGCGAGACCGGTGACGGGCAGTCGATCGGTGTTGAGGGGTTCGAGCGGCCTACCGGCGTGGGCGGCGAGTTCGGCCAGGCTGTGGTGGGAGCCATTCGCATGGTTCAGTGCGATCAGGATTTGTGCGCACGCCAGTGCGTCGTGCCCGGCGTCATGGTGGTGGCGCAGCTCGACACCGAAGAACGTGCTGAGGGTGGGCAGCTGGTGGTTGGGCAGCTCAGGGTGCAGGGCACGACTCCACAGCATCGTGCACCCGGTCTCGAGTTGGGGAAGCGGCAAGTTGCTGAGTGCACACGCCTGCCGCAGTGCACTGACGTCGAAGCTCCTGTTCTGGGCGACCACTGGCAGATCGCCCATGAACTGGGCGACGGCCGGCCAGATCTGCTCGAACCGGGGTTCGTTCGTGACGTGATCGGCGGTGATGCCGTGGGTCCTGATCTGCACAGGCTCGAAGGTGTCGACACCGGCGGGTGGGCGGCACAGCCAGGTGCGGGTGTCGACGATTCGGGCGTCGATGACGATGGTGACGCCGATCGCGCAGATGCTGCCGCGGGCGCGGTTCGCGGTTTCGACGTCGAGGGCGGCGAATGACAACGCCGACGTCGTGATCTGGGGTGCCGACATCAACTGCTCGCCTGTCACAGGGCGGCGGGGTCGATGTCGAGGAGCCTGAGGAAGTCGTCCTCGCAGAAGACTTCGATGCTCTGGCCCTTGCCCCTCAGATCGAGGGCCCTGAGCGCCTTCTTCGTGGTGAAGTCTTCGAGGGAGTTGCCGGTGAACCCGTCACCGATGACCAGCATGGTGGTCTTCTTGTTCACGCCCTTCGGCTGTGGGTTCGCACCCAGGGATGCGAGGAGCGTGCAGACGGGTTCACGGGTGAACGCGGTCAGACCGCCGGTGAAGCTCACCCATTCGCCGAAGAGGGGATGGTTCGGATCGGCTTCGGTGTTGGTGTCGGGAATGTCGAAGCCGGAGCCGATTGCGGTGCTGCGGCGGCGGATGACCATGCCGTTGAGGCCGTCCGGCCCGAAGCGGCCGGGACGGGTGCGCGCCGCTTCGCACAGATCCGTCACGTTGTCCGCGCCCGCTGTCTCGGCCAAGGCTTGAACGAGGTGCGCGGCCATCGTGGCGTCGTTCGCGGCCTGGTGGTGACCGGTGGCATCGAATCCGAAGTGTTCGGCGATGAACGGCAACCGGTGGCTGACAAGGTCGAGGAGTCGTCGCGACAGGGTGAGGCTGCACGCGGTGACCAGGTCGGGTATCGGAACGCCGGATAGGTGGCTGGCGGCGTGCAGGTGCCCGAAGTCGAAGTTCGCGTTGTGCGCGTACACCGGCCGGTCACCGATCCACGCGAACATCTCACGCAAGCATTCGCCGACCTCGGGGCTGGCGGCGACGTCGGCGGCGGTGATCCCGTGGACCTTGGTGTTGTACCAGTGAAACCCGCCCGTCTGCACCGGCGGGCGGCACCGCCAGCTACGGACAACCGTGATCGCGCCGGCCTCGACGATCGTCAGACCGATCTCGCAGATGCTGCCCTTGGTCGAGTTCGCTGTCTCGACATCAACGACCGCGTAATCCTCGATCACGCCGGCGTTCCCACGGTTACCAGCGGCAGCGGACGAAGTTCGTCCCCGCCGAGGGGTTTGAGGAAGGGACGTTGGACGCGTTGCTTTTCGACCTGCTCCCAAGCGTTCGCGAGCTTCTCGAACCCGCGGGCCAGCGGGTATGTCTGACCGGTGCGTTCATCGCTGCTCGGATACATCGGAACTGAGGCAGCCGTTCCGTAGGGGTCCGGTACCTCGGGCCAGTCCGGGGCGGTGAGCTTCGTGCGAGAACCCGCAGCGTGGGTGTCGAATGCGTCCTGCAGCTTGGTGATCTCGGTGCGCGCACTGTCGACGGTCCTGGCGACATCGACGATGCCCAGATTCGGGATCTCGAGTCGCTCGAGCAGATCGGTGTTGCTGGCCAGCACGATGAAACGATCCGCGATCAGCGAGCGCACCTTGCCGGGATCGAGCTCGTCGAGGGAGTAGCCCCAGGCCCCCGCCATGCGGGGCATGGGAGCGCCCACTGCGGCGGTGTGCCCCACGTCCACATGCCAGATGCCGATGCGCCCGATAGCGCCGACCTCGTCGATGACGGCGATGGGCTTGAAGTAGCTGGTCGGCATGCGCGCATACCCCTTCTGGGCAAGGACTGGACATAACGGACTGTAGTTCACGATTCGACTACCGCCCGGCGCACACGCGGGTACGTGGTGCGTGTCGGAATCCTGGTGAGACCTGCACGGGCCGTGTGTCATTCAGATGAATGACAAGGGTGGGTGATAGCGGGCTCGGCTGCCCAGATGGCGATGTCCCCCGACGCTATGGCTGCCTGCTGATAGGAGGCCATGGGAAGTGGTGTCGATAGAGTGCCGGAGGATCGAACGGATCTCCTCGCGGCGAGAGTAGAACCAAGCCGGGGACGGGTGCGTCGATGGGTGGCCCGGCCATGGGTGGTGGATGATGCGCGCATGGTCGAGTTGAGCAAGGGCGCGAACATCTGGTTGGTGGAACGCGACGTCACGATCGGTGTCGAGTTCCCTGCCGACGCGGCCAATGTGGACTTGTTTTCGGTGTTGGTGCGTGCGGACGGGTCCGCTGTATCCGATCTGGACCTGGTGTTCTTCAACCAGCCAAGCTCACTCTGCGGTGCAGTGACCCTGGCAGAGGTAGCCACGGTGCAGGTGCGCCTGGATTCCGTTCCGGCGGAGGTGGCGACGATCGTCATCGCGGCCGCCCTCGACGACCTCACTACGGGCACCTTCGAGTCCTGTGGCCCAGGGGAGGTGACCGTGCGCTCGGCCGCGGGAATTCTTGCCACTCACACGATCGTCGGCCTGACCGACGAGAGATGCGTAGTGCTCGTTGAGATCTACCGCCGCTACGAGCAGTGGAAGATCCGTGCGGTATGCCAGGGCTGGGTCAACGGGATCGCCGACCTGATCGAGAGCTACGGAATCGTCGTCGACGGTCCCGAACCCGAGTCAACAGTGGCGCCGAAAGGGGACGTCATCGTTGTCCCTGACGAGTTCGGCGCAGAGCCGATCGGCTCGGGCGAGCACGCGTGGCGTAAGAAGCTGGCCGAGCGGCCACTGGACCGCTTCGAGGAACTACATGCAGCGGAGTACGGGCAGGGTCTGGTCCGCGGCACCCACTTCCTGAAGTGGAGCGACGAGGTCGCCCGCCTTAAGCGCGAGGGGCACCTGCAGGAGGCTCTGACCGTGCTGCTCGAGATCCTCGATGCCTCCGAACGGGTCCAGGCGCAGGAACGTGCCAATGCCCCTGCGCGCGCCGAGTGGTTCCAGAAGTTCGGACAGGATGTGGTGGTGCGGGAGACGCCGCCGGGCTGGACGGAGAAACGCGGCGATCGTGCTCCGCAAGCTCGGCGATCTCGAGGGGGAGATCGCGATCATCGACCGCTGGCTGGCACATGCCGGCGATCCGGCGCACTGGGTGGGTGCAAGCCATGCCAGATTGCTCGCACGCCGAGACAAAGCACGAGCACTGCTCGCGAAGCGGCGCCGATGACCGGATACACCTGAAAACTAGTCAGTCACAGTCCGCTGTCGCGCGCACCGGCACCTCGGACCGAGTATGCCGCCGGACGAGACGGACCCCAGTCACGCCGAACTAATGCTGGCACTTGAACCAAGATACGTGCAGCACCCTCCCCGCACGCCTGACCAGGTCAGATGAGAAGATCTGCGATGTGAGTCGGTCAGAAGGATGTGCCCGGTGCGGGCAGCCCACGCGAATGTGGCGGCGGCACTGCGAGAGTTGCAAGCCGTTCGTTCAGCAGGTCCTGCAGCAGTATGTCGATTCGGCGCGCGGCATCCTGGCCACCGCTGGTCCGATGGGGCAAGAATGGACCGACCTCCACACCTGGCTGGACGGGGCGCATGTCCCTCGGGAAGACGATCAAACCCGACGCGATCGAATGGCTACGCAGGTACGCGGCGTTCGCGCACAGCGAAGGCGTCATCACCGACGACGAACTCGAGACATTTCGTCGTGCCACCCAGGTCCTCGGTCTGTCCGTCGGCGACGTCGCCGCTCTCGACACCGAACTAGTCCGTCAGCACATGCTGACCCGCATCCTCTCAGGTCAGCTGCCCTCAGTCCCCGCACCGGCGCTGCATCTGCCGCTCGATGAGCAGTGCTACCTGCTGGCGCCGGCCACGAGGTGGCGGGATTTGAAGTCCGGACCACAGCCCACGCAGGGGCAACTCGTAGTCACCAACCGCAAGATCAGGTTCGTAGCCTTGCAGCACGGGGGCGAGGTACCCCTGTCGAAGCTGCACCGAGTCAGCTGGGTGGGGCGTGACAGTATCGCCCTCGACGCGACCAATCGATCGATGACGGGTCGATTCGCGGTTCACGACCCGGAGTACGCGGCAACCATCATCGATACCGCCCTACGCGTCGACCGCAGGGTCTTACTGAATAATGACGGCGCATCACGATCGATCCCTCAACATGTGAAGGCAGCTGTGTGGCAGCGCGATCAGGGACGTTGCTGCGAATGCGGCGCCAACTCCTATCTCGAGTTCGACCACATCATTCCCTTCTCTCTCGGGGGTGAGAGCACCGTCGACAACCTCCAGTTGTTGTGCCTGAGATGCAACCGGGCAAAAGGAGCACGCCCGTAGCCTGAGACGCGGAGCAACTCGCCCCGGGCGTCCTGGCAACGGAGCGAGGGAAAGTACCAATCGCTGGTGTTGCGGAATGAGCTCATCGGTCAGGGAGGTGGAATATGCGGTTCCCGGCTCGCCCCCGCGAGTATGGCGGAGCGCAGAATCAGTTGATGTAGACCTGCGACGGTGAATTTCCGGAAGCGTGCCAGCTGCTCCAGTGGGGCAATCCCGGGCCGCGCTGGGTGAGGCGGTCGAGGAGAGTGTTGCCCCGATAACAGAGGCATTGCTGAACTAGCGCAGGGTCGAGCCCGTGGGTGACGGCGCATGACATTCGACCCATCACATAAGGCGGCCGTGTGCCGAGTGATCGGGGGACGCGCGATTAGGAGCGGACCTTAAGCTCGCCGACGAATTGCCCTCTAGTCTTATGCGATGGCCCCGACTGGCAGCGAAACGGCATCTGCATCTACTCTCACGCCCGACCGCGATCCAGACCGTCCGCCGGCATTGGACTGGATGACATATTCCGATGCCGCAATGTCTGACTGGTACCGACTACTTAGTTCTGATCCTGATGAGTTGGCAGTTCAGGCTTTCCTTGAGCGTCATCCGGCGATGATCCCCGGTGGTAGCGGGGACATCGGTCCGGGTGGCCATCATGGTTCGGAAATGTCTGCTGTCTTCCGTGAGCCCGAACTCACGGGTGCGGGGCGCGAGTTTGAGCCTGATTTCATGTGGGTTACCCGTGCGTCTGGGCTGATCACTCCCGTGTTGATCGAGATCGAAAGACCATCTAAACGCTGGTTCAAGGGAAATGGGCGACCCACCGCGGAGTTTCGTGACGCGCATGACCAATTGAACGACTGGCGGTCATGGTTCTCGATCGACGAGAATCGTGCGCTCTTTCGTCGAAAGTACCTGTTCTTCGACCGATATGAGAACCGACCGCTAGAGCCGCAGTATGTACTAATCTACGGGCGGCAGTCGGAATTTGAGCATGGTGGTGGTCATGAAGATCCAGATTCGCTGCGGCACAAGCGGGACACCCAGCGCTGCGAGGACGAGTCGTTCATGACCTTCGACTCGTTGCGTCCGCGGTATGACCACGGCGTGTCAATGACGCTTAGCATGACCGCTAAGGGGCCGCGACCCTTTGCCTTTTCGCCGACGTACAGAACGGATACCGAGACTGGCGAAGGTGCGCTTCTTCTCGGAGACCCATCAGAAGCGCTGGCGCGGTCTGTGATGATGTCGGACGAGAGGAAAGGGTATGTCGCCCAGCGTTGGCGGTATTGGCAGCACATCGAGAGCCAAGAAAGGCGGAAGCGAACAAGCATGGTTCGTCAGTTCGGTTACGAGTAAGGGCGTTTCGAACCTTCTGCCAGTTCTTCCCAGACCATCACACATCAGCTGTTGCGGTTCATGAGGTTGATGAGACCCTCGACTGAAATTTCACTGATCTTTCACTGGGATGTCGAGCCAGATGTCGTCGGGTTCTCGAGACGTACCCATGGTGCGGGACGCTCTCAGATGCTCCTGGGCCTGCAAGCCGAGTCGGTGTTGAACTGCTTGGAGAGCGGCGAGGAGTTCGTCGCTGGTCTTCGCGATGCCAGCGAGTCTGAGGGGGTGCCGATCGAAGTCGGTCTCGACTTCGCGTTGCAGTTGTTCGAGTAGGGGGCTGATCCATCGAGGATTGCCGTCCCAACTGTCCGTCATGAGGATGTGGGGGCGTCCGGCGTTGACCATTCGAGACAGGCTGCCGAGTGCTTTGTCAACGTTCTCCCACGCGCCGGGTTTCGCATTCCAAGCGGCGTCGGCAATCGGTTTCTGTGTCTGGTCGTCGCCAGCGTCTTCGATCTGCTTCACGTAGTGGTCGTACATTCTCTTGTGGGAGTGGTACTCGGTGAACTGGGCATCGAACTCGGGGTGTGCGAGTAGGACTGCAGTCAGTCGAAGGATCTCGAACTGCTGCCAGGTGATGTCGAGGCTATCGTGGGTGAGGGCAAGCGCCTGGGCGAGGACAGGTTCGAGTTGTTCTCGGTGGCGACGTTCGGACTGTGCGATGTGCCGATAGGCGCTGCCGGCGGAGAGGACTTCCATGAGGGGGTCCTGTTTTCCACTGGTGTAGATGCTTGGTGTAGTGAGCCGGATGAGGGTCTGGAGGGTGTCGTACCGGTGAGCTGCGAGCGCGCCGATCCCGGCGGCGTAGAGAAGCCGAGTACCAACGAGTCGGCGCGCTTCGAGAAATGCCGTTGACCCCGATGCTCTTGTCGTTCGGGCGAATCGCTCGATCTCGGAGGTCCACCAGCGATCGGTATCGGCGGCGCCCCAGTAGGCGAGGACGGCGACGAGGGCAGAAGCCACTGCGCTCGCTTCCTCCACGCGCGCGACGAGCAGAGGATATTCCCCGCCCTGGCCCTCTGTGCGGGTCCAATCGTCGAGGGAGTGTATGCGCTGGAACTCGGCTTGAAGCCGGTCGTGCAGCGCGATCGAGGTGTGCTGACCCGACATCTCACGTTTGGCCGTCTCGACGGCGATGGGGAGGGTCATCGGGTTTCGTGCGCGGCGGGTTGCGAGTGATTCGACCGCGTCCGCCATGTGGCCGAACGCCTCATCGGCTGTTGCTCTGACTGGAATTCCGCCCAGTCGCTTGAGCAGTTCGGTGGCCTTCGCTTTTGGATTGGCAGGATCGATCCATGTGGCGGTGTATCGATGTGGGTAGTTCGAATCGATGATTTCGCGTAGCGCGGTGTCGTATTCGGCGGACCAGCCGACGATGATCATCCCGTACTCGCGGACGATCTGTCCGTCTAGACTACGCAGGTTTGAGGGGTAGGCGGAGAGTTCTTCTACAGTGTTACGCAGCGACGAGGCATCTTGGTACTCGCCGTGCAGGTGAATGATGCAGTTCCGCACTGTGTGCAGTGGTTCGATCGCGATGGCTTGTGCATCGGTGGCGACAATCAGCGGTTCGACCCCCACGTCTCTGAGCGCCTGCTCGAAGAGGCGATCAAAGTTCATGGTGACAACGATGCGGATCGCCCCGGTCTTCATCAGCCGAGCGGCCGCGCGATGTGCCTCTGTGGGCTCAGGGAGTTCGCCGCCTGGTTCGAAATATTCGCGGAGGACCGTTCCACGTTCAGTGGGGGTGGGACCGAGCTTTTCGAGTACCCCTTCGTAGGTCGGCTGGCTGGAGAATCTTTTCCGGTACCAGTCCTCGGCGTCCTTCTGTTCGATAATGTCGCCGTCGATCCCAGCTGCACGCACGATCAGGTCGGTGAACACTTCCCAGGCCACGGGGACAGCGCCGTAGGAGATACCGGCGCCAGCCAGAATCGCATACGCGCCGGGGTTGGCGTGAAGAGAGAAGGCAAGCGGCAGCAGCGCCTCGGCAATGCCCAGATCTGGATCAGCGTTCACGTGATGGAGCGTAGACGTTGGGACCCGGGACTGATGCGTTTGACATGATGTTCGATGGGTGGGTCCGGGGCTGAAGCATCTATTGCACGTGGCCACGCCCATCCGATGCGCGGGTTTGTTGGACTCATGATTCGAAGTGGGCGCGGCCGCAGTGAGACACGTTGGCTTCCTTTTGTGGATATGGCTGATTGCGGTGAAATCTGAAGGCCGCAGGTGTCATCCGCGGAGGGCGGCAGCCTATTGGGACTTGAGGTCGCCGGACTGGATCCGCTCGCCTCCAGGATGGCTCCGTGGGTCCTGGAAGCGCCCTCTGATGTAATCGAGGATCGGCCGCATGAAGGTCATCAAGCTCATCGCCCGCAAACTTCCCGTAGTACCCGATCGCCGGCTTCGGTGGTGAGTAGCCCGTCCGTGACTGACTGCGAGAACTACTCGATGACGACCTCGTGATGGTCACTGGCAACAACGATGCCATCAACGACGATGTAGACTTCGATGAAGTGTCTACCAGGATAGAGCGTTCGTTCGACCCGGCGGTGCTGATCGCGATTCGGTGCGATTAGCTCGCCGCGAAGCTGGCCGACGGCCTCGGCTACCTCACCGTGGTTGCGGACCTTCCAGATCACCTCGTATGGCTTTGGAGCATCCGTTCGCACTCGAAAGTCCAACTGGAGTCCGCGGCGGAGCTTCCTTCCGGAACGGATGGTCTTGGCGAGGGCTCCGTAGAGCTCGGACGTTTTGCCTACGATTGTGGCGGTGTAGCGCGGCGAGAACGCAAACCCCTTCTCCTCGATGAACTGCTCATTTGGAGCGCGCACTACCAGCGCTTTGTTGTCGCTGTGCATGTTGCGCCCGGAAGCCAGGATCGCGGACTTCGCCAGAGTGACATCCGAGGCCACGAACTCGGATCCGAAGAGTTTTTGCCACGCCTTGATCGAGAGCTCTTCGTCCTCTTCGCTGTGCGCTTCACGAGCCCACTCCGCGTACCGCTTGATCTGGGCTTTGAAGTTGGTGTACTTCTCCTCAGTCCAACGGTGATTGAACGAGCTTCCGGGGCAACTCGGATCATCGAGCAGCGGCATGGCGGGGTAGAGGTCGAGATAGGTGTCCAGATCGTTGAGGATCGCGACGAAGGTGGTAGGGATGTCGCTGTATCGGGCGGCGAGATCATACGGTTGGATCCGTCCGCCGACGAGCGTCGTGAGGATTACGGATTTGCAGTCGAATGTGTTTTTGTAGTCCCGCAGGTACTTCAATAGGCGGAGTACTTTGCGTAGGTTGCCGCCGGTGAGGTCGTCTCGTTCTTTCATCCACTCAGTGAAGCCCGCTGGATTGGTGTCTTCGAACGTAGCGTCGGCGTAGTTCACGACGACCTCACGACCGTTCGCGAGAGTCAGATGAGGCACGACATCGACATGGCACTCGTTGGCGTAGTCGATCCTCACACAGCGGTTCTTCTTCTTGACCTTCGGTGCGTACGTGGTGTGCCGCTTGAACGCCGCCCGGAGCTCGCGCAAGTACGCTCCAGGATCTTCCGACCAGTCGTCGTTTTCTTCGAGGTGGAGCAGAAAGTCTGCGTCGAATTGGTCGTAAGGGCCGACCGGGTTGATGATCGTTTCGTGGGCCCACGAGCCTTGACGAATGTGTTCCTTGTACATCGGGCCGATGATCGAGTCTTTCTGCAGGGCATTGACGATGGCCTGCACGTGAGAGTCGAGTTGTGTCAGCTTCCATGGTTTCAGGTTCACAGTGCTTTCGAGGAATGCCTCGAAATGTGCGTTGGTGTTCATCAGACCTCCAGTGCCTTCTCGTAGCCGTGTTCAGTCCGGTCGTAGAGCGCCACGACAGGACGCAGAGCACGTGCCTTCAGGGATCGACCGAAGGTCACACCCGCGGAGATGGGCAACCCACCGAAGACATGGACAGTGGTTGCTTCTCCATGATCCGCCTCAAGCATCGAGAAGAATTTACGAACCTCCTTCTCGAACTCGACGAGCGTTTCGGGATGGTCAATCACCCCTTCATGTGCGAGAGGACCGTCCGCATGTAATGTGTAGGTTGTCAAGCCCCGCAACTGTTTCGGAAGTTGTTCAGGTGCGGTTGTCCCCGAAAGGTTGGTGATCAGGGAGATGTCCGCGCAACCCGCGTCGCCCACAGTCGTGAGGTCGGTGGAGAACGTCGTCGGGGTGCCATCGGCCGGCCATACCCACTCGTTGCCAGGACGGTGCAGCTGGTAGGTGTCGGTATCGATGCCGTCGTCCAAGGCCACGCCGAGGTAGACGAGCGGCGGGAGGCGCGCAATTGCGAATACACTTAAATGACTGATTTGGCCACGCTCGATCGCGTCCGCCAGTCGATTCTTGATAGCGAGATCGATCTTCTTCGCCGCCATTGTGTAGTAGCCGTTTGTCGGCTGTCCTTCTTCGGGCAGAGCCGTAAGGTCGATATCGAACCCGCGACCACTGCCGCTGTCGTCCAAACGGGGGAACCGGTGGCCGCAGTGGATGATCGCGGTGGTCGCTGCGTCGGCGTCGACCACCATCGCGCTGTCCCGTAAGTAACCGTGGACTCGGAGCATGACGGTTCGCCGGTCGGAGACCAAGCCAGTCAGATGAAGGATCTCGTCTTCATGCGCCTTCTTGAGCTCGCGAAGGAGATCAACAGTCATCGTCTCAGCGACAATCTGCTTGTCAATCTCGGTGTGACAGTTGGCACATGCAAGCATGAGGTTGTTGTGAGTATCCCGCCGATCCTCGGCGAATGCTGCATCAGCCCGAGGCGCATTTTCTCCGCTCGAATGTGCAACGATATGGGCTGCTTCGCCGAGTGGCACGAACTTCGCGGTGAGTTTGCCCTCGAGGAGATATGCCTTGCATAAGCTGCATCGCCCGCCAGCTCTCACCCACAGTATGCGCCGATCAAGATCGCCAATGCTCACCAAAGCACTTCCTGTCGCACGTTTGCCTAGAACTTGCTGATGCACGTTCCAGGAGAATCTACAGGTCCAGTCCGACACGCGAAGTCGGCACCTACTCGCCCGCAACGCCGGCGAATAGGCCCGTCACGATCATGTAGACATCGCAGCGGGGCCGCGCGCTCGGAACTCGGCCACGCCGAGGTCGTGTTCACCATTCCCGCCGAATCGGTGCGGCAGGCCACCTCGACGGCCCTGGCGGTCCTGGGGACCTACCCGTGGCCGTTGCGGTCGCTGCGAGTGCTGAGCACCGCCGATTTCGATCGCCTCACCGACGCCATGGACCTCCCGCCGCTGGTGTCGGTGCAGGAGGCCGCCGACGGGCTCGGCATCACCCGTCAGGGCGTACTGAAGGCCATCAAGGGCAAGGTGCTGCCGGCCACCCGTCCCTGTTGTACGTGGTGGCGATGCGTTCATCTGTGGTGAAGGTAATGACGACTTGGCCGGCCTCGGCGGCAATGGTCAGTAGTTCGAGCCGTAGCTGGCGGCCGACCGGCGGCCGCTGGGGTGTGATTGCGGGCCATCGGAAGTGGTTGTGGAAGGTCACCGCGCCGCCCCGGCGGACGTAGACGGTGAGCGCCGCCCCGACTGTGCTGGTGCCGTTCGTCAGCCACATCACCCGAAACCGTGCCGCCACCGGGTGACGGGGTAGGCGCGGGATCGCGTCGCCAGTGCCAGACCGTAGACGACGTACACGAATATCCCGACCAGCATGAGTGCGATCGCCACGAGCAACACCATCAGGACGTCATCGAGCGCGCCGATGGCCAGTGCCGCCGCGATGGCGAGGAGCATCGTCAGTGCCAGAGCCTCCCACCAGCGAGCCTGGTGCGGGCGCCTGAAGTGGCCAAGCTGCAGACGCGCCGCGGCACGAACTCCGGGGGCCGGGCGGCGGGTTCGCAGCCCTCCAGCGGTCCATGCCGTCGAAGAAGCCAGTGGTGGTGCACTCGCCTTCAGGCCATCCTTTGCGCGCATCGATCACCGCGCATTCCTATCACTGAACTGGGCAGATGACACGTCCCTATGACGGCCGAAGGGCCACGCCCACAACGCGATACTGTCCACACAACGTCCAGTCAGCTCAGACAATGGGGGAGACGCCATGACCGATGCAGCAACCACGCCGCCGCTCGGGAAGATCCTGACCGCCGACGAGATCGCCCGGTTCGCGGCCCGCGTCGCATACCCCACCAGCCCGGTGGTGCTGGTGGACGAGGAACTCGCCCGGACCGCCCCGGCGCGGGCCTACGGTGATTGGCTCGACGCGCTCGGCCTGCCGGACCTGGCGGAGAAGGCCCGCACGCTTCTGCCGGAAACCGCCGGCGGCCGACACTGCCCCTGATTCCGGGCCCGGCGCGTAGCGACCACCTCGGCTCGGTTCCCGGTCGCCGGCACCTGGGGGTGAGAGGGTGCGGGGTATGACATTGCGGCTGCCGACCACCCTCGCGACCGACTCGGACGCTGCGGCGATCGCGGCGCTGACGAAGTACTACGGCCGCCCGTACCTGGGCGACGACGCCTACGTCGGCGCGCACTTCGACTCCTGGTCCAGCACCGGCGACCGGGCCGGGGAGGCGCGGTTCACCGCGGACGACCTGGTCGCGGTGACGTTCCTGTCGGTACAGATCCCACCGAAGGCGGCGCGGGCGATCCTGCACACCGAGGCGGAGGCGCTGAACGCCCTTCTGACGGCGATAGGCCCGGATCGGGACCTGGTCGACGAACCGGACCCGCTCGCCCCGGGGTGGCCCGCCTGGGACCTGGAGACCGCCCTCTGGGCGCTGCCGGGCATCGCCCAGACGAAGGCGACGAAGCTGATCGCCCGCAAACGTCCCCGGCTGTACCCGATCTGGGATTCGGTGGTCAGTGAGGTCCTGGGCACCGAGCGAGCACATCTGAACCCGGTCCGGGAGGCCCTCCGTGCCGACGACGGAGCGTTGCACCACCGGTTGCTGTCGATCCGGGAGGAGGCCGGCCTCCCCGACGAGATCTCCGCTCTGCGCGTCTTCGATGTCATCGCGTGGATGGACGGCAAGAACCGCCGCCTGGGCGAGCCCTCTGACCTGGAAAGGTGACACGTCCCGGTGTCCTCGCGTGAGTGGGGTTTATGGTTGGACGACGGGCTGCAGGATCCGCATCGAAAAATCATCTGAACTGGTCTTATGACACGTCCCGGATGATCCGTTATCTGCGACTGAGCCTGCTATTCGGGTTGTTCGAGGGCGTCGGTGATGCGGTCGTGGATCGGAGGTTTCGAGGTTCTGACCGGCGGTGCGGGCGGCAGCGTGGGCGCGGGTGTATTCGTCGTCGCTGAGCCGGATGGGGATGCGGTGGGCGGGGCCGGGAGTGGGCTGCTGGGCCAGTTCGCGTCTGAGGTGCTCACGCATTTCGCCGATGCTGAGGGTTACAAGGTCGGTGAGGATCTGAGCGCCGGTGGAGGCGGGGTCGTCGAGCAGGGCCAGGAGCAGATGGTCGGTGCCGATCTCCTCGTGCCCGAGCAGGGCGGTCTGGCGCAGGCTGCCCTCGAGGACCTTCTTCGTCTTCGGGGTGAACGGGATGTGCCCAACCGCCGGAGCGGAGCCTGCCGGTGCGCTGACACCTTCGAGCTTGCTCTCGAGGGCCGGCGCGGTGACACCCCATGAGGTCAGCGCCGCCGCTCCGGGGCTGCCAGCGTCGAAGATCCCGACGGGCAGGTGTTCGGTGCCGACGGAGTTCTGGTGGTGGGTGCGGGCGGCGCCGGCGGCGAGGACGACCACTTGACGGGCTTGATCGGAGAATCTCTCGAACACCATGACGTACTTCCTCCCCATGCGTCGCCGCGAGCGACGCGATTCACTGCTGAATTCTCTGCTGCCCATTCTGGGCGGTGTGTAGGTGGTTATGGGTGGGATCGGCGCGACCTCGGCACTCGCGGGCGTAATGGTGCTGTGACTTGGTGTGATGACATGTCCCCGGTTTGTGATGTGGGGGTGCCGGTGACGTGTTCGGGGGAGTGTCGGCGCCGGGGTGTCGGCGGCTGCTCGGGTGCCTGTTTCGTCCGGTTTTGAGTCGTTTTGAAAGACGTTGATTTGCAACATGTTTCGGTAATTAGTTGGTGAGTAGGTCTTTACATTTTTTGTGCACAAACCTCAGCTTGTAAGGTTCATAAGTTGTTGTTGATCAACAGATTTGGATGATTTTAGGGTTTTCGATATTTGGGGTTGTGGTGGGGGTGGGTGGTATGCTGTGGGGATGACATGGAGCGGCACAGGAAGGCGAGTGGGCGGCGGGTCGGGCGCACCACCCCGTCTCCCAGCCTCCGTTCGGCTGTG
>NZ_JBLWIT010000079.1:0-4430 GCF_048381435.1 Rhodococcus mengyinensis | reverse complement strand
GTGGGTCCGGAGTTGGTGGTGGGGGTGGCGGTGCCGCGGTCGGTGGAGTTGGTGGTGGCGGTGTGGGCGGTGGTGAAGTCGGGGGCGGCGTTCGTGCCGGTGGATCCGGGGTTGCCGGAGGTGCGGGTGCGGGAGTTGTTGGTGGATTCGGGTGCGGTGGTGGGGTTGTCGGTGTCGGGGGTGGTGTTGCCGTCGGTGGTGGAGTGGTTGCGGGTTGATGATGTGTCGGTGGTGGCGGGGGTGTCGGGGGGTGTGGTGTCGGATGGGGAGCGGACGGGGCGGTTGGTGGGTGGGTGTGCGGCGTATGTGATGTATACGTCGGGGTCGACGGGGCGTCCGAAGGGGGTGGTGGTGACGCATGGGGGGTTGGCGAATTTGGTTGAGGAGGTGCGGGTTCGGTTTGGTTTGTGGTCGGGGTGTCGGGTGTCGCATGTGGCGTCGCCGAGTTTTGATGCGTCGGTGTACGAGTGGTTGATGGCGTTTTCGGTGGGGGCGCGGTTGGTGGTGGCGCCGCCGGGGGTGTTCGGGGGTGCGGCGTTGGGGCAGTGGTTGGCGGTCAATGGGGTGACGCATTGTTTTGTGACGCCGTCGGTGTTGGCGACGGTGGAGGAGGGGGCGTTGGGGTCGGTGCGGGTGTTGGTGGTGGCGGGGGAGGTGTTGGGGCCGGAGTTGGTGGCGCGGTGGGCGCCGGGGCGGGAGTTGTTCGATGCGTATGGGCCGACGGAGGTGACGGTTCAGGCGACGGTGAGTGATGCGTTGGTGGCGGGGGGTGTGGTGACGGTGGGTGGTCCGGCGGTGGGGGTGGAGGTGGTGGTGCTGGATGGGTGGTTGCGGCCGGTGCCGGTGGGTGTGGTGGGGGAGTTGTATGTGGGGGGTGCGGGGTTGGCGCGGGGGTATTTGGGGCGGGCGGGGTTGACGGCGGGGTCGTTTGTGGCGGATCCGTTCGGGGGTGTGGGTTCGCGGTTGTATCGGACGGGGGATTTGGTGCGGTGGGATGGGTTGGGGTCTTTGGTGTTTGTGGGGCGGGCTGATTTTCAGGTGAAGGTGCGGGGGCAGCGGGTGGAGTTGGGGGAGGTGGAGTCGGTGTTGGGGCGGTGTCCGGGGGTGGCGGCTGCGGTGGTGGTGGTGGGTGAGGGTGGTCGGTTGGTGGGGTATGTGGTGCCGGAGGTGGGGGTGCGGGTGGATCCGGGTGTGGTGGTGGAGTTTGCGGGGTCGGTGTTGCCGGGGGGTGTGGTGCCGTCGGTGGTGGTGGTGTTGGGGGAGTTGCCGGTGACGGCGAGTGGGAAGTTGGATCGTGCCGCACTCCCAGCTCCCGTCGTTGCGCGTGGGCCACACCGCGCGCCCCGGACAGTGGCGGAGCACACGCTGGCGTCGGTGTTCGCCGAGGTGCTGGGGCTCGACCAGGTCGGGTTGGACGAGTCGTTCTTCGCGCTGGGCGGCGACAGCATCCTGTCGATCCGTCTCGTATCCCGCTCCAAGGCACGCGGATTGGTGTTCACGCCGCAGCAGGTGTTCGAGCACCGGACCGTGGCAGCGCTCGCGGCGGAATCGGAGATCGCGGACGGTGAGACCACAGTTGCCCTCGCCGAACTCGCGGGCGGCGGAATCGGCACGTTCCCGCCGACGCCGGTAATCCGGTACCTGATCGAGCGCGGCGGGCACTTCGAGCGGTTCAGCCAGAGTGTGCTGCTCGACCTCCCGGAGGGCATCGACCCGGACCGGCTCCTCGCGACGATCACGGCGGTGCTCGCACGACACGACATGCTGCGGTCGCGGCTCTACCAGGACGCGAACGGGCAGTGGCAGATGGAGACTCGTGCCGCGACCGAGATCGACACCGACACACTGGTCCGGCGTATCGCCTGCGACCCGGCGACCGATCCCGGCATGCTGGCAGAGCTGATCGCGACCGAACACCAAGCGGCCGTGGAGAGATTGTGCCCGTCCGACGGAGTGGTCGTCCAGTTCGTGTGGCTCGACCCGGAGCCCGCCGCCGCGGCCCCGGCCCGGACGGGACGGGTGATCGTGGTCGCGCACCACCTCGCGGTCGACGGGGTGTCGTGGCGGATTCTGCTGCCCGACTTCGCCGCCGCCTGGTACCAGGTCAGCACGGGGAGCGTGCCGTCCCTCCCGGAACCGGCGACGTCGATGCGCCGATGGGCGCACGCGCTGGCCGACGAAGCTGTCCGGAGCGAGCGAGCCGCCGAACTGGTGTGGTGGCAGAACGTCGTCGACGGACCCGACCCGCCGATCACCGAACGCCCCCTCGACCCCGGCCGGGACCTCGCGACCGCGCTGCAAGACGTGAGTGTCGAGACCTCCCCCGACGACACGTCCGTTCTGCTCACCCGCCTGCCGGAGCTGTATCACGGGGGTGTCCTCGACGTCCTGCTGACGGCGCTGGTGGTGGCGTCGTCGAGGTGGCGAGCCGAGCGGGGGATCCCGGGAACGTCGATGCTGATCCGGCTGGAAGGGCACGGCCGGGAGCAGCAGGTGGTGCCGGGCGCCGACCTGTCCCGCACCGTCGGCTGGTTCACGACGGTCTTCCCTGTCCGCGTCGATCTCCAGGGCATCGACCTCGACGACGCGCTGGCCGGCGGCCACGACATGGGCAGCGCCGTGAAACGCGTGAAAGAACACCTCCGGGCAGTGCCCGACATGGGGATCGGTTACGGACTGCTCCGCTACCTGAACCCGGACACGGCCGGCAGTCTGCCGAGAGCAGAACCCGGGCAGATCAGCTTCAACTATCTCGGCCAGGTTCCGGATTCGGCCGATCACGACACCGCGGTCGGCTGGAGTCCCGCCGACGGGTTCGGCGACCTGCGGTACGTCCCGGACCCCGACATGCCGGCGTCTGCCGCCGTCGAGGTCAACGCGATCGTGATCGGCGGACGACTCCGGGTCGGGTTCGGTTTCCCGGACACCCTGCTCGCGCACGCCGAGGTGGACAGGCTGGCAGAACGGTGGCGGGAAGCGGTGTCCGCATTGGTGTCCCACGCTCGGGATGGGGACGCAGGCGGACTCACACCGTCGGACGTTCCCCTCGTCGACGTGACCCAGAGCGACCTCGACACGTGGCAGGGGTGCTTCGGCGCGCTCACCGACGTGTGGCCGCCCGCACCCCTGCAGGCCGGGTTGCTGTTCCACGCCCTGCTCGCGAAACCGTCGATCGACGCGTACACGGTGCAGGTGGAACTGCACCTGCAGGGGGCCGTCGACCCGGCCCGGATGCGCCGCGCCGCAAAGGCATTGCTGGAGCGGCACGCGAATCTGCGGGTGGCGTTCGTCCCCGCCCGAGACGGAACCTTCGTCCAGGTGGTTCCCGCGGCCGTCGACCTGCCGTTCCGCGAAATCGACCTCACGGACGTGCCCGAGGTCGCGCGCACCGCCGAACTGGACCGGGTGCTCACCGCCGATCGGGCCGTGCCGTTCGACACGTCCCGGGCCCCACTGGTGCGGTTCCTGCTCGTGACCACTGGCAGCCACGAATCGCGGCTCGTGTGGACCAATCACCACACCCTCCTCGACGGATGGTCGATGCCGCTGGCGATCCGCGAACTGCTCGCGCTCTATGTGGCCGGAGACGATGGGTCTGCGTTGCCGCGACCCCGGCCCTACCGAGACTTCCTGTCGTGGCTGCACCGCCGGCAGCCTGCGGAATCACGAGCGGCGTGGGTGACCGCGCTCGCCGGCGTCGACGGTCCGACACTGCTGCTGCCGGACGCACGGGGACGGCCGTTGTCGGCTCCTCCCGAGAGCGCCCTGTTCACCGTGTCCGAGGATTTGACCGCCGGCCTCACCACCCTCGCTCGTACCCGCAACACGACACTGAACACGGTGACGCAGGTGGCGTGGGGCATCGTGCTCGGCGCGGCGACGTCCCGTCACGACGTGACGTTCGGAAGCACCGTGTCCGGGCGGTCGCCGCACCTGACCGGCGTCGAATCGATGATCGGGTTGTTCGTCAACACCGTGCCCACACGCATCACACTGAACCCCCGGGAAACGCTGGGCCGACTGCTCGACCGGACACAAGCGGAACAGGCAGCCCTCCTCGACCACCACCACCTCGGTCTCGCCGACATCCAGCGAGCAGCCGGCCCCGACATCGGGTTCGACACGGCAACCGTCTTCGAGTCGTACCCGATCGACCGGGGAGGCCTGACCGAGAACACCGACCTCGCCGGCATCCGGGTGGTCGACGTGCGCGGCGTCGACGCCACACATTATCCGCTGAGCGTCGCCTTCTCGGTGGACACGCAGCTGCGCATGACGTTTCACTACCGACCCGACCTGGTCGACAGGGCCACCGTCGACGCGATAGCAGGCCGGGTCACCCGGGTGCTCGAGGCGATGGCCTCCGATCCGGACGTCACGTTGGCTCGGGTGGATGTGTTGGGTTCGGGTGAGCGGGGTGTGTTGGTGCC
>NZ_JBLWIT010000078.1:0-9877 GCF_048381435.1 Rhodococcus mengyinensis | reverse complement strand
GGGACCCGGAACGCGCCGGGGGTGAGCGGTTCGAACGGGGCCTTCAGGGCGGGGATGCCGGTGATGGCGAGGGCGCCCTGCGGGGTGCCGTGGTAGGCGATGGAGCGGGAGATGACCTTGTGTTTGCCGGGTTTGCCGACCTTCTTGAAGTACTGTTTGGCCAGTTTCCAGGCGCTTTCGACGGCCTCGCCGCCGCCGGTGGTGAAGAAGACCCGGTTCAGATCGCCGGGGGCGTAGCCGGCGAGGCGTTCGGCGAGTTCGATCGCCGGTGGGGTGGCGTAGGACCAGAGCGGGAAGAACGCGAGCTGTTCGGCCTGCTTGGCGGCGGCCTCGGCGAGCTCGGTGCGGCCGTGCCCGGCCTGGACGACGAACAACCCGGACAGCCCGTCGAGGTAGCTCTTGCCGGCGGTGTCCCAGATCCGGGCGCCCTCACCGCGGGTGATGATCGGCGGCGTGATGTTCTGCCCGTGCCGGGAGAAATGCCCCCACAGATGGCGCGCAGCCGAGCGGTCGTGTCCGGTCGTGGTTCTTTCGGTGACAGCAGTCATCGTTATCCTCAATTACGTTCCGGTTCAGTCGATTTCGGTATGGTTCGGGTTCCGTCGGCCGAACCCTGGATGATCACCTCTGTTGGATCGCCGGAAGTCGAGGTTCGATCCGGCATGCGCCAATCCTGACCCCATTTCTCCACGAATTCAAGTAGTTGGACCAGGATTATTGACGCAATACGCAGCTTCTCGCCTGATTTATCGACTTAATTCGCGAAGACGGGTAGCCAACACGAGATCGCTCCTACTGTGAGGAAATCTCTCGTCGCCCCCGTCTTGGAGTGATCTCATGACCGTCTCGGCCCCTCACCCGCCTTCTCTCTCGATCGGCCTGCCGACCACCGTGCCCGGCTGCTGGATCTCCGGATCCGCGGCCCATGGATCCGGCGACACCCACGGCATCATCGATCCGGCGACGGGCGCGCTCGTCACGACGCTGACGCTGGCGACCGCGTCGGACGTCGACGCCGCCGTCCGGTCGGCACGCTCCGCCTTCCCGGCCTGGTCGGGTGCGGTCCCGGCCGAGCGCGCAGCCGCTCTCACCACCCTCGCCCGCGCACTCGAACGCGACGCGGAACTGTTCGCCCGCGAGGAAGTCGCGCAGACCGGCAAGGCAATCCGGCTCGCTCGCGAGTTCGACGTCCCGGGCAGCATCGACAACATCGACTTCTTCGCCGGAGCCTCCCGCAATCTCGAGGGCAAGGCCTCCGCCGAGTACTCCCCCGACCACACCTCGAGCATCCGGAGTGAGGCCGTCGGCGTCGTCGGGTCGATCACGCCGTGGAACTATCCGCTACAGATGGCGGTGTGGAAGGTGATTCCGGCGCTGGCCGCCGGGTGCACGGTCGTGCTCAAACCGAGTGAGCTCACTCCCCTCACCACGCTGCGTCTCGCCCGGCTGGCGACCGAATCCGGTCTGCCCGACGGCGTGTTCAACGTGGTGACGGGCACGGGTGCCGAGGTCGGCGCCGCGCTCGCCGGACATCGCGGTATCGATGTCCTGACATTCACCGGGTCGACTGCCGTGGGCCCCGGTGATGGCGCAGGCGTCCGCGAACGGCACCCGCGTGCAGCTCGAGCTGGGCGGCAAGGCGCCGTTAGTCGTGTTCGACGACGCCGATCTCGATGCGGCCGTGCACGGCGCGGTAGCGGCGTCACTCATCAACGGCGGCCAGGACTGCACCGCGGCGACCCGCGCGATCGTCGCGGACTCGCTGTACGACGATTTCGTCGCCCGCGTGGCCGAACTGATGGAACGGGTGGTCGTGGGGGATCCCTGGGACCCGGACACCGATCTCGGATCGCTGATCACGCTCGCTCATCGCGACCGGGTGGACGGCATGGTGCAGCGCGCCCGCGCGGCAGGCTTCCGGATCGTGACCGGCGGATCCGCCCCCGACCTGCCCGGAGCCTTCTACCTCCCGACCCTGATCGCCGACGTCACCGAGGATGCGGAGATCTACCGCGACGAGGCGTTCGGACCCGTGCTCACCGTGAGCCGCCACTCGGGCGACGACGACGCGATCCGCCGCGCCAACGACACCGACTACGGTCTCGCCGCGTCGGCCTGGACGACGAACGTGTACCGCGCGCAGCGCGCCTCACGGGACATCGACGCGGGGTGTGTGTGGATCAACGATCACATCCCGATCATCAGCGAGATGCCGCACGGCGGGGTCGGCGCGTCCGGCTTCGGCAAGGACATGTCGACGTACTCGTTCGAGGAGTACCTGACCGTCAAACACGTCATGAGTGACATCACCGGGGTCTCCCGGAAAGCCTGGCACCGCACGGTGTTCAGCGACGGACGGTAGGACTACTCCTTCGAGGGTGTGCCGTACCGCAGCTTGTGCACTTTGAGGATCGAGATGGTCTCCGTGGTGCGCACGCCCTCGATGGTGCTGACGTGCTGATTCAGGAATGCCCACAGCTCGGCATTGTTGGCGCTGCCGACCTCGACGCAGATGTCGCTGCGCCCCAGCAGTGTCGAGACGTAAGTGATCTCCGGCATCTCGGTCAAAGTGTCCACGACCTGCTGGTGCCGGGCCGGGTCGACCGTCAGGAACACCAGAGCCAGTTGCGAGTCGCCCAGCCGTTCGGGATCGGCGAACGCGACGATGCGCAGGATGTTCAGATCCTGCAGACGCTTCACGCGCGCCCGTACCGTCGCCTCGGAGGACCCCAGGTTTCGGGCGATTTCCCGAAACGCTCGCCGCCCATCGTCTTCGAGTTGCCGCAGGATCGCGCGGTCCAGTTCGTCCAGAGTGTGCTGAGACATGGACCGACTCTATCCAGAACGACGAGATCAGTGGCGTTGTGGGGCCAAAAGGCTGCATTTCGTGAATGTAAACGCTCAGTCAATGCGCATTGCGGGGTTATTTTCATCTTGTGTGACGCATTGCGCGGTGTTAGTGTCTTGAATCACATACTTGCGGCGGTCCGTCGGCCTCCACCCCCACTCGACTCGAGTCGCCGAGGTCCGCATTCTGAATACACACACTGCGCCGACAAGGCCCAGAACTGGAGAATCCCGTGAGCCTGCACGATTCCTACGCCGACGACCACACCTATGAGAAGAACCTGCGGTGGTGGGACGGCTTCACCATCAGCCTCTCGATCCCCGCCGCACTCTTCGTCGGCATGGGGTACGCAATCGGCCTGATCGGCGCGTGGACGACGCTCGTCCTCCTCGGCGCCGTCGCGGTCCTCGCGTGCCTGCAGAACTTCATCTACTCCGAGATGGCTAGCATGTTCGTCGACAAGGTCGGCGGCATCTCGATGTACGCCCACCAGGGCTGGCGGACCCGGTCGACCCTCGTCGGTCCGCTCGCGACGTACGGCTACTGGTTCTCCTGGTCCAGTTCACTCGCCATCTACGGTCTGCAGATCGGAAAGCTGGTCCAGGCCGAGTGGTTCCCCGAAAAGACGTGGACGTTCTCCACGGGCCTGGCCACAATCGGACTCCCCCACGTCATCGCACTCGGCGTCCTGGTCATGGGCTGGGGCCTGAACGTCCTGGGCATGCGACCCGCGATGTGGCTGATGTACGCGACCGGCGCGCTCGTCCTCGTCCCGATCGTCGTCTTCGCGGCCGCTCCTCTCCTGTCCGACAACTGGTCGATGAGCAATCTGCACTGGGACATCGCCGCCAGCGGTGAAGCCGGCTGGCGCACCGCGATCGCCTGGATGTTCGTCCTCGCCTGGTCGGTGTACGGCATCGAGGCCGTCGCCTCGTTCGTGCCCGAATTCCGCGACACCATCCGCGACAGCCGAATTGCATTGCGACTGGCCGGTTTCTTCGTCATCGCCGTCTACATCCTCGTCCCGTTCGGCGTCGGCGGACTCGTCGACCAGGCGGATGTCGCGGAAAACCCCGTCTCCTTCTACCTGACCGTGTTCGAAAGCCTCTTCCCCGGTGGCGACATCGTGATGGCGATTTGCCTCATCGCCGGCCTCGTCCTCCTGATGGTCATGACCACCGCCGACGGCGGACGCGTGCTCCACGGCAGCGCCCGGGAGGGCCTCACCATCAAGCAACTCGGTGAGCTCAACCGCTTCAAGGTCCCGGGGCGTGCCATGTCGCTGGACCTGCTCGTCAACGTCATCCTGATCCTGTTCGTCGGCGAGGCCCTCGCTGTCATCGTCGCCGGCATCGTCGGCTACCTCATCTGCCACATCCTGTCGCTGACCGGCTTCCTCAACCTGCGCCGCGACGAACCGGACGCCCATCGCCCCATCAAGCTCGGCAAGCAGTGGGTGTACATCGCCGGCCTTCTCGTGGTGATCGACACGATCATGGTCGTCGTCGGCGCGCTCAGCGCCTCCATCACGGGATACGGCAGCACGAAGGAACTCATCGTCGGCGTCGTCGTCTTGTCGCTGTCGATCGTGCTGTACGCCTACCGGCGCGTCGTCCAGGACGGTCAGCCCTGGATCTGGAAGGAACCGGCCTCCGCCGGCGAAGCCGACTTCGTACCCGACGACGAGGACGACGCACCCACCATCGATTCTGCACGCACCCTGTAGCTTCGCCCGTGAGTACTTATTAACCGCCTGACGTTAATAAGTACTCACAGGCGCGAAGCGCATTGGCCGCGACCGACAGCGACGCGAGATCGTGGGTGGACGCGGCGTCGATCTCCCCCAGCGTCCGGCGAGCACGCTCGATTCTCGCCCGGTTCGCATTCTCCCACAGCAGAATCCGGGAGTCCGGCGCATCGCCGGGCGCCCCCGACGACAGGACGTCCCGGGTCAGGAGCCGGACGGAGCGGTACAGGTCGTCGCGCAGCGCCACCCGGGCGAGGGTGTGCCACCGTTCACCCCGCGGAAGCGCCGACACCTTGATCAGCCATCGATCCACGCCGAGGTGATCGGAGAGGGCGAAGTAGAGCGGCGCCACCTCGGCGACGTCGTGCTCCAGTTCGCGGGCGACGTCCACGATGTCGAGCAGGCTGAAGCGGTAGAGGCCGTCCGCGATACGCCGGGCGATGGACGTCTCGACGCCCGCCTCGTCGTAGGAGCGACGCGTGTCCTCCATCGCCAGCACCTCCGCGCCGCGGAGCCATCCGCCGACGTCGCCGGAATGCGTGTGGACGTGGCGCCGGAAATTGTCGATCTCGGCGTCCACCGACAGCGGCTGCCGACGGTTGGCGAGGAACCACCGCGACGCCCGGTCGAGCAGCCGGCGGGCCTCGACGACCAGTTCGTACTCCGTCGCCGGTGGTAGTTTCGCCGCGGCGATGTCGGACCAGAGTTGCGCAAGCCCGAACACTTCCGACGTGATGGCGAACGCGCGCACCACATCCGCGGGCCCGGCCCCAGTCTCCTCACGCAGCCGGTACGCGTACGTGAGTCCGCCGCGAGCGAAGATGTCGTTCACGATCTCGGTGGCGAGGATCTCCTGGCGGAGGGGGTGCGCGTCGACGGGAAGGACGGTGCGCAGCGCGGCCGGGAAGTACGCGCCGAGCCGCTCGGAGAAGTACCCGTCGGAGAAGACGTCCGTATCCTCGAGTTCCGCTTTCAGATCCAGCTTGGCGTGGGCGAGGAGGGTCGCCAGTTCCGGCGAGCTCAGCCCGAGGCCTGCCTCCGACAGTTCGGCGAAACCCTCGGGGTTCGGAAGCGCCTCCAGGTCGCAGTCCAGACCGCGCTTGTCGACCAGGTCGTTCACCATCCTCGAGTGCACGTCCACCATCCGGTGGGCGTTCGACCGGGCGTCGCCGAGTACCCGGTTCTGCGCACGGTTGTTGGCGAGTACGAGTTCGGACACGTCGTCGGTGAGCGCCCCGAGCAGGTCCGAGCGCCGCACCGGGTCCAGCCGCCGGTCGACGGGCAGCGAGTCGAGCAGGATCTTGATGTTCACCTCGTGGTCGGAGCAGTCCACTCCGGCCGAGTTGTCCAGTGCATCCGTGTTGACGAGCCCACCCGTCCGGGCGAACTCGATGCGGGCGAGCGGCGTCATGCCCAGGTTGCCGCCCTCGGCGACAGCGCGTGCACGCAGCCGGCGTGCATCGATCCGGACGGTGTCGTTCGCTTTGTCGCCCGCGTCCGTGTGCGACTCCGACGAGGCCTTGACGTACGTCCCGACGCCGCCGTTGAACAGGAGATCCACCGGGGCGGCGAGGATGGCGCGGATCATCTCCGGCGGCGTCAACGTCGTCACCGACGAGGCGAGACCGAGCGCCGTCCGCATCTGGCTGCTCACCGGAATCGATTTGCTCTCACGCGACCAGACGCCGCCGCCTTCACTGATGAGGGTCCGGTCGTAGTCGGCCCACGACGACCGCGGCAGCTCGAACAGCCGGCGGCGTTCCTGCCAGGCCTGCTCCCTGCCGGGAGTGGGGTCGACGAAGATGTGGCGGTGGTCGAACGCGGCGACCAGCCCGATGCCGGCACTCGCCAGCATGGCGTTCCCGAAGACGTCGCCGCTCATGTCGCCGATCCCCGTGACCGTGAAACTGTCACGGTCGACGTCGATTCCGAGTTCGGCCAGATGCCGGGTGACGCTCACCCACGCACCCTTCGCGGTGATGCCCATCTTCTTGTGGTCGTAGCCGACCGAACCGCCGGACGCGAACGCGTCACCGAGCCAGAAGTCGTACGTCCGGGCCACCTCGTTGGCGGTGTCGGAGAACGTGGCAGTGCCCTTGTCCGCCGCCACCACGAGGTAGGGGTCGTCGCCGTCCCGGCAGACGACCCGGTCCGGGTGAACCGATTCGGCTGTGCCCGAACGGTTGTCGGTGACGTCGAGCAGCCCGGAGATGAACTGGCGGTAGCAGTCCTGGCCGGTGGACGACGGGTTGCGCACGACGAATCCGCCCTTGGCGCCCGCGGGCACGATGACGGCGTTCTTCACTGCCTGCGCCTTGACGAGTCCGAGGATCTCGGTGCGGTAGTCGTCGAGCCGGTCGGACCAGCGGAGCCCGCCGCGCGCGACGGGTCCGTATCGCAGGTGCACGCCCTCCATGTCCGGTGAATACACGAAGACCTCGTAGAACGGCCTCGGCCGCGGAAGTTCGTCGATCTCGCCGGAGCGGAACTTCAGCGACAACTGAGGACGAGCGGGGCCGAGCGCTCCGTCCCGATAGAAGTTGGTGCGGGTCGTCGCCGCGACGAGGCCCGAGTAGGCGCGCAGGATACGGTCGGCGTCGAGGCCTTCCACCTCTGCGAGCAGCGATTCGACCCGGCGCGCACACTGTTCGACCTCGTCGTCGCGAGACGTGCCGCCACCGGGACGGGATGGATCGAAATGCGCGTGGAACAGCGCGACGAGTGCGGACGCGAACTCGGGACGCGACAGCAGGACCGCCTCGATCCGGCCCTGGTCGTAGGGCAGAGCACTCTGTCGCAGGAAGCGTGCGTACGCGCGCAGGAGCACGACCTCCCGCCAGTCCAGGCCGGCGGCGAGCACCAGCACGTTGAACCGATCCGCCTCCGCGCAACCCGACCACATCGCACGAAACGTCTCCAGGACGGCCTCGGGTTCGACGGATCCCGACGCCACCGCGGACGTGACGAGCGGTCCCGCGGACACCCGGAAGTCGTAGAGCCGGCACACCAGTCCGTCGGCGCGGCGGAACACCGACGTCCGCTGACCCTCGACCTCGAGGTCGAGGCTCCCGAGAAGCCGCAGCACCCGTTCGAGCGACACGGTCGAGCCTCCGCTGTAGAGCGTGACCCGCAGTTGCCGGTTCTCGTTCGGTCCGACGGTGTGGACGTGCAGGTCGAATGCGTCGGTGGTCAAGCGGTCGAGGATGGCGACGTCGGGAACTGGCGGCCGATCCCGTTCTTCGACATAGCCTTCCGGCAGGGACAGTGCGAGCGTGGACGTGGTCGAGCTCATAGATTCTCTCCGTTGAGATCCGGGCGCCGTGTGTTGTCGTGGAAACGAGAAAGATCCGTCCCGCGGGCGCCATTGACCGCGGGACGGATCGAGTGTCAGGACACGGATGTGTGGCAGACGGGGTGTCAGGAGTTGCGGTGTGCGTCCGCGATGTCGAGAACCGTGTCGAGGATCGCGAGTCCTTCGCGGGCCTCGGCCTCGGTGACGGTGCACGGCGGCACAGCGTGAATGCGGTTGAAGTTGGCGAACGGCAGCAATCCTCCTGCCTTGCACGCCGCGATCACCTCGTTCATCGCCGGACTGGAGGTGCCGTAGGGCGCGAGCGGTTCCTTCGTGGCACGGTCGGCGACGAGTTCGATCGCCCAGAACACGCCGAGTCCGCGGACTTCGCCGATAGACGGGTGCCGGTCGGCCAGGCCACGCAGTCCGGGGCCGAGGATCTCGCTGCCGATCCGGGCCGCGTTCTCGACGATCCGCTCGTCCTCCATCGCGTTGATCGTCGCGACGGCGGCTGCGGTGGCGAGCGGGTGCCCCGAGTAGGTGAGTCCGCCGGGGTACGGCCGGTTGGCGAACGTCGCCGCGATCTTCTCGCTGATCGCGACACCACCGAGCGGGACGTACCCGGAGTTGACCCCCTTCGCGAACGTGATCAGGTCGGGGACGACACCGAAATGGTCGATCGCGAACCACTTTCCGGTCCGGCCGAACCCGGACATCACCTCGTCGGCGATGAACACGATGCCGTAGCGGTCGCAGATCTCGCGGACACCTGCCATGTAACCGGGCGGGGGCACCATGATTCCCGCGGTCCCGGGAACCGATTCGAGGACGATCGCTGCGATCGAGTTCGGCCCCTCGAGGCGGATCAGCTGGTCGAGGTGCTCGAGCGCGCGCTCGGTTTCCTGCTGCTCGTTCTCCGAGTGGAACTGCGACCGGTACAGGAACGGTCCGTGGAAGTGGACGACTCCGCTGTTGCCGTAGTCGTTGGGCCACCGGCGCGGGTCGCCGGTGAGGTTGATCGCGGTGTCCGTGCCGCCGTGGTACGAGCGGTACCGCGACAGCACCTTGTAGCGGCCGGTGTGCAGCCGAGCCATGCGCACAGCGTGCTCGTTGGCGTCGGCGCCGCCGTTGGTGAAGAACACCTTGTTCAAGTCACCCGGGGTCCGCTCGGCGATCAGCCGGGCGGCCTCGGAGCGGGCGTCGTTCACGTACTGCGGTGCGATGGTGCACAGCTTCGCGGCCTGGTCCTGGATGGCGGCAACGACTTTGGGGTGCTGGTGCCCGATGTTCGTGTTGACGAGCTGGGACGAGAAGTCGAGCATGCGGTTCCCGGCACCGTCCCACACATACGAACCCTCGGACGCGAGGATCGTCATCGGGGTGATCTGCTCTTGCGCGGACCACGAGTGGAACACGTGCGCCCGGTCGAGGGCGTACGCGCGCTCCCCTTCGACACGGGCCGCGTCGAGAGACTGACCGGTGGGCAGAAGTTCCTGGGAGACTGTCGTCGTCATGACCGTAGGTCCTTTCCGGCTCAGTTGTTCTGGGGGAAGCCGAGGTTGAGTCCGCCGTGGCTGGGGTCGAGCCAGCGGGTGGTGACGACCTTGCCGCGGGTGAAGAAGTGGACGCCTTCGGTGCCGTGGGCGTGGCTGTCGCCGAAGAGGGAGTTCTTCCAGCCCCCGAAGCTGTAGTACGCCATGGGGACGGGGATGGGGACGTTGATGCCGACCATGCCGACCTCGACCTCGTTCTGGAACCGCCGGGCGGCGCCGCCGTCGTTGGTGAAGATGGCGGTGCCGTTGCCGAACTGGCTCGAGTTCACCAGTTCCAGGGCCTCGTCGTAGGAGTCGACGCGGATGACGGACAGGACGGGTCCGAAGATTTCGTCGGTGTACACGCTCATGTCGGTGGTGACGTGGTCGATGAGGGTCGGTCCGAGCCAGAACCCGTCCTTGCCGCCGTTTGCCTGCACGGTGCGCCCGTCGACGAC